>CAUVMS010000090.1:0-10820 GCA_963552815.1 uncultured Actinomyces sp. | reverse complement strand
CGCCGGCCTCCGCCTCGGCCCGGGCGTCGGCCTCCTCCTTGAGCCGGGTGTTGACCTTCTCAACGTCCAGCCGGGTGAGCAGGAAGAGGATGAGCGCATTGGCGATGAGCGGGAGCCACACGTACATGACGTAGATCATCTGGATGGCCGATCCCGGCTGGACGTCCAGGTGCCCGTCGTAGCCGGACGCGGACAGCAGCCATCCGGAAGCGGCCGTGCCGATACCGCCACCCACCTTCACGCCGAGCGACGTGCAGGAGAACATGAGCCCGTCGATGCGCTTGCCGGTGCGCAGCCAGGTGTTCTCCGAGGCCTCGGCGATCAGGGCGTTGAGCGTGCCCTGCAGCGAGCTCATGCCCAGGGCCGCGACCCCGGAGAGGATCAGCATGAGCGGGATGTTGTGCATGTAGGCCGCCACAAGCACCCCGAGCCGCCCGAGGGTCGCGATGACGTACCCGATGACGTTGATCCGGTACATGCCTCCGAACCGGCTCACCACCAGCGGCGTGATCATGAGCCCCACGATGAGCGGAATATTGATGGCCCACGCGAAGGTCCCCAGCAGGCTCGCGTCCCCCAGGATGTAGGTCATGAAGTAGATGCCCATGTTGAGCATGGCCGTGAAGATCTGGGTGAGCAGGAAGACGATGAGGATGATGAGGTAGTACTTGTTGGACACGAGCATCTTGGCCGACTCCGCGACCGAGAGCTTGTCATCCTCGGGCTCATCCTCACCCTCGCCCTCCAGCTCCTCGGGCGGCAGCTCCTTGACCGAGAGCACCGAGATCGTGTTGACCGCCAGGCCGAGCAGCGCGTAGAGGATCGCCATGGTCCGCCAGCCGACGGCGCCGCCGCCGAACAGGGCCACGCCGCCCACGGTGGCGCTCTGGATGAGCAGGTTCGTCCCGAAGGCGAACATGAAGCGGATGGAGCCCATCTGCACGCGCTCGGCGCCGTTGCGGGTAATGAGAGCGGTCAGCGAGGAGTAGGCAATGTTGTTGGCCGTGAAGAAGACGGCATTGAGCAGCGTGTAGGCGATGAAGAACCAGGCGTACTTGGCGGTGTCCCCCAGGCTCGTGGGGATCGCGAAGATCGCGATGATCATGGCGGCGCACCCCACGAACCCCCACAGCATCCACGGGCGGGCCTTACCCATCCGCGTGTTGGTGCGGTCCAGCAGCGCCCCGAAGATGATGTCGGAGAAGCCGTCGAAGAGCCGGGAGACCATCATGAGCGTGCCGACGACGCCCGCGTTGAGACCGGCGGTGTCGGTGAGGTAGATCATGACGAAGGCGGACAGGAGCACGTAGACGACGTTGCCGGCGACGTCGCCCGATCCGTAGCCCACCTTGTTGTACCACTTCAGGTACTTCCTCTCGCTGGCCGCCTCCAGGCCGGTTCCTGCGGTGGGGGCACCGGCCTTCTTGCCGGCAGACTCGCTGCTCATGGCTTCACCTCGTTGGGAGTGCTGGTGTGGTTGAGGGTGTTGAGCAGGAGATGGAGCTCCATCCCCAGCTCATGGCTGTCCACCTGGTAGCGGGGCCGCAGGGCGGGACCGCAGCTGTTGGATCCGATACCGGCCATGGCGGCGTCGAGGCATAGGACCGTGCTGCCCGACGGCGTCAGCTCGGTGTTGCGGCGGCGCGCGGCCAGCTCCTCCTGCGTGTAGCGGGAGGCATTGAAGGAGAACGGGGTCGACCCGACGACGGCCAGGCTCAGCCCGCCCCCGGAGACGATCACCTCGTTGCAGTCGGCGTGGCTGCCGTTCTCCTGGGGCCGGATGTAGTCCTCGTGGAGGTCGACGACCTCGGCGCTGAAGGCCCCGTGGTGGCTGGCCCGGCGCTTGTCGACGTAGCTCTCCTGCGGGCCCAGGCCGTAGTAGTCGACCTGGTTCATGGCCTCGGGCAGGAAGAGGCGCAGCCCCAGGCGCGGCAGGCTCGGGAAGCCCAGCGTCCGGCGCAGCCGCATCCCCAGGCTCAGGACGCCGTCGTCGGTGAGGCTCCAGATGAGCCGTCCGCGCAGGGCCGGCTGGACCGAGGGCGCCACGAGGCCGACGTCGGCGCTGATGGTGACCCGACCGGGCGCCTCATCGACGTCGACGCCGTAGGCGCGGGCCACGGCCTGGTGGTAGTGGGCGCGCTCCCACTCCAGGCGCGCGTGACGGTCATTGTCGGTGGGCGCCCGCCAGATGTTGAGCTCCACCGGGCGCTGAAGGAGCTCGCGGCCTTCCGAGGACAGGGACACCGGCAGGCCGGTGCGCGTGTCGATGGCGCAGTTGAGCCTGTCGCTGTCTATCTCGATCCGAGTGCCCTCCCGTCTGACCGGCAGATGGGTCTCGCCGATGGGGCGGTCGGCGAGTGAGGCGACCCACCGGTGGCGCCTGTCGGCGTTGCGCAGGGCGATCTCGTCGAAGCCCAGGACGTGGCCGGCGGCCCGCAGCGAGTCGGGTCGGGCGAGCCGGTAGGTGACCAGCAGGTGGCAGCGTCCGGTGGGCGGAACCTTCGGTTCGCAGCGCAGCATGACGCTCGTGCGCGGCGGGACGGGCTCGACCAGGTCGAGGTCCTCGCGGTCCACGACGACGCCGTCGCAGCGCACCTCATAGGAGATGCGCAGGTACTGGGACAGGTCGGTGTGGTCGAGGTCGTTCTGGATGGTGAGCAGGCCCTCCTCCTGGTCGTACTCGATGACGCGGGCGGGGCGCTGGACGTTCTTGAGCTCGGCGAGTCCCGGGTGGGGGACGCGGTCGGGCGAGACGAGCCCGTCGACGCAGAAGTTGCCGTCGTGGACGGCCTCGTCGTGGTCGCCGCCGTAGAGCTGGATCGGCCGGCCGTCATCGCTGGTCCCGGCGGAGACCGCGTGGTCGCACCACTCCCACACGAAACCTCCGCACATGCGCTCGTCGGCCCGGATGATCTCCCAGTAGTCCTCGAGGTCACCGGGGCTGTTGCCCATGGCGTGGCAGTACTCCACGAGGATGAAGGGCTTGTCGGGGTCGGAGTCGAGGTAGTCGCGGATCTCCTCGATGGCCGGGTACATGCGGCTGTACAGGTCGATGCAGGAGTAGTCGTAGCGGCGCTTGGAGTCCCGGTAGTAGGAGCTCTCGTAGTGGGTCAGCCGTGTGGGGTCGAAGTCCTTGGCCCAGAAGAGCGCCGCCTCGAGGGTGCAGCCGTAGGAGCACTCGTTGCCGGCGGACCAGGAGATGATGCTGGGGCGGTTCTTCTCGCGGTGGACGCACAGCCTCATGCGGTCGACGGTGGCCTCGGTCCACTCGGGGTTGTCGGCGATGGGCTCGTTCCAGTGCTCGACCTGGTTGTCCCAGGAGGGGTCGGCCAGGAAGCGGCTCTGGGTGCCGTGACTCTCATTGTCGGCCTCGGACATGACGTAGAAGCCGTGCTCGTCGCACAGCTGGTAGAAGCGCGGGTCGTTGGGGTAGTGGGAGCTGCGCACCGCGTTGATGTTGTGCTCCTTCATCAGGCGCAGGTCCCACTGCATGTGCTCCAGGTCGACGACGGGCCCGGTGACGGGGTCGGAGTCGTGCCGGTTGACGCCGCGCAGGGTGATGGGCCGGCCGTTGAGGTGGACGACGGCGTCGTTCACCTCGACCTCGCGGATACCCACCCGGTCGGTGATGACCTCGTCGGGCGTGGTGATGACCAGGGTGTAGAGGTAGGGGTCCTCGGCGCTCCACAGACGGGGGCCCTGGACGCTCAGGCGGGCCCGGTGGGTGTAGCCGTCGTCGCCGGCGAAGGGCTCCAGGTCGCCCGATGCGACCACCGAGCCGTCGCGGTCGATGAGCTCCACGCAGGTGGGGACGGTCCCGCCCCGGTAGGCTCCCTGGACCTCGACGACGGCGGTGGCCGGGCCGGCGTCGAAGCCGGGGCCGACCACCGGGCCGAGCGAGGTGGTGGTGACGTAGTCGAACAGGACGGCGGCCGGACGGCTCAGGAGGTAGACGTCGCGGAAGATGCCGCTGGTGCGGAACTTGTCCTGGTCCTCCAGGTAGGTGCCGTCGCACCACTTGAGGACCAGGACGGCCAGGCGGTTGGCGCCGGGGCGGATGACCTCGGTGACGTCGAACTCGGCGGAGGCGTGGGAGACCTGGCTGTAGCCGACGTAGGTGCCGTTGAGCCACACGTAGAAGCAGGAGTCCACGCCCTCGAAGGTCAGGTAGGTGCTGGGAGCGGCGGGGTCCGGGGCGTACTCGAAGTCGCGGATGTAGGCGCCGCAGGGGTTGTCCTGGGGGACGTGGGGCGGGTCGAAGGGGATGGGGTAGCGCACGTTGGTGTACTGGTGGACGTCGTAGCCCAGGTACTGCCAGGTGCTGGGCACCTGGATCCGGGTGAAGCCCTCCGGGACAGTGGCAGGGCCGGACTCACCGCTTTCGCCGGCAGCCTCGGGGGCGTCCTGCTCCCAGAAGGCCTCGGTGAGCTCGTGAATGCTGGGCAGGTAGCGGAAGGCCCACTGCCCGCTGAGCAGGTGGAAGCGGTCGGAGTCCTCCCGCCTCCAGGGGCTGGTGGCGATGGGACGGGACGCGGGCACGTAGTAGGAGCGCGGCGGCAGCGTGTGCTCGTGAAGGACGCCGAGGTCCTCGAAGTGTCTAGGAACGATCATTGTTCGGCTCCCTGGGGGTTGGCGGGAACAGAGGACGCGCATCGGTGCAACGTCTTGGTGTTGACGTTAACACCATAGACGAGATCCGCGCTTTAGGCTACATCTACCGGCAAGATTTCGACTTCATCGGCCTCGAAAGAGGCCCTTTGTGCTAACGTCATCATGTGTCAGGCTGCGGACACCCCTGACAATCCTGATAGCCTCGCGTCATGCCAGAGCAGAGCCGGGGCGCGGAGGGAGCGCCGTCGATGAGCGATGTGGCTCGCCTGGCCGGTGTCTCGGCCCAGACGGTCTCGCGCGTGGCAGCGGGATCGGAGCACGTCCGCCCCGACACCCGCGAGCGGGTCCTGCGGGCGATGAACCAGCTCGGCTACTCCCCCAACCGCGCCGCACAGGCCCTGCGCCGCGGATCCTTCAAGACGATCGGCGTGCTGACCCAGCAGATTCAGCGCACCGGGGAGGCCCTGACCACGGCGGGCGTGCTGGAGGCGGCCACCGCCGCCGGCTACGCCGTCAACCTCGTCCAGGTGGAGCGCCCCGCCTCCAGCGACCTGCGCGAGGCCGTCTACCGGCTCTCCCACCAGGCCATCGACGGGCTCGTCGTCGTGCAGGCCGGACGGGCCGGGCGCGAGCACCTAGCGCTGCCTCCCTCAATGCCGGTGGCGGTCTCGGACTCCACGCTCGTGGACTACTACCCCTCGGCCAGCGCTGACCAGGTCGGCGGGGTGCGCGCCGCCGTCGAGCACCTCCTGGAGCTGGGGCACCGCACCGTCCACCACGTGAGCGGCCCCGAGGACTCCCAGTCCAGCCTCATCCGCAGGGCCACCTGGGCCCGCTGCCTGCGGGAGGCGGGGCGGGAGGTTCCTGAGCCGGTGCCCGGCGACTGGGAGGCCGCGGCGGGCTACGAGGCCGGCCTGCACCTGGCCGCCGACCCGGAGGTGACGGCCGTCTTCTGCGCCAACGACGAGCTGGCCCTGGGGCTTATCCGGGCGATGCACGAGCAGGGCAGGCGTGTGCCGCAGGACGTCTCGGTGGTCGGCTTCGACGGCCTGGCCGTGGGCGAGTACAGCTTCCCGCCGCTGACCACCGTGCGTCAGGACTTCAAGCGACACGGCCGCGAGATGGTGGGCCTCGTGCTGGAGCAGGTGGCCTCCCGGACACTGGACGGAAGCCGCAGCATCGTCATCCCCACCGAGCTCGTCGTGCGCGGCTCAACCGCTCCACCGGCGCCCTGAGCGCGGCGAGCAGTGCGGCGTCGGCCCGACTCAGTCCTCCTCGGGCAGGAGCACGGAGGCGCCCAGGGCGAAGGGGAAGCCGGGCTTGAGGATGCACTGGACGACCGGCTGGGCCATCTCCAGGACGCTGTCGGCGTCGAGCCCCTCCTCGCCGTCGGGGCCGATCTCGGCCACGAGGTCGACGTAGGGGACGGTGAGGTCGAGCAGGGACATGCCGTCGCGGTGGGTCGCGGCGTCCCAGGCGCCGCCCTCCATCTCCTGGAGGGTGCCCAGGTGGAAGCTCATGACCCCACGGTCGTCGGCCTGCGCCGGCACGGACAGGATGTGGTGCGGCTCGGGATCGCGCGGCGCGCGCAGGGTGAACAGGATGATGCCGCCGTCGCGGGCGGCGCGCAGCATGATGCGGCCGACATGGATGCCGAAGCTGACGACGTCGAAGACCCCCTCCATGGCCTCCTCGTAGCTCAGCGGCTCCTCCAGGGGGATGGGGGCTCCGTCGCCCGGGTCGTTGATGGCGCGGCGGCCCGACGGCGTCTCGGCCTTGAGCAGCAGGAGGCGGCCGGAGTCGGTCAGGGTGCCGGTCTCAACGCGCTCCTCCCAGCCGGCCGGGGCCTGGGCGGGGCCGAGCTCGGACTCCACCAGGCCCATGCCCAGGACGCTGGACAGGTCGGTGCCGTCGGCGGGCCGGTGCCAGGTGATGGTGGCGTCGTCGTGCCAGATGGGAACGACACCGTTGAAGGGGATGCCGAAGCGCACGTGCTCGCGGTCGCCGTCGACGGGACGGGACTCATCGACGTGGCTGGTGCGCCGACGGGTCTGGCCCGCTGGGCCTGCGTTGCCGGCGCTGTCTTCCTGCGGTCCCACCAGGTACTCGCTCATGAATCCACCCTAGCGGTGGACGGAGCGGTCTGCGTGCCGGTTCGCGGGTTGCTTCGGGAGGGCCGGGCAGCGCGGCGCTCCTCCTTACGGGCGCGCTCCCACTCGTGGACCTGCCGGTCTGAGAGCGCCAGAAGGGCCAGCACCTGGAGCGCGCTGGTGACGACCAGGCCGAGGGTGGCCTGGCGGACCCCGAGGCTGGAGACCTGTCCCATGTCGGTGACGATACCCAGGACGAAGGTGGCCATGAGGGCGATGCGGCCGCGCGGGTGCCCGCGCCAGGCCGCTACGCCCAGGGCGGCGGTGATGAGCGTGAGGAGGGATGACAGCAGGGCGATGATGGCGATGAAGGTAATGATCGCGCCTTGGCTCGCCTCGGCGATCGCGGCGGCATCCAGCAGGTCGGCGACGTCGATGCGGGTGACTCGCATGAGCTCGGCAACGACCAGGAGCCCGATGAGGACCAGGGCGATGACGAGCTGGGTGGGTCGGCGCCGGCGGGCCTCGAGGTCGGCGCGGTGGGCCAGCTCGAGGGAGAGGCCGGAGTCGGATCCGGGTACTACCTCGTTGAGGTCGAGGACGTGGAGGGCGCCGTCGGTGACCACCCGGTCCCCTCCTCCGTTCTTGTCGTGATAGGAGGTGAAGAAGTCCGGCCAGATCTGGAGCTCGGCGGCGTCGTTGGCCCAGCGCACGTCGTCGACGACGAAGTCTCGCTCGATGTCGATGTCCGCGTCGATCTTGTGGGTGACCTGGAGAGTGAGGGCGCTCAGGCCGACGGCGCGGTCGTAGGTGGCGGCGGCCAGCCAGTCCACGCGCCCGCCGCCGGGCAGGACCCAGCCGGGCGGGCAGTACCAGAAGCGGATGTGGTGACGCTGGGCGGGGTTACCCTCCACCTCCTTCTGGTAGGCGAAGCTCTGCTTGCGCCCGAAGAGCAGGAGGTTGGAGACGGGGGCGGCCGGGTAGGAGCGGCGCAGCAGCGAGGAGACGACGATGCGCCACGAGGAGCGCAGGGTGATGGGGTCGGCACGCACCCAGCCGGCAGACACCATCGCCTCGTGAATGTCCTCCTCATCGCCCTTGACGGCGAGGTTGACGGGGTCGCCCAGGAGCCCGTCCGGGGTGCGGGTACGGCCGATGAAGTAGTCGGGCACGTAGAGCCAGGTGAGGACCTGGTGCAGGCGCGGCAGGGCGAGGTAGGCCAGGACCGCCCAGAACAGCAGGGAGTTGACCACGAGTGCCGGCTCGAGGTGCCAGCCCGAACCGATGAGCAGCCAGGCCAGCCACAGCGTGGCGACGGCGGCGATGGCGAAGAAGACCGAGTCGAGGACGTCGTCGATGTTCCAGGAGCGCGCGTCGACCTCCGACATCTTGGACGGGCCATCCCGGTAGACGGGCGGCGCCGTCGGGCGGGGGCGAGTCACCTCGGATGTCGTCATGACGTCACGCTACCGAAGACGAGGGGCGCCGGAAGCCGACCGCACCGTCACAAGCCGACGCCTCGCACGCTGCCGCGTCCTTCGAACCTGCGGGAACGGAGGACGCGGCAGCCGGAGAACAGCATCGGCGGGAATCTCAAGGCCGCCGAGGGGACAGTGTCATCAGATCTACTTCAGCACGAGGTCCTGGGTGTCGGAGTAGGCCGGGTACTGCTTGCCCGACTTGATGCTCTCGCTGTCCTCGCGGTTGTAGACGATGGTGGTGGTGCCCTCGGAGAACGGCTTCAGCTTGGTCGTCTCCCCCAGGGATGCGAAGGCGAACCAGCCCTCCACCTTTCCGGATCCGTATTCATCAAAACCAAGGGCCTTGAGACCGTCATCCTTCATGTCGTCCTCCAGCAGGCTCCCGTACTCATCCGCCTTGAGGGACGAATCCCCCTTGTCCTGAAGCGAGGTGACGTCCGCGACACCACTGCTGAAGCCGACGTCTCCGCTGAAGTCGAGCTTGCAGTGAAGCAGGTAGATCGTGTCGCTACCACCGTTCTGCTTGTACTTGGGTGCGGCATAGTCCTCAACGACCTTGTCACAGGTCTGCGTGAGACTGATCTGCTCGTCCTTGAAGGTCACCGGCTCGATGTTCCGAATCTTGGAGCCGGACTTGGTGGTCTCACCGTCCTTGCCCTCGGACCCCTTCGAGTCCTTGGAGTCCTTGGAGGAGGTCGCGTCCGAGCCCTTATCGGCGGAATCACTTGCGGTGGCGCCGCCGGCCGAGGTCTGGGAGGCACCCTGCTCGTCGCAGGCGGACAGTCCGGCGGCCATGGCGAGGGCGGCGATGGCGGAGAGAACCTTGACGGTGGAACGCATGGGAGTTCCTTTCTGGCGCGCTGCAAACACCGAAATAGTGCGCCGCGCATATTCCACCCGCCATGGGGAGACCACCCGGGGAAGCGCTCCCCACCTCCGCCGGTTGCGTCGCACAGCCGTCCTCGTCGGAGCGATCCAGAGGCAACTCGGGCGTCATCGTGGCGTGACGCTATCGAGCCCCGTCCGCAGTACTCGACGCCAACCGCGAAACTAAAACCTCCGATCCAGTCAATTTTTGGGGCTACCACCCGAGGTGACGTCACCGTCGGCACGCAGTCGGAACTCACCTTGACGCACCATCCCCAGCAGGGGAGGCTGCACGCCCAGACGCATGGCAGTCGTATGAACCGACTCCCTGAGATAGGGAACGAGCGCCATAAAAGCCACCTTCTCGGCGAACTCGACCTGAGCTTCCTCCGAGATCTGACCACCTGGCTCACTGAACCGGTACTCCACTTCGAAGTCCGCGGTAATCTCGGCCTCATTAGTCTTGACCCGCTGCCGCACCCGGAAAACGAAAGCCTCCCCCTCCTCGCCACCGATCATCGACTCCATCGAACTCGTGATTTCAGTGGCTTCAGGGGAGTAAACACGCTTACCTGCGACCTCGTAGGGCGTCACACGATTCAGCTCGAGGACTGGGAGCAGGTCTCGGGCTGTCTCGTAACGCCGGCCGCCACTCATGCGGCTGCGGCAAAGTCGTCGACAAGCGGAACCGTACGCTCGGCCTGGATCGGAAGCGGATCACCGGCGCTCGCCTCTACCGCCATGGGCCACCCTCCACCAAGTGTCTGAATGGGCGTCCAGCTCTCCGACTCGAAGGTCGTACGCCCCCAGGTTGTCACGCGATGCTCCACGCTCGCTCCGACAGCAAGCGCGTAACGACGCAAGGTGGAGAGCCGAGGATCGTTATCCTGACTCTCGAACGCAGCAACCGTCGGCTGCTTGACACCCATCATCTCGGCAACGTCGCGCTGCGAGAGACCGGCCTCCTTGCGAGCCTGGATGAGGGCCCAGCGCATCTCGTCATCGGCTTGAGCAAGTCGCGCCGAGTGCTCAACCAGCTCATCAAAGCCCCGCTCCTGGAGGGACGCCTGGATCGAAGTCATAGACTAGAATCTATCACGGATCGAGGCAGTGAGAGCAAGCCCTGGTATGACCCCAATGGCACTGCTCGCCCGCAACGAAGCGTCGCTGACCCTCCTCCATCACCGCGTTCTGCAGCTCCCGCTGCTTGGCGACCGGCAGATCCGTCTCCTTGCGGTGGATGCGCACAACGACGACGTCAGGATGGCCGGGCTCCCCGTGATAGGCCCGCACTAAGGAGTTCTTCGCGCCGGCGAGTTTCCAGCGGAGCTCGAAGAGGTCAGGTTGCGAGACGACCGGAGACAACGCGGGAGGATTCTCCTCAGGCAGACACCCTCGAGCCATCGCTCTCATACGCCCGCGGATCTCACCCGCAACCTCAGCCTCGCGCAGCATCTTGGTAAAGCCTCGCAGTCCCAACGGTGCCACGACCTGCTGCGCGACGGCAGCAATCTCCGCCTGAACATCAACAGACTCGGCATCGATGACACAGAAATGGATTCGCGCGGGATTGGATTCCCGAGGCTCGGAGCACACAGACCTCCGCTCATCAGAACGAGCCATCGAGCTACCGTCAGAGCGTGTCGGCCAGTTGATCCACTCTCTTCATGCGCTCAGAAGTCCCAGTCCTCGTCCTGGGTGGCCTCGGCCGTGCCCATGACGTAGGAGGAGCCCGAGCCGGAGAAGAAGTCGTGGTTCTCGTCGGCGTTGG
>CAUVMS010000089.1:0-10939 GCA_963552815.1 uncultured Actinomyces sp. | reverse complement strand
ACCCCTGCCCCTGCGGCGCCGGGCGCGCCTACGCCCAGTGCTGCGAGCCCCTCCACGACGGCGCCCCGGCGCCCACCGCCGAGGCCCTCATGCGCTCGCGCTACACGGCCTTCGTCATCGGCGACGAGGACTACCTCTTCCGCACCTGGCACCCGCGCACCCGCCCCGAAGGGCCCTACTGCCACCCCGGCACGCAGTGGACGGGCCTGACCGTCCACGAGACCGTCGACGGCGGGGAGGACGACGAGACCGGCCTCGTGGAGTTCACCGCCTCCTACCGCACCGGCGACGGGCACGGGGCAGTGGTGGCCGACGCCCTGAGCGAGCGCTCCCGCTTCACCCGCCGAGCCGGCCGCTGGCTCTACCTCGACGCCGTCGGATAGCTCCGCAGCGTGGGACGGCCGGGCCCCGGCACAGTGCGGCCCAGTCGATTCAGTGCCAGGTGCCGCGCCAGTACTGAATGGGCCAAGGGGCCTCGTCCCAGGAGCGCACGCCCAGGTCCGCCGCCCAGCGCAGCGGCAGGTACGGATCGCGCATTGCGGCCCGGCCCACGGCAACGGCGTCGACCTGGCCGGTCACCAGCGCCTGCTCGGCCTGCGCCGCCTCCTCGATGAGGCCCACGCCCACCACCGGGACGCCGGTACCGGCCACGGCCTGTCTGACCTGCTGGGCCAGCGGCAGCTGGTAGCCGGGCCCCAGCGGGACCTGGGCGGGAACGTTACCGCCGCTGGAGATGTGCAGAACGTCGACGCCGGCCTCCACCAGCTCGCGACCGAAGGCAGCGGTCTCCTCACCGGTCACCCCGCCCTCGGTCCAGTCAGAAGCCGACAGGCGGATGTCGAGAACCGCGTCCTGCCCGATGGCCTCGCGCACGGCCCGCACCACCTGCAGCGGGAAGCGCTGACGGTTCTGGACACTGCCGCCGTAGGAGTCGGTGCGCTGGTTGGACAGGGGCGAGCGGAACTCGTGAATGAGGTAGCCGTGGGCGCCGTGGATCTCGACGAGGTCGTACCCGGCCTCGACGGCACGGCGTGCGGCCGCCGCGAAGGCCTCCACCAGCCGATTGATCCCGGCCTCGTCCAGCTCGGTGGGAACCGCGTGCTCGGGGAAGGGGATCGCGCTGGGGGCCAGCAGCTCCCAGCCCTCCAGGGTGCCGGTGCGCGCCCCGGCGATACGGGGCCGCCACGGGGCGGTCCCCGACTTGCGTCCGCCGTGCCCGATCTGGATTCCAGCGATCGCTCCACCGGCGTGGATCGCCTCGACCAGGCGACGCTGGCCGGCCACCTGCTCATCGGACCACAGCCCCAGGTCGTTGGGGGACAGGCGTCCCTCAGGCGACACCGCCGTCGCCTCCACGATGATCGTGCCGAAGCCGCCCACCGCGCGGCTCGCGTAGTGAGTCACGTGCCAGTCGGTGACGACGCCGTCCTGCGCCTCAACCGTGTACATGCACATGGGCGGCAGCCACAGGCGGTTTCGGGCGGTCAGCCCGCCCATGGACATCGGCTCAAGAATGCGCAGCGCGTTCGAGGTGCTCATGGCCCCACGCTACCCTCCCGACCGCCCGGGAGACACGGGTTGGGAATCATCTGTGCGAACTCGCCAGCGAACCCATAGGCTCCCGGCCGTGAGCTCGCGTCCCCTGCCCCCGCCGCATCCTGTCCCCGTCACCGACTCCGTTCAACGGCCCGTCCCCGTCACCGACTCCGTTCAACGGCCCGTCCCCGTCACCGACCCTGACCACCGGCCCGCACCCGTCACCCACGGTCCCGACGACGTCGCCCTCGTCTTCGAGAGCGGCGGCATGCGCGGCGCCTACACGGCCGGCCTCGTGCGCGTCATGCTGGAGGCCGGGCTCTTCTTTCCCTGGGTCGGAGGCATCTCCGCGGGCTGCACGAACACCTGCAACTTCGTCTCCCGCGACACCTGGCGCACCCGCGAGGCCTATCTGGGCCTGACCACCGACCCGAAGGCCGGCGGCTGGGGCAGCTTCGTGGCCGGCAAGGGCTACTTCAACTCCGAGCACATCTACCTGCACACCTCTGCGCCGGACGAGTCCATCCCCTTCGACTGGGAGACCTTCGCCGCCTCACCGGCCACGGTGCGCCTGGGCGCCTTCCGCTGTGACACCGGCGAGGAGGTCTACTGGGGCCTGGAGGATATGCCCACGATGGATGACCTCCTGGTGCGGGCCCGGGCGTCGTCGTCGATGCCGGTGCTCATGCCCATGGTCGAGGTCGACGGCGCCCCCTACGTGGACGGAGCCGTCGGCCCCACCGGCGGGTTCGCGATCGACGCCGCCCGCACCGACGGCTACGACAAGCTCCTCGTCGTCATGACCCGCCCCGAGGGCTACCGCAAGCCGCCCATGCGGCGTCACGAGATCGAGGTCCTCCAGCGCCTCTACTCGCGCTACCCGGCCCTCGTCCAGGCCGTCATCGACCGCCCCGAGAACTACAACCGCACCGTCGACGAGCTGGAGCGGCTGCGCAGCCAGGGACGCGTCTACCTCTTCCGTCCCGAGCGCATGCCCATCGCCAACGGCGAGCTGCGCTACGACCGCATCGTCACCGCCTTCGAGGCCGGCCTGGCCCAGGCCCGCCGCGAGCTGCCCGCCATCGAGGCCTTCCTCGCGGGCTGAGCTCAGTGCGGCAGGGCAACTCCGTAGCGGGCGATGCCCTGGCCGGCGTCGAAACCGAAGGTGGTGATCGGGGGCACCGGCTTCCCGCCGTCGAGGGCGCTGGCCAGAAGGGTCAGGACGTACCGCTCGTGCGGCGGGACCGGCTCGGGCAGATCCGCCAGAGGGAACCAGCGCAGGCCCGCGTTCTTGGTCGGCTCGCGCACGACCGGTGCGCCCTCCCAGGCGCGCAGCGTGAAGAACATGTCAATGCGCTGCTCCAGGGCCGCGCCGCCGAGGTCGTTGGTGCGGTGCATGGCCGTCAGCGGGCACAGGTCCGCGGCGGCCACGGAGACACCCAGCTCCTCACGGGTCTCGCGCAGGGCCGTCTCGGCGACACTCTCGGCATCCTCGACGTGGCCGGAGGCCCCACAGGCCCAGTGCCCGTCCATGTAGCCGGTGTTCTGCCGCAGCTGGAGAAGCACCTGGGTCGCGGCGCTCGCCGGTCTGCTCACCGACCTGCTGCCTGGCTCACCTGTCGACTCAGTCCGACCGGCGGGGATATCGGGGGCGGGGCGCAGGAGGTAGACGTAGGCGGCGGGAACGAGAGTGAAGGAGTGGACGGCCATGGCCGACACCGTAGACCAGGGGCGCTGCTGGGCGCGGGTGGGGGAGCGGTTCCGGGGAGAAGTACTGGGATGACCTGGGGTGAGGATTCATGAAACCATCAGGAAATTAGGCAATGCTCCCACACAGTCAGTCATCAATGGCCGTCCGTGGAAACCCCGCAGCGTGTTCGCCATGGGATCTGTGCGATTCATTCCGCGGTAACGCTGCCGGCTCGGCGTCGGGCAACTAGGCTTCTACCTGGGACGACGGAAGAGCGCGGGCCCATCTTGTGAGCCCGGCGCCACCGCCGATCGTCAGCCGTCGACACGATCAATGATGACCGATGCCGACCTGATCATGACCGCCGCCCCACTGATGACGCTGCCTGAGGAGGACTCGATGCAGACCAGCCTTACTCGGCTCACGGCCGACGACGGAACGCGTCTGGTGGTGCACGTCTGGCTCCCCGAGTGGCTCATCGACGGCTCCCTGCTGGTGACCGACGCTCCCGACGACGGCTCCGGGGGCCGCTCCACGGTGACGCCGCCCCCGAGGATGACCGGCGCGGCCCGCCCCCGCGGCATCATCCTCATCTCCCACGGCATGGCCGAGCACGCCTCGCGCTACGCCCGCTTCGCCGCCTCAGCGGTGGAGGAGGGGTACGCGGTCCTGGCCCAGGACCACCGCGGTCACGGGGCCACCGCCGCCCCCGACGGCTTCGGCTTCGTCGCCGAGCAGGACGGCTGGGACACGGTCGTGGCCGACATGAGCACCGTCCTGGACGCGGCCCGGCGGGCCTGGCCCGGCATCCCCGTCTTCCTTCTGGGCCACTCGTGGGGCTCCTTCCTGGCCCGCGACCTGGCCGCACGCCGTGGTGGCGAGCTGGCCGGTCTCATTCTGCTGGGGACCGGCTCGGGAACCGGCGCGCTCACGAGGCCCGCCACCGCCGTCTGCACCGGGGAGTCCCGGCTGCGGGGCCCGCGCCATCCCTCCCGGATCCTCAACGCGATCGCTTTCGGTCCCTACCAGCGCCACTTCGCACCCAACCGCACCGAGGCCGACTGGATCAGCCGGGACACCAAGGAGGTCGACCGCTACGTCGCCGACCCCTGGTGCGGATTCGTGTGCAGCTCCAGCTTCTTCCACGATCTCGTGGCCGGACAGGGCGCCGTCAACACGCCCTCCCATGCCGAGTCGGTGCCCGCGGGGCTGCCCATGCTCCTGGCCTCCGGCGACCGGGACCCGGTCGGCGCCATGGGCAGGGGCGTCCAGCGGGCCGCCACCCTCTACCGTCGTGCCGGCGTGCGGGAGGTCGCCGTCATCCTCTACCCGGGTGGGCGCCACGAGCTCCTCAATGAGACCAACCGGGACCAGGTGACCGGTGACATCCTCACCTGGATCGACGGCCACCTGTGAGAACTGTGAAAACCACCTATCTAACGGGGTGTCACTGGGGGATGATCCCGCATTCTTTGTAGACTTCCTCTAAGTGATGGTGTGGTGCTTCGGCATGATCCGGTCGTTCGCGACGCCGCGTCTGCCCGTAGGGTTGAGGCATGGTCACCAAACCCTCCACCCCGGCCGCCGGCTCCGCGGCCCACTCAGAATCCGTTACCAGCGCCGCCAACCCCGCTCTTGTCCGCGTTCGTGAGGCCGGGCTGATCCTGGCCGGCACCGTCGCCCTGATCCTCATCGGTCAGATCGCGATCCCCCTGCCCTTCACCCCCGTACCGATCTCCATGGGCACCTTCGCCGCCCTCGGTGTCGGCGCCATCCTCGGTTCGCGCCGCGGCGCCATGTCCGCACTGCTGCTCGGTGCCCTGGCCGCCGTCGGCGCCCCGGTCCTGGCCGGCTGGAGCGGCGGCGTGGGCGTCACCTTCGGCTACGTCATCGGATACGTCCTCATCGCCGCCATCGCCGGACGCGCCGCGAGCGTCTGGTCGAAGCACTCCGGCTCGACCGCCCGCCGGGTCGCCACCGGCGTCGCCCTCATGCTGCTGGCCTCCGCCTCGGTGTACGTTCCCGGCCTCGTCTGGCTGAAGATCGCCACCGGCGCCAGCTGGGGCGCCACCTTGAGCCTGGGCCTGGTGCCCTTCATTATTGGCGACGTCCTCAAGTCCCTGGTCGCCACCGGCCTGCTGCCCGCACGCGGCCGGCTGCACTGACGTCCCCCGCATCCGCCCCGGCCTCATAGGTCCGGTCGTTCGCGCGCCCCGCCGAGCCCTCGCTCCGCGGGGCGCGCAGGTCTAAAGGCTCGGATCAAGGCCGGTCCGTGCAGGTTAGAGTGCCGGTATGAGTCAGCCCGAAAGACGGGCCGCACCCGTTTTGTCCGTCATGGACATGGTGCCCGTCAGCGCCGGTCGCAGCCGCTCCGACGCCCTCAACGACATGATCGCCCTCGCTCGAGCCGCCGACGCCGCCGGCTACGAGCGCTTTTGGCTTGCCGAGCACCACGGCTCCACCACCTACCTGTCCTCGGCGACCGTTGTCCTCATGGGACAGGTCCTGGCCGCCACCGACCGCCTGGGCGTTGCCTCCGGCGGCATCATGCTGCCCAACCACGCCCCGCTCGTCGTTGCCGAGCAGATCGGTACCCTGGCCACGCTGTACCCCGGCCGGGTCGACCTAGGGCTGGGGCGCGCCCCGGGTACGGACCGGCTCACAGCCGCCGCCCTGCGCCGCGGGGCCTCTGATCCGCGCCACTTCGCCGAGGAGATCGTCGAGATCCTCACCTACCTCGGCGACGCACCGGCTCCGGGGCCTCGTGTGACTCCCGGATCCCTCCTCCTGGGCGCCTCTGGCACTCCCGACAACGACGCGGCCCAGGGGGGCGAGCCCGGCAGCCCCCGGGTCCGGGCAATCCCCGGCGAGGGCACCCACCCGAGCGTGTGGGTGCTCGGCTCCTCCGTCAACGGTGCGCGCGTCGCCGGGCAGCTCGGCCTGCCCTTCGCCGTCGCCTCGCACTTCGCCCCGGTCCAGGCCGAGGCGGCGATCGCCACCTACCGCTCCGTCTTCGAGGCCCGGAGTGAGAACCGCCCGCCGACGGGGCCCCGGGTCGCCGCTGCCGTCAACGTCATGGTGGCCCCGAGCGAGGACGAGGCCCGTCTCCTGTTCAGCACCGCCATGGCCGCCGCCGCCCGCATCGTCGGCAACCGCCCCGGCCCCCTCGACCCGCCCACGGCGGACCCGCAGGCCTGGCGTTCCCTCGCGCCGGGTAGGGAGGCGGCCGTCGAGTCCGCGATGTCCCTGTCCTTCGTCGGAACGGCCGACGACGTCGCCGCCCGCCTGCGCGAGCAGGCCGGCCGCTGGGACCTCGATGAGATCCTCGTCGTCACCTACGCCCACGATCCTGCTCTGCGGTGCCGCTCCTACGAGCTGCTGGCCCGGGCCTGGTACGCCTGAGTGCCCCACTCGTACATGACTTACACGTGACCTACGTGTCGATTCTGTTTCCTTGTTGGACGTAGGATCTCCGCTCATGGGTGGCGCCTGAGCCTCTCGCGCCCCCGTGTCCCAGTGACAATCCCCGTCAGTTCCATGCCCAATGGAGGTCGCATGAACCACGCTCTGACAGTGTCGCGCCGCGGCTTCGGACTCGGAGCGGCGGCCTTCGGCCTGCTCCTGGTCTCAGGATGCTCGCGCGGATCGAGCTCGGGTGGAGGCGGCCTGGGCAGCGGCAGCGGCAAGCTGACCCTGGCCTACAACTCCGACGGTCCCCACAAGGCCTGGGTCGAGGCCGTGTGCCACTCGGTGTCCAACGTCCTGGGTATCACCATGGAGCCCCTGCCAGTGGCCCAGTTCTCCGAGATGCGCGCCGCCATCACCAAGCACACCCTCCTGGGCGCTTTCCGCAACGGCTGGTCGGCCGACTACCCCTCGCTGGAGAACTTCCTCAACGCCACCTTCCAGACCGGTGCCGGCGCCAACGACTCCCAGTACTCCTCGAAGACCTTCGACGATCTCCTGGCTCAGGCGGCGGCCGCCACCGACCCCCAGACCGCCTATGGCTACTTCTGCCAGGCCCAGTCCCAGCTCTTCGCCGACCTGCCCGGCATCCCGCTGTGGTACCAGAACGGGATCGGCGGCTACTCCCGCAACGCCTCCAACGTCGACTTCAACTGGACCGGCGTCCCGGTCTACGAGGAGGCCCGCTCCAGCGCCAACGGCGGCGTCATCCTGGCCAACCTTTCCGAGCCTCAGAACTCCCTGCTGCCCACCAACACCAATGAGTCCAACGGTGGACGGATCCTCGACCTGGTCTTCGCCGGCCTGGTCCGCTACGACAAGGACGGCAACGTCATCAACGAGGTGGCCTCCTCCATCGAGACTGAGGACAACCAGCACTACACGATCACCCTCAAGCCGGGCTGGACCTTCTCCGACGGGACTCCGGTGACATCCGACTCCTTCATCAAGGCCTGGAAGTTCGGGGCCCTGCTGTCCAACGCCCAGCTCGGTTCCTCCTTCTTCGAGCGGATCAAGGGCTTCTCCTACGACGAGGACTCCGAGCTGACCGGGCTGGTCAAGGTGGACGACCTCACCTTCACGGTCGAGCTGACCGCCCCGGCGTCGGACTTCAAGATCAGCCTGGGCCACTACGCCTACTACCCGATGCCGGAGTCCGCCTTCTCCGACACCAAGGCCTACGGCGTCAAGCCCGTGGGCAACGGCCCCTACCGGCTCGTCTCCTGGGACCACGACAGCCGGATCGTCCTGGAGCCCAACCCCGCCTACGCCGGCGGGCGCACCGTGGCGAACCAGGGCATCACCTTCAAGCTGTACACGAGCACGGACTCGGTCTACAACGACCTGCTGGCCAACGCCCTCGACATCGCCGATGCCGTCCCCGACGCCTTCCTGCCGATCTTCCAGAAGCAGCTGGGCGAGCGCGCCATCAACAAGCCCGCCGCCTTCTTCCAGGGACTCGCCATCGACGTCACCCACGAGCACTGGAAGATGGACGAGGAAGGGCGCGCCCGCCGCGCCGCCATCTGCCGGGCCATCGACCGCAACCTCATCTGCGAGAAGCTCTACTACGGCACCCGCACGCCGGCCAAGGACTTCACCGCCCCCACCGTCGAGGGCTGGACCGCCGAGGTGCCGGGCAACGAGGTCCTCACCTACGACCCGGACGAGGCCAGACGCCTGTGGGCGCAGGCCGAGGCCATCTCCAAGTTCTGATCGGGAGGAAGTGGACATGCTTCGTTACGTCGCACGCAGGCTGCTGCAGATGGTCCCGGTGTTCTTCGGGGCCACGCTGCTCATCTACGCCATGGTCTTCGCCCTTCCGGGTGACCCGATCGCCGCGCTCGGGGGCCAGCGCTCGCTCAGCCCCGAGGTGATCGAGCAGATCAAGGCCAGTTACCACCTCGACAAGCCCTTTATCGTGCAGTACCTGCTCTACCTCAAGGGGCTGTTCACCCTGGACCTGGGCCAGTCGCTGCGAGGAACCGAGTCCGTCCTCGAGGTGCTGGTGCGGGCCTACCCGATCACCATCAAGCTCGCCCTCATGGCCCTGGCCTTCGAGGCCATCGCCGGCATCGGCTTCGGCCTCATCGCCGGGGTGAGGAAGGGCGGCTGGTTCGACGCCACCGTCCTGGTGCTCTCCCTGGTGGTCATCGCCGTGCCCACCTTCGTCATCGGCTTCGTCCTGCAGTTCATCATCGGGGTCCGCCTGGGATGGCTGCCCGTGACCGCCGGCGAGAGCCCCGGCTTCACCGAGCTCCTCATGCCGGCCATGGTGCTGGGCGCCGTCTCCTTCGCCTACGTGCTGCGCCTGACCCGCACCGAGGTGGCTGAGAACCTCACCGCCGACCATGTGCGCACCGCCCGGGCCAAGGGCCTGAGCGGGGCCCGCGTCATGATCGTCCACGTCCTGCGCAACTCCCTGGTCCCGGTCGTCACCTTCCTGGGTGCGGACCTGGGAGCCCTCATGGGCGGCGCCATCGTCACCGAGGGGATCTTCAACATCAAGGGCGTGGGAGGCACCCTCTACTCCGCCATCATTCGCGGCGACGGCCCCATGGTCGTGTCCTTCACGACCGTGCTCGTGCTCGTCTTCATCATCTCCAACCTCCTGGTGGACCTGCTCTACGCCGCCCTGGACCCGAGGATCCGCTATGCCTGACAAGAACACGTCCCCCACGTCGTCGCCCACCGTGCGCCCGGGCCAGGAGCGCTTCGTCATCGCCGACGACGAGATCGGCCTGGGTGCCGTCGACGCCGTCGCCGACGAGTCCGCCCCCGCCTCCGTCTGGCTCGACGCCTGGAGACAGCTGCGCCGTCGCCCCATCTTCTGGGCGGCCTCGGTGCTCATCGCCGTCGCCGTGCTCTTCTCCCTGGTCCCCGGCCTCTTCGCCCCGCGCGACCCCGGCTACTGCACGCTGGTCAACTCCTACCAGGGGCCCTCCTGGGGCCACCCCTTCGGGTTCGACATCCAGGGCTGCGACATCTTCGCTCGCACCGTCCACGGCGCCCGGGCCTCAGTGAGCGTGGGCATCTTCACCACCCTCATCGTGGTCCTCGTCGGCTCGGCCGTCGGAGCACTGGCCGGATTCTTCGGTGGGATCTTCGACGCCCTGCTCTCACGCGTCACCGACATCTTCTTCGCCGTGCCCTTCGTCCTGGCCGCCATCGTCGTCATGCAGATGTTCCGCAACGACCGCTCGATCCTCACCGTCATCCTGGTCCTGGCCCTGTTCGGCTGGCCCCAGATCGCCCGCATCACGCGAGGCTCGGTCATGAGCGTCAAGAACGAGGACTACGTGACCGCCTCACGGGCCCTGGGCTCGGGGCGCATGGCCATGCTGCTGCGCCACGTCATGCCCAACGCCGCGGCCCCCATCATCGTGACCGCCACCGTCGAGCTCGGCGTCTTCATCGTCTCGGAGGCCACCTTGAGCTTCCTGGGCATCGGGCTGCCCTCGTCGGTCGTCTCCTGGGGCGCGGACATCGCGGCCGCCAAGGACGCCCTCAACAGCCACCCGAGCGTCCTGCTCTTCCCCGCCGGCGCGCTGGCCCTGACCGTGCTCGGCTTCATCATGCTCGGCGACGTCGTCCGCGACGCCCTGGACCCGAAGGCCCGCAAGTGACACCCACCAACGCACCCGAATCGACCACCGCATCGTCCACCACCCCGGCCACCGGCAAGGCGGGCAGCACCGACAGGTCGGACAAGACCTTCGCCCCCGCGGCATCCTGGAACGCCGAGACCGACCCGCTCCTGGAGATCGCCGATCTCGAGGTCGCCTTCCGCTCCTCGACCGGCCTCGTGCCGGCCGTGCGCAAGGCGAACCTGACCCTCTACCCCGGCCAGTCCGTGGCCATCGTGGGGGAGTCGGGCTCCGGCAAGTCCACCCTGGCCCACGCCGTCATCGGGCTGCTGCCCGGGACCGGCCGCGTCACCGGCGGCACGATCCGCTTCCAGGGGCGCGACATCACCCACCCGAGCACCCAGGAGCTCACCGCCCTGCGCGGCTCCTCCATCGGCCTGGTGCCCCAGGACCCCATGTCCAACCTCAACCCGGTGTGGTCCATCGGCTTCCAGGTCAAGGAGGCGCTGCGGGCCAACGGCTTGGCCGGCGTCGCCGACGACCGCCTCGCCCACCTCATCGCCGAGCACACCGACGACGCCAAGAAGCCGACGGTCGGTGGAAGCATCGACGTCGACGAGCAGGTGGCCCTCCTGCTGGAGCAGGCCGGCCTGCCCGAGGC
>CAUVMS010000088.1:0-11002 GCA_963552815.1 uncultured Actinomyces sp. | reverse complement strand
CGCCGGCCCTGCGACCGCTGCCCGCCGCGGGCACGGCCGGCGGGACGGCCTCCCTCGGCATCTCCGGCGGTGCCGTCATCGGCGTCACCGTCGCGGCCGCCGTCGTCGAAGAGTGGGGAGCCCATGAGCGGGTCACCCAGGACGGAGCCAAAAGGATCGTCGCCCAGGCCGATGTCGGAGGGTTCCCAGCCCATAGGCGCCAAGGACAGGCAATCGTCGGTGTCGTCGACGTCGTCAGTGCTGTCCGCCCATGCCGAATCAGCCTCGACGCCGGGGCGGGCGGAGGCCACCCCCATCCGGTCGACCCAGGCCCGCAGCTCTGGGGAGCAGCCCGGGTTGTCGACGATGACGCCGCGCAGGTCGGGGCGGTTACCGGCCAGCACCATGAGACGGCCGGCGCCCGCCTTCGGGTCCCGGGCGAGCTGGAGATCGAGGTCAACGGTCTCCCCTGCCGTCCCTGTCGTCTCTGTGGCCGTCCCGCGGCCGGCTGACGCAGGGGCGGCATTCGCAACGGTGGTCATGGCACGAGCATCCCACGCCGGGCTCCGTCCTGCCCCGGAACCATACCCATTGGGCCGGTTGGGGCCGCTCTGTCCTCAGGGACGAAGGACACCGATACCCCGGTGGGGTATTTGACTCATCTACCCCCCAGGGGTATGTTCGACGTCGAACGAGAAGGAGAGACGGAGGAGAGATGGCCGGATACACCGGGACCAAGGAGGACCACCTCAAACGTCTGCGCCGCATCGAGGGACAGGTACGGGGAATCTCCCGCATGGTTGAGGAGGACACCTACTGCATCGACGTCCTCACCCAGATCTCCGCCGCCACCAAGGCCCTGCGGGCCGTCAGCCTGGGCCTGCTGGAGGATCACATGAGCCACTGCGTCCTGCACGCCGCGCAGGCCGGCGACGAGGAGGGCACGGCCAAGATCCGCGAGGCCTCCGACGCCATCGCCCGGCTCGTGCGGTCCTGAGCACCGCGGTCCGGCCGCCCGACCGGACCGCCTCGTTCTCGTTCCAATCCACCCATTTTCTTCACATCCCAAGGAGTGAGAGATGACCGAGTTCACCGCTGAAGGCGTCGACCGCACCACCACCCTCAAGGTCTCCGGACTCACCTGCGGCCACTGCGTCGCCCACGTCACCGAGGAGCTCAAGGCGCTCGACGGCGTCAAGGACGTCTCCGTCCTGCTCAACAAGGGCGGGCAGTCCACCGTTACCGTGCTCTCCGATGTCCGCCTCGAGGACACGGCCCTGGCCGAGGCCATCGATGAGGCCGGGGACTACACGCTCGACGCCATCGAGCGCGACGTCCGCGAGGGCTGAGCAGGACGGCAGCCACCCCCACGGCCTGCGGCACGGCACCGACGGAGGGCAGCACAGGAGAAGGAACCACACTCATGAGCACGTCGACCAGTCGGGCCCACGTCTCGTCCAGCGCCGCGGCGTCGGTGGAGACACCGGGCGAGCAGCTGCGCACCGTCAGCCTCTCCATCGGGGGCATGACCTGCGCCAGCTGCGTGGCCCGGGTGGAGAAGAAGCTGAACAAGCTCGACGGCGTGAGCGCCTCGGTCAACCTCGCCACCGAGTCGGCCCGCGTCACCGCCCCGAGCACGGTGAGCGTCGACGACCTCCTTGCCACTGTCGCCCGCGCCGGGTACTCCGGCGCCCTGCTGGGCACCGACTCCCAGGAGGAGTCGCCGGCCGGCGAGTCGGTGTCAACACCGTCGTCGGCATCGGCGTCGGGACCATCCACGCCGGCCGGTTCGGGCGGCACCGGACGCAGCACCAAGGGTCGAGGCGGCCGCGCGACGCTGTCCATAGCGGCCGCGGCGCCAGCCAGTGCGGCGGGCACACCGGCGGCGCCCTCCGGCAGCCACGCCGGCAGCCCCGCCGGTGCTAGGCCCAGCTCTGCTTCCGCGGCGCCCACACCGGCCCTGGGCGCCTCGCACGTGGAGCGGGCCGCCGACCTGCGGCTGCGGCTCGTCTACAGCCTCATCCTGTCGGTGCCGATCATGGCGATCTCCATGGTGCCGTCGCTCCAGATGCCCGGCTGGCAGTGGACGGCGGCGATCATGTCGCTGCCGGTAGCGGTCTGGGGGGCGCTGCCCTTCCACCAGGCGGCCTTCCGGGCGCTGCGCCACGGCGCCTTCACCATGGACACACTCGTGTCTCTCGGGGTGATCGCGGCTACCGGCTGGAGCCTGTGGGCGCTGGTGCTCGGCGGGGCCGGGCACATCGGCATGCGGATGAGCATGGAGCTGCTGCCGCGCGCGCAAGGGCACGCCGCCCACATGTACTTCGAGTCGGCCGCCTGGGTGACCACCTTCCTCCTGGCGGGCCGCTACGCGGAGGCGCGCGCCAAGTACCGCTCCGGCGACGCCCTGCGCGCCCTGCTCGAGCTGGGTGCCAAGGAGGTCACCCGGGTGGTCCTCACCTCGCCGTCGGGCAGCCGCGACGCTATCGACGTCCTGGACGAGGACGGCTCGCCCCGCGCGGAGGCCGCCCGCACCGAGGAGCGCATCAGCATCGAGGACCTAGCGGCCGGGGACCTCTTCCTCGTGCGGCCAGGTGAGAAGGTGGCCACCGACGGTGTTGTCGTCGAGGGCCGCTCAGCCGTGGATGCCTCGCTGCTGACCGGCGAGTCCGTGCCCACCGAGGTCGAGGCCGGGCAGGCCGTCACCGGGGCGACCGTCAACACCTCCGGTGCGCTGCTGGTGCGAGCCACGGCCGTGGGCGAGGGGACGACGCTGGCTCGGATCGGCCAGATGGTGACGGCCGCGCAGGCGGGCAAGGCCCCGGTCCAGCGCCTGGCGGACCGGATCTCGGGGGTGTTCGTGCCCATCGTCCTGGTGCTGTCGGCTGCGACGCTGGCGGGCTGGCTGCTCACCGGCAACACTGCGCAGGCGGCCTTCACCGCGGCGGTCGCCGTGCTCGTCATCGCCTGCCCCTGCGCGCTGGGTCTGGCCACGCCGACGGCGCTGCTGGTCGGCTCGGGCCGGGCGGCCCAGCTGGGCGTGGTCATCAAGGGCCCGGAGGTGCTGGAGTCGACGCGGGCGCTGGACACGATGGTCATGGACAAGACCGGCACGGTCACCCAGGGCCGCATGAGCCTGGACGTCGAGGCCTGCCGCGAGGTGAACGGAGTCCACGGCCCGTCCCTGGACCGGGCCGCGCAGGCCACGGGGACGGCAGGCGCACTCTCTGACGACGCGGCCGCGCACGCGGACTCGGCGTCGTCCAAGGCCCCGGATGCGGTCGGCACCGGCACCGACGCGGGCACCGCCTCAGGTAGCAGCGCAGACGCCGCCGCGGGCCTGGCCCCGCTTAGGGACGAGGTGCTGCGCCTGGCGGGCGCCGTCGAATCGGCCTCCGAGCACCCGGTGGCCGCGGCGATCACGACGGCCGCCCGCGAGCGCATGGGCGTCCTGCCCGCGCCGGCCGGCTTCTCCAACCACGAGGGCCGGGGCGTATCCGGAACCGTGGAGGGGCGCCGGGTGGCGGTGGGGCGGCCGGGCTGGCTCACCGGCGAGCTGGGCGTGAAGGTTCCTGAGGCTCTCAGCGCCGCCGTGGGGGAGGCTCAGGACTCCGGGGCGACCGCCGTCGTCGTCGCGGTCAGTGCGGTCATCGGTGCAGCCTCGAGCGCTGACGGCGTTACCGGCCCTACTGACACGGATCGTTCCATCGGTTCCGACGTCGTCGCGGAGAGCACCGCCGACGGCGCTGGCACCGCGGACCCGGACACGCGGCCGCTGCGGGCAGTGGGGGTCCTCGTCGTGCGCGACACGGTGCGGCCCTCCTCGCGGGCGGCGGTGGCTGCGCTGCGCGAGCTGGGGATCCGGCCGGTGCTGCTGACCGGGGACAACGCCCGGGCCGCCGAGCACGTGGCGGCCCAGGTGGGGATCGACGCCGCCGACGTGCGTGCCGAGGTGCTGCCCGCCGACAAGCGCGACGTTATCGCCGCCCTGCAGGCCGAGGGCGCGGTCGTGGGCATGGTGGGTGACGGGGTCAACGACGCCGCCGCCCTGGCTCAGGCAGGCACGCGGGGGCTGGGACTCGCCATGGGGTCAGGGGCGGATGTGGCCATTGAGGCCGCCGATATCACCCTGGTGCGGACGGACCTGGATGCGGCGGTGGCGGCGGTGCGGGTGTCGCGGGCGACCCTGCGGATCATCCGCCAGAACCTGTTCTGGGCCTTCGCCTACAATGTGGCCGCGATCCCACTGGCGATCGCCGGGCTGCTCAACCCCATGATCGCGGGGGCCGCTATGGCCGCCTCCAGCGTCATCGTCGTCACCAACTCCCTGCGCCTGCGCCGCGCCGGCTGATCACCAGACTGAGCCTCATGAACTCTTGCGATTCTCTCGAACATCACTTCTCGACATCAGTTCGCGACATCGTGGGCAACCGACATGAGTCGGCTGCACGCCTCCTTCTTCCAGTTCTCGACAATTCTGGTCAAGCACTGCCGTGGTCAGCACTCATCCCGGACACACCCCTGACCGTGAACACCTCGTGGGCGAGCATCAGGCACCTCACCGGTAGGGACATCGACCCTCCCTACGCAAACCTTCGTCCAGAGGCGGCCGAACGCCTGACATATGCCCTGGCACAGGGAGGAGACCCCCTGTGCTGGCTCGCTCTGTGGAAGGGCTACGCAGAAGTACTGCAAGAGCAGCCTCCCGTTCCAGCCCCGCCACCCGACCTGCTCGACCTCATACGTACCGCCATCGAGCCGCTGACCGTGCCAGAAGCGAGACCCACGGACGCGACCCTCCTCCAAGAGCCCCTGTCCTGGCTCACCCGGCACGCGGGAGAGCAGGGATGCTGCGCTCCCCTGCTCATTCACGCAGCCGACGGCGCCTTCACCGCGGCGTGCCCCATCTACCACGACTCCATCTACCTGGGAGGGTCCAAGAGGCTCATTGAGCAGGTGATTGCATCAAGGCCCGAGACCTTCGAGATCGAGCTGGACTCCCTCATACCGGGCTCCGGAGAGATCCTCGACTAATCACCCCCTCCGAGACCAGCTGCACGGCTGGTCTCGGACAGCATTGGTCTCGACCCTTCGCCGGCCTGTTGGCGCGAGGTGGCGCCGGCCGCGGCGCTCCCGCTATGCTCACCGCCATGACGACTCTTTCGCCTCAGGCCCGCACGATGACGGTGCGCACCCTTGGCGAGGGTCGAATGTGCATGCGCTGACAGCGCCAGCCGTCGCTGTCTGATCACGTAACGGTGAGAGTCCGAGCCGCCCCGCGCCGGTTCGTCGCACTCCGCGGAGGCCCCGCCGGCCCCGTGTTCATCCCTCCAGAACCCCACCACCTCGACCGGCCCATACGCCGGCCGCCCCGGGAACGTAACGCATCAACGTGATGTGCGGCGTCCTGCGCCGCTACGCATCAATGCGCCCGGGGACCCGAGAGGACCCAGCCATGCACGCCCACCTCACCCCTGTCAGCACCACCAGCGACTCCGCCGACTCCACCTGTCCGATCCGCCCGAACCTCCAACCTCCCCAGACCCCCACGGCCGTCTCCTCCCCCGCGGCCGCTTTCTCACCTGCCGGCCACTCCCCCTTCTCGACCTCCCCAGATGTCGACACCTCCGTCTTCGACATCGTTCCCGACCGCCGCGGCACCGCCAGCCTTAAGTGGGACTTCGCCGCCGAGCGCGGCCGCCCCGAGGGCGTCCTGCCCCTGTGGGTCGCAGACATGGACCACACCACCGCACCCGCCGTCACCAGCGCCCTGCTGTGGCGCACCCGCCACGGCATCTTCGGCTACTCAGAGCCCGACGACGCCTACCACGCCGCCCTGACCGGCTGGTTCTCCCGCCGCTACGGCTGGCAGGTGGAGGCGGCCTGGAACACCGTGACCCCCGGCGTCGTCCCGGCCCTCGCCCTGGCCGTGCGCGCCCTGACCGCCCCGGGCGAGGCGGTCCTCATCGAGGAGCCCGTCTACTACCCCTTCCGGGAGGTCGTCGAGGACAACGGGCGCACCGTGGCCGCCGTCCCCCTGCTGCGCGACGCCGACGGCGTCTACCGCCGCGACCTGGCCACCCTGGAGGCCACCATCGAGGCCACCGGCTCGCGCCTGCTGCTCCTGTGCAACCCGCACAACCCGGTCGGCCGGGTCTGGAGCCGGGGCGAGCTCGCCGCCCTGGACGAGGTGGCGGCCCGCCACGGCGTCGTCGTCGTGGCTGATGAGATCCACGCCGACCTGGCCCTGCCGGGCTTCGCGACGACGCCCTTCGCCTCCCTGAGCGAGGAGGCCGCCGCGCGCACGATCACCTGCACCTCTCCGTCGAAGTCCTTCAACCTGGCGGGCCTGCAGGTCGCCAACATCCTCATCGCCGATGCGCGCCTGCGCGAGGCCTTCCGCCGCGAGCTCGCCGCCACCGGCTACTCCCAGCCCAACGTCCTGGGCCTGACCGCCTGCCAGGCCGCCTACGAGGGCGGCGAGGCCTGGCTCGACGCGCTGCGCGAGCACATCGCGGCCGCCCGGGCGCACGTCGAGGCGCGCCTGGCACGGATCAGGGGGATTGAGGCGGCGCCCTGCGAGGGCACCTACCTGCTGTGGCTGGACTGCTCGGGCTTCCTGGAGGCCGCCGGGCTCGGCGCAAGCGAGCTCGACGAGGTCATGCTGCGCGAGGCCGGGCTCTGGCTCGACGACGGTCGGATCTTCGGCGCCGGCGGTGAGGGCTTCACCCGCATCAACGTCGCCTGCCCCCGCGCAACGCTCGACGCCGCCCTGGACCGACTGGAGGAGGCCGTTACCGCCGTGATCGCTCGCGCCGCCGAGCGAGCCGGGCGCGGTCACGTCGCCCTGTCCGCCTGAGCCGGTTCGCCCGAACCCCGCCGACCGGACCGGCTACCCGGCGTCCAGCCACCGATCACCGGCGGCACCGCCACCGCCCCTCAGCCATCATTCCTTCCGCCCCGCCAGCCCGAGGAGAAGCCGCCCATGACCACTACGTCCGCGCCCCAGCCCACCGGCCGCCCCGAGTGTCCCGAGCCGCCGGCCGCTCGCACCTTCCCCGTCCACCACCACCCGACGTCGTCGGCCCCGGCCCCGCAGGTCCGCCTGGAGACGCTGCTGGTGCGCTCGGGCACCGGGACCGACCCGGCCACGGGTGCGATCACGACGCCGATCCACCTGTCGACCGCCTACGGTCACCCGAGTCTGGGTGAGTCGACGGGTTATGACTACACGCGCACGGCCAGCCCCACCCGGGACGTCCTCCAGGACTCACTGGCACGTCTGGAGGGCGGTACGGCCGCCTTCGCGCTGTCCTCGGGGATGGCGGCCCTGGAGCTGGTGACCCGCACGATGGCGCCGCACGGCAGCCGGATCGTGGCGCTACGAGACCTGTACGGCGGCTCCTTCCGCTTCCTGGAGGTCCTGGCCGAGGAGGGGGCCGCCGACGTCGACTTCGTCCAGGGGGTCGAGGGCCTGCGCGGTGCCCTGGCCGCACCAGCCGACCTGGTCATCATCGAGACGCCCACGAACCCGATGATGGAGGAGATCTCGATCCCCGAGGCGGCCGGGCTGGCCCACGCGGCCGGGGCCAGGCTGGTCGTGGACAACACCTTCTACACCCCGGTGGTGCAGCGGCCCCTGGAGCTGGGGGCCGACGTCGTCGTCCACTCGGGCACGAAGTACCTGGGCGGGCACAACGACGTCATGGCGGGAGTGGCGGTGGTGGCCGACGACGCCCTGGCCGATCGGCTGAACTACCGCCTCAACACCACCGGTGCGACGCTGGGGCCCTTCGACTGCTTCCTGCTGCTGCGCGGGCTCAAGACCCTGGCGCTGCGCATGGAGCGTCACGAGGCCAACGCCACCGCGATCGCCGAGTTCCTGCGCTCGAGCCCGCACGTGACGCGCGTGCTCTACCCGGGGAGATCGGGCATGGTGAGCTTCGACCTGGCCGAGTCGGTGGATGTGGCCCGCTTCCTGGCCTCGGTGCGGGTGTTCACCTTCGCCGAGTCCTTGGGGGGCGTGGAATCGCTGGTGACCTGTCCGTCGGTGCAGACGCACGCGGACGTGCCCGTGGAGGTGCGCGCCTCCTACGGGCTGACAGACCGGCTCATGCGCCTGAGCGTGGGCATCGAGCACGTCGACGACCTCATCGCGGACCTGGCCCAGGCTTTCGAGGCCGCCGGCGTCTGACCGCAGGCTGAGCCAGAGCACCGAGGGCGGAGGGTGCCGGGTCTGGCTACCCCGACAGCAGCCGGCCAGGCTGCCGGATGGTTCATTTTCGTCGGGAGCACGAGGCTTGTTTCCATGAGACATCTACGAAAGACCTCGCCATCGCACGCCAGCTCAACCCTCGCCGTCCTCACCCTGCTCGGCACGATCACCGCCTGCAGCATGTTCGGCGCGAACGCCGCGGTCGCCGCGAGCCCGCCCGCGCAGAACTCTCATCACGCCGGCGTCGTGCTGGACAGCGGTACGAACTCGAACAGCAACGCCGGCACGTCTCAGCCCACCGGCAGCAACACGTCAAACGGTTCCGGTGGCTCCAACGGCTCCACGGGGGCGAGCGTCCCCAAGGGCCTGGAGTCCTTCTACAACCAGGACCTCACCTGGACCGACTGCACCGACGACGCCACCGGCACCGCCTTCCAGTGCGCCACGGTGACCGTGCCCCTGGACTATGACGACCCGCAGGGGCAGACCATCACAGTGGCTCTCAAGAAGCTGCCCTCGACGAGCTCCTCCCCTCGGGGCTCGGTGTTCCTCAACCCCGGAGGCCCCGGGGGAAGCGGCATCTCCCTCATCGAGTCGCAGGCCGAGCTCTACAAGAGTGGGGATCTGTCCGAGGTCCTGGCGAACTACGACGTCATCGGCTTCGATCCCAGAGGCGTCGGCCAGTCCACCCCCATCACCTGCTGGACCCCCGAGGACGTCCAGGCGATTCTGGCCGGGCAGGCCGAGGTGCCCTCCTCCCCCTTGACGCCGGGCAGCGCCGCCGACATCGTCGCCCAGGGCTCACGCGAGGCCGCGGCCTGCCAGGAGCATACGGAGGTCCCCGAGATCCTTGACCATGCGGACACCCGTTCCGTCGCCCGTGACATGGATGTCATGCGGGCGCTGGTGGGAGACAAGGACCTCAACTACCTCGGCTACTCCTACGGCACCTACCTGGGCGCCGTCTACACCGAGCTCTTCCCCGACAACATCGGACGCGTCGTCCTGGACAGCGCCATGGACCCCACCATGGCTCGCCAGGATCCGATGGAAGGTGATGCGGCAGCCGGGGAGCAGTCACTGCGAACCTACATTGAGTCCCAACAGGGCCAGGCGGGGTTCCCCCTGAGCGGTACGACGGATGAGGCCGTCGCCCAGCTCGCCACCTTCCTCGACGGTCTGGACGCCAACCCGCTGACCGTCTCCGACGCCGTTGCACCCCTGAACCGAGCCAAGGCCGTTGACGCGATCGGCAAGCTCGTCACCACATCACCTGACAAGTGGCCGCTGCTCACCGAGGGACTGACCCAGGCCATGAATGCGCACGACGGCACCGCTCTGAAGGCGAACGCCGACGCCGTCTCCGGCAACAGCGCACCTCCCACGACCGAGAAGCAGGTGGTCGAGCAACTCCAAGGCCTCAAGGTCTTCTCGGCCAACCGGTGCCTCGACTTCCCCGACGCCGGGAACGAGTCGAACTGGGATGCGGCACTGGCCTCCTACCACCACGACTACTCGGTCTTCCACAGTCTGTTACCCCAGTACGACGCGTTCTGCCACGGCTGGGGGCACACCGGCAGGACCGAGGCGGTCGACGTCGACACGAAGGCCACGAACCCGGTGCTCGTCGTCGGCATCCTGCACGATCCGCAAACGCCCTACCCGTGGTCCCAGACACTGGTGTCGAGGATCCGCAACAGCCATCTGCTGAGCGTGGACATGTACGGTCACGGCGCTACCGGTCGCAACGCCTGCACGAGCGCGAAGGTGAGCGACTTCCTCGTCAACGGAACGCTTCCCTCAGACGGGGAGGTCTGCGCGGCGGACCCGGAGCCCCAGGCAGGAGGTGGTGAGAAAGGCTGACGCGGAGACTCAGCAGCGACTCCGCTGAGCCACGCCGTCGGAGCCGGGGAGTGCCGGAAATGGAAAACACCCCGGCTCCGACTCTTCAGCCGATGACGGGGTGTTGGTGCGCCCGAAGGGATTCGAACCCCCAACCTTCTGATCCGTAGTCAGATGCTCTATCCGTTGAGCTACAGGCGCGTGTCGTTGCCGACGAGTAGAACATTACTCAGCGTCCGCCCAGGGGACAAATCGGCGCCCCGTGAGGATGGGCACAGGGCCGGAGCACCCGCCGACGACGGGGCTCCGACCCTGGGAGTGCTGTTGCGGCAGCGGCCCTCGACCTGCGCGGGGCCGACCAGTCCGATCAGGCGATCAGCTCACTGGTTCCCGGCGTACATCGCCGCACCGATCGCGAACCAGAAGACGATGAAGACGACGATCCCGACCACCTGCCAGAAGAAGAGTGCTCGGGCCCAGTTCATCTTCGCGCTGGAGCGGCTGCCGCCGAAAGCGAGGACGAGCAGATAGATGAAACCGATGACCGGCAAAGTGCTCACGAAGGTCGCCAGGATCCAGCTGCCCAGCGAGTCGGTCCGCTGCGCGTGCGCATCCATCTGGACCTGCGCCAGTGCGCCGCCACCTGCCGGCTGCCCGAACGGCGCTCCCGCCGCGGCAGGAACCACGTCGGAGAAGGCGGGAGCCTGGCTGGCCGCAGCGTCGGAGGAGGGGGCCGAGCCCCACTGGGGCGCCGAGCCCTGCGACTGGACGGACGGGGCCGACGACGACTGAGCAACCGGCTGCACCGCCCCCTGGGGGACGTAGGTCTCCGCCATCTGCTCGGCCTCGGCGCGCGCCGTCGCCGTGGGGAAGACCGACGACATGCCGACGTCGCCGTCGTGGCGGCCTCCGCTGAAGGGGTGCGGCTGCTGGGCGGAGGCCTGCTGGTCCTGCCGGTACAGGGGC
>CAUVMS010000087.1:0-11160 GCA_963552815.1 uncultured Actinomyces sp. | reverse complement strand
CCATCACCTGGGGCCGCCCCCAGCCGACCTGCCAGAGGAGACCGCCCGGCTGCGCCGCCCCGCCCGCATCGCCGGGGTCTGCGCGGGACTGAGCCTTCACCTGGGCATCCCCGTGCGCTACGTCCGCGCGGTGATGGCCGTCCTCGCGCTCGGAGGCGGCGCGGGCGCCTTCCTCTACGCCCTGCTGTGGGCGACGCTGCCCGGGGAGAGCTCTCCGACAGGATCCCAGTCCGCGTCAACACTCTCCCGGGTCCGCCTGGCCACCCGCCCCAAGGGCGGCGGAGGCACTGAGGGTGCGAAAGGCAGTGGGGGCGGAGGCCTCGACGGCGGGTCCGTCTCCGGCCTGTCGCAGACGGTCATCGACGGCGGCTCCCTCATCCTGGCGGCCCTCTTCCTGGCCGCATGGCGCTTCGGGCTGCTGGACCGGGTGGGCGCAGTGGGAATCATCATCGTCATCATCGCCGGGGCGGCTCTGGCCTGGTCCCAGATGGACAACCTCGTCGGCCCGGACCGCAATCTGGGTGCCATCCTGCGGGTTGCGGGCGGGGTGTGCCTGGCCGTCGTCGGCATCCTGGTGTGGGTGGCCGCGGACAGTACCCCCTACAAGCTCATCTCCGGGCTCGTCACCGGAGGGGCGCTCGTGGCGGGTATCGGCGTGGTCCTGGCGCCCCTGTGGCTGCGGACCAACCGGGCCCTGGCCGACACCCGCGCCGCCGAGATCCGTGAGGCCGAGCGCGCCGACATCGCCGCCCACCTGCACGACTCCGTCCTCCAGACCCTCACCCTCATCCGCAAGCGTGCCGACGAGCCCGAGACGGTCGCCCGCCTGGCCCGCTCCCAGGAGCGCGAGCTGCGCGCCTGGCTCTACACCGACCGCCCCGCACCGGGCACCTCCGTGGTCGACGCCTTCACCGACCTGGCCGGCGAGATCGAGGACCGCCACGGCGTGGCCGTCGACGTCGTCTGCGTCGGGGACCGCGTCCCCGACCGCGACACCGAGGTCATCGTCGCCGCCACCCGCGAGGCCCTGTCCAACGCTGTGCGCCACGGCGCCCCGCCGGTCTCCCTCTACGTCGAGGCCGGCGACCAGCGCCTCGAGGTGTTCGTACGCGACCGCGGCCCCGGATTCGATCTGGACTCCATCGCCGCGGACCGCCACGGTGTGCGCGAGTCCATCATCGCCCGCATGGAGCGCCACGGCGGCAGCGCCAGGGTGCGCCGCATGGCCACGGGCACGGAGGTGGTCCTGTCACTTCCCGCCTGATCCCGCCGCCCGTCTATCGTTGGTTCCGTCACATCCCGTCCTGTACGACCCACCCCGTTCTTTCCCGCATCGTCTCGCTGCTTCGCAGCCCCCATCACATCATCGACGTCACCACCAGGAAGACCCCATGGCTGACTCACCCGCCGACATCTCATCAGACAACCGCCCGCCCGCCTCGGCGACCGCGCCCCTGCGGGTCCTGGTCGTCGACGACCACGCCCTGGTCCGCTCCGGGGTGCGCTCCGAGCTGACCGCTCACGCCCCCGACCTGAACGTCGTCGCCGAGGCCGACGACGTCGAGGGCGCCATCGCCGCTGTCCACGCCCTGCGGCCCGACGTCGTCCTGCTCGACGTCCACCTGCCCGGCGGCAATGGCGGGGGAGGGGCCGAGGTCGTCGCCTCCTGCCACGACGTCCCCGAGACGCGCTTCCTGGCCCTGAGCGTCTCCGACGCCAGCGACGACGTCGTCGCCGTCATCCGGGCCGGCGCCCGCGGCTACGTCACCAAGGCCATCTCGACGGAGGACCTGGCCCAGGCCGTGCGGCGCGTGGCCGCCGGCGACGCCGCCTTCTCCCCGCGCCTGGCAGGCTTCGTCCTGGACGCCTTCGGTGCCGGGGCCGGCGAGGTGGCCGTAGCCGACAGCGAGCTCGACCGCCTCTCGGTGCGTGAGCGGGAGGTCATGCGCCTCATCGCCCGCGGCTACACCTACAAGGAGTGCGCCTCCGAGCTGTTCATCTCGGTCAAGACCGTCGAGACCCACGTCTCCGCGGTCCTGCGCAAGCTCCAGCTGTCCAACCGCAACGAGCTCACCCGCTGGGCCATGGCCCGCCGCATCGTGTAGCCCGACGACGAGGCGGGACGGGCGCGGGCACGTGAGGGCGGGTGCGGGTCACTGTCCGGCATCGCGGCCCGGCCCACACCGTCTCACTGTCCCGCAGCCGACCCGATCCGTGGCAGGATGCGGGACGTGAGCCAACCCCCGCAGCCCTCCGCGAGCACCGCTCATTCCCGCCCCGACCCCCTCCAACCGGCCTGCGAGCACCTGCGCGCAGGCGGGCTGGTCATCCTGCCCACAGACACCGTCTACGGCATCGGGTGCCACGCCGCCGACGCCGGGGCGGTCGAGCGGCTGCTGGCCGCCAAGGGGCGCGGACGCCAGATGCCCCCGCCGGTGCTCGTGGCCGACCCTGCCGACCTGACCGGCGTCGTCGCCCAGGTGCCGCAGGCCGCCCGCGCTCTCATGGAGGCCTACTGGCCGGGGCCGCTGACCCTCATCCTCGACGCCGATGCGGCCCTGACCTGGGACCTGGGGGAGACCCGCGGCACCATCGCCGTGCGCATGCCCGACCACGAGCTCGCCCTGGACCTCCTGCGTCGCAGCGGCCCCCTGGCCGTCACCTCTGCCAACCCCACAGGTGCGCCGCCCGCGACCGACGCCGCCTCCGCCCGGGCCGCCTTCCCCGGACGGGTCCGGACCATCGATGCGGGCTTCCAGGCCGCCCAGGGCGCTGACGGCATCTCGGCCGGAGACATTCTGCTGCTCGACGGCGGAGCCACCCCCGGGCCCGTCCCCTCCACCATCGTCTCGCTCGCCGGGGCGCACGCCCGCGCCCCCCGCATCCTGCGCCAGGGGGTCCTGTCACCTGCGGACCTGGAGCGAGCCGCCGGCGTCGACCTGTCCGAACGGACGGCAGACGCAACAGCAGACGCCACGGCACACAGAGCGGAGGTGGGCGCGTGAGGGTCTACCTGCTGGTCATGGCCATCGCCACCGTGACCACCTACGTGGCCGTGCCGATCATCCGGCACATCGCCTTGGTGGGCAACGCGCTCACCCCCGTGCGGGCCCGCGACGTCCACTCCACCCCCATCCCGCGCCTGGGCGGGGTGGCCATGTTCTTCGGCCTGTTCTCCGCCGTCGCCGTGGCCTCCCAGATCCCCTACCTCTCCGACGTCATCGACTCCAGCGCCTGGGCCGTGGTCCTGGGGGCGGGGCTGGTGTGCCTGCTCGGCGTCGTCGACGACCTGTGGGAGCTGGACTGGATGACCAAGCTCGCCGGTCAGATCCTGGCCGCCGGCGTCATGGCCTGGCAGGGCGTCCAGCTCCTCACCTTCCCGGTGGCGGGGCTGACGATCGGCTCCTCGCGACTGTCCCTCATCTCCACCGTCATCGTCGTGGTGGCCGCCATCAACGCCGTCAACTTCGTCGACGGGCTCGACGGGCTGGCGGCGGGCATCATCGGGATCGGCTCGACCGCCTTTTTCCTGTACACCTACGTCCTCACCCGCGCCACCAGCCCGGGCTCCTACAGCTCCCTGGCGGCCACGATCGTGGCCGCGCTCATCGGCGTGTGCCTGGGCTTCCTACCCCACAACTTCAACCCGGCCACCATCTTCATGGGCGACTCCGGGGCGATGCAGCTGGGGCTGGTCTCGGCCGCCTCCACCATCATCGTCACCGGGCAGATCGACCCCGGCAGCTTCGACGGCTCGCGCGCTCTGCCCGCCTTCATGCCGATCCTTCTACCGCTGGCGGTCCTCCTGCTGCCCCTGACCGACATGATCATGGCGATCGTGCGCCGCACGCGGAAGGGGCTCAGCCCCACCCACCCCGACCGCATGCACATGCACCACCGGCTCCTGGCGGCCGGGCACTCCCACCGCCGCGCCGTCCTGGTCATGTACCTGTGGGCCGCCGTCGCCTCCTTCCCGGTGGCCGCCATGGCCTTCTTCCCCCTGCCCTGGGTCACGGTGGGGGCGGCTATCGCGATCCTGTTCGCCTTCGTCGTCACGGTCGACCTTATGCCCGGGGTGCGCCACGGCCTGCGCTCGGCGCTGCGCCGGCGCCGGGACCGCCAGGAGCAGCGAATCGTCATCTCCCGCAACGTCTCGGGAACCGGCGAGGTGACGCGCCCGGCCGAGGGGCAGGCGCCGCACGGGGCCGCTGTACCGGCTCAGTCCCACCGTCTGAAAGGACATGCCAGTGAGTGACGCGACGTGCGCGAACGCCCGCGCCTTGCGCGAGGCCTCCAACCGCCTGCGCCGGATTCTCATCGTGGCCGCCGTGGTCCTGGTGGTCGGCGAGGCCCTGTGGTGCCTCATCGGCGGTTCCCGCGGCGCCGTGGCCCGTCCGTTGGGGACACTGCTGGGCGCAGCGGGCTCGACGACGGTGCTGCTGGCAGCGACATGGTGGTTCCTGGACCGCATGGTCCGCTCCGGCATGAGGGTCCTCGTGGCCTGGATAGTCTGTGGATACCTTGCGAAAGTGGCGGTCCTGGCTGCGGCCCTCGTAGGCGCACGGCCCCTGGGACTCGAAGTCAGAGTGATTGGGGTCTCACTCATCGCTGTGATCCTGGTGGGTATGTTCGCCGAGGTGACCGTCCTGTCACAGGCACGAATCCTTGCGGTGGAGCCGATGACGGGCGATTCGACTGACGCTTCCTGACTCGGCTGAGGCTTCGTGCACACGATGCGGTGAGCCCGGGGGCAGCAGGGCGCCATGCGGTTCGCTTCGTTGAAACAGTCTTAGGCGCTAGCATTGTCAGCAGTTAGCATGCCTGTCAGGGCAGACATCGAAGCGTGCGAGAGACATCGGGAGGATCTCCTGTCTACCAACACCGTCACTGAGAACGGCACGGCAGCCGACGACGTCGCCGTGCCGCGGACGGCTGACGCCAAGCCGTTCGTCAAGCCGCTGTGGTACTGGGTGCTCCTGATCGTCCTGGTCGCCGTCATCGCGCTGACCGCTGTACCCGCCTTCACTCAGCACCCTCACTCGCCCGGTGTCGGGGACTTCTTTCCCGAGGCACTCTTCGGCCAGGGCACGCTCCTGGAGTTCAACCGGCTCACCTTTGTGCGCGTCATCATGGGGTTGCTGCTGTGCCTGACGGTGGGAGTGGTCGCCAGCCGGATCAAGGCCGTTCCCGGACGCGGACAGGCGCTGCTGGAGATCATCGCCGACTTCGTGCGTAGCAATGTCGCCTTCACGCTTCTGGGCAACAAGAACGGCCGCCGCTTCGCACCTCTGCTGGGCACCCTCTTCCTGGGCGTGCTCGCCATGAACCTCTCCGGCGTCATCCCCGGCCTCAATATCGCCGCCTCCTCCGTGGTGGCCGTCCCCATGGTGTTCGCCGTCCTGACCTACATCACCTTCATCGGCGCCGGGATCAGGGAACAGGGGGTCGGGCACTTCCTCGCCTCCCAGCTCTTCCCGCCCGGCCTGCCCAAGGTGATGTACCTGCTCATCACCCCCATCGAGTTCCTCTCGAACTTCATCGTGCGGCCGGTGACGCTCACCCTGCGTCTGCTGTGCAACATGGTCTCCGGGCACATGCTGCTCGGAATGACCTTCTACGGCACGTCTTATCTCCTCTACCACCTGCAGGCGACCTCGGCGGCCAGTGCCCTGACCGGCGCTGCCATGATCGTGGTGACCCTGTTCGAGGTCTTCGTCGCGGTGCTGCAGGCTTACATCTTCACCATCCTCAGCGCCGTCTACATCAAGCTCTCCATCGAGGCTCACTAGACGTCGCTAGGACGTCGCTCGAGACTCTTCCACCGACCCCACCTGCGCCACTTGGCGCCAGAAAGAAGGAACCGCATATGTCCCTCACCGCGCTCGCATACGTCGGCTACGGCCTGGCCACGCTCGGCCCGGGCGTCGGCATCGGCCTGCTGGTCGGCAAGACCCAGGAGGCCACCGCCCGTCAGCCCGAGGTGGCCGGACGCCTGTTCACCAACATGATCATCGGCGCGGGCATGGTCGAGGCCCTGGCCCTTATCGGCTTCGTCATGCCGCTCGTGGTCAACTGATGCTTCCCCTGGCTGCCGAGGGAGGGCAGGGCGGAGGCACAGCCTTCATCCTGCCCCCGCTCTACGAAATCTTCTGGGCGGCGGTCGTCCTCCTGCTCATCCTCCTGGTGGTGGGCCGTTTCGCTCTGCCCCGGCTCTACGCTGTCCTGGACGAGCGCGCCCAGCGCATCCAGGAGGGTCTCGACCTGGCCGACAAGGCCGAGCAGGACCAGTCCGACGCCGAGAAGCGCGCTGCCCGGCTCGTGGATGAGGCTCGCCGCGAGGCCGCCCGCATCCGCGACAACGCACAGAGCGAGGCCAAGGAGATCATCGCCCAGGCCCGCGTCGATGCTCAGACCGAGGCCGCTGGCGTCCTGGAGGGTGCTCAGCGCCAGATCCTGGCAGACAAGCAGGCTGCGCAGATCTCGCTTCGCACCGACGTCGGCATGCTCGCCTCCATCCTGGCTGAGCGCATCGTCGGCGAGCAGCTCAAGGACACGGCCCTGTCCGAGCGCGTCATCGACCGATTCCTCGACGATCTCGAGGACATGCCTCCGGTCGAGGGCGTTGACGCACCGGTGATCGCCGGATTCTCCTCCGAGCCCGCTGCGGGGGAGAAGCTGTGAGAACCGGGACCGGAGCCACCCGTGAGGCCGTGCGCCAGGCCTGGAGCCCGGTTCTCGCGGCGGCGGGAGTCGAGGGACAGGAGCTGGGGCGCCAGATCCTCGCCCTGGCGCACCAGGTCGCCGTGCACTCGTTGTCCGGCCCCTTGACCGACCCGGGCCGAGAGCCCGAGGAGAAGGTCGCGCTGGCTCGCAGGGTCTTCGAGGGGACCGTGGACGGGCGCGTTGTCGACCTGCTCAGCGCCATGGTGCGCGGCCGCTGGTCCAAGCCGGTCGACATCAGCACCGCTCTCCACGACCTGGGCATTGAGGCGATCCTCGCCGGCGCCCACGCCGACGGCGCGGTCAGTGAGATCGAGCAGCAGCTCTTCGAGGTCCACGAGCAGATCGCCGGCGACCGCGAGCTGCGCGAGGCCCTGGCGCCCTCGCGCCGCACCCGCACCGAGGCGCGCGTCCGCCTGGCCGAGGCCGTCTTCGGCCCCCACATCAGTGCCCCGGCCATGAGCCTGCTGCGCTGGTGCGTGCGTCACCGCACCGAGGGAGGGCCGCTGCGCAACCTGCGCCGCGTCGTCGAGCTGGCCGCTGCGATGCGCCACCGCATCATCGCCGACGTCGTCACGGCCATCCCCATGACCACGGCCCAGGAGTCGCGCCTGCGCACCATTCTGGAGCGCCGGCTGGGTACCCGCATTGACCTCAACTGCGAGATCGACCCCGAGGTCATCGGCGGGGCGCGCGTTATGATCCGCAACCACGTCCTGGACCACACCGTGCGCGGCGCCGTCGCCGAGCTGCGAACCCGCCTGGCGGGCTAGCCACCCACTGGCGCGCACCGGTCCAAGGACCGGTCCCGTGCCGGCCCACAACTTCACCCACTTGACCCCGTGCCGACGCCGCAACGCCTCGCGCCGCCGGCCCCCAGAACGCAACCAGCAAGGAGACGAGATGGCAGAGCTGACCATCAGGCCCGAGGAGATCCGCTCGGCCCTGAACGAGTTCGCCGCGTCCTACAGGCCCGCGCAGGTTGCTGCCGAGGAGGTCGGGCACGTCGTCTTCGCCGCCGACGGCATCGCCCACGTCGAGGGCCTTCCCGGCGTCATGGCCAACGAGCTGCTCACCTTCGAGGACGGCACCGCGGGCCTGGCCATGAACCTCGAGGAGCGCAAGGTCGGCGTCGTCGTCCTGGGCTCCTTCGGCGGCATCGACGAGGGCCAGGTCGTGCGCCGCACCGGTGAGGTCCTCTCTGTGCCCGTGGGCGACGCCTACCTGGGTCGCGTCATTGACCCGCTGGGTCGGCCCATTGACGGCCTGGGCGAGATCGACGCCGAGGGCCGCCGCGCCCTGGAGCTCCAGGCCCCCGGCGTCATGTCCCGCAAGTCCGTCCACGAGCCCCTTCAGACGGGTCTGAAGGCCATCGACTCGATGATCCCGATCGGCCGCGGCCAGCGCCAGCTCATCATCGGCGACCGCCAGACCGGCAAGACCGCCCTCGCCCTGGACACGATCCTCAACCAGAAGGCCGCCTGGGAGACCGGTGACCCGGACAAGCAGGTGCGCTGCATCTACGTGGCCACCGGTCAGAAGGGCTCCACCGTCGCCTCGGTGCGCGCCACCCTGGAGGAGCGCGGCGCCCTGGAGTACACCACCATCGTGGCCTCCCCGGCCTCCGACCCGGCCGGCTTCAAGTACCTGTCGCCCTACACGGGCTCGGCCATCGGCCAGCACTGGATGTACCAGGGCAAGCACGTCCTCATCGTCTTCGACGACCTGTCCAAGCAGGCCGAGGCCTACCGCGCCGTCTCCCTGCTGCTGCGCCGCCCGCCGGGCCGCGAGGCCTACCCCGGTGACGTCTTCTACCTGCACTCGCGCCTGCTGGAGCGCTGCTCCAAGCTCTGCGACGAGCTGGGGGCCGGCTCCATGACCGGGCTGCCGATCATCGAGACCAAGGCCAACGACGTCTCGGCCTACATCCCCACCAACGTCATCTCGATCACCGACGGGCAGATCTTCCTCCAGTCCGACCTGTTCAACGCCGACCAGCGCCCGGCCGTCGACGTGGGCATCTCCGTGTCCCGTGTGGGCGGTGCCGCCCAGGTCAAGGCCATGAAGAAGGTCGCCGGAACCCTCAAGATCACGCTGGCCCAGTACCGCTCCATGCAGGCCTTCGCCATGTTCGCCTCCGACCTGGACGCCGCCACCCGCGCCCAGCTGACCCGCGGCGAGCGCCTCATGGAGCTGCTCAAGCAGCCCCAGCACACGCCCTACCCGGTGGCCGAGCAGGTCGCCAGTGTCTGGGCCGGCACCAAGGGCTACCTCGACGACCTCGACGTCATCGACGTCCTTCCCTTCGAGGCGGCCTTCCTGGACCACCTGCGGCGCAACACCGACATCCTGGACACCATCGAGTCCACCGGGGAGCTGAGCGACGAGACCGAAGCCGCCCTGGTCAAGACCATCGAGGCCTTCCGGCGCACCTTCGCCTCCGGCGAGCAGATGCTGGGCGCCCAGGTCGCCGAGCCCGAGGAGGAGCCCGCCGCCGAGAGGACCACCGAGCAGCTCGTGGTCAAGAGGGGCTGACGTGGCAGGAAACCAGCGCGTCTACAAGCAGCGCATTCGATCGACCCAGACCCTCCAGAAGGTGTTCCGGGCGATGGAGCTCATCGCCTCGTCCCGGATCGGGCAGGCACGCCGCAACGCGCAGGAGGCCTCGCCCTACGACCACGCCCTGAGCCAGGCGGTGGCCGCCCTGGGCTCCTACTCCCGCTTCGAGCACCCCATTACCCAGGAGCGCAAGGACACCAATCGCGTGGCGATCCTCGTGGTCACCTCCGATCGCGGCATGGCCGGCGCCTACTCGGCCACCATCCTGCGTGAGACCGGCCGCCTCGTGGAGGAGCTGGTTAAGGACGGCAAGAAGCCGGTGATCTTCACCTTCGGCCGGCGCGCCCAGAGCTACTTCAGCTTCCGTGGCAAGCCGATCGAGTTCTCCTGGACCGGGCAGTCGGACCGCCCCAGTGACGAGGCCATCGAGGAGGTGGCCACCACCCTCCTGGACTACTTCCTCCAGCCGGCCGAGGCCGGCGGCGTGGCCGAGGTCCACATCGTCTTCACCCGCTATGTCTCGATGGTCTCCCAGGTCCCCGAGGTGCGCCGGATGCTGCCGCTCAAGGTGGTTGATGTCGCCGGGGCCGGTGAGCTCGACGAGGCCGGCAACGAGGCCCTGGAGAAGGAGCTGGCGGAAAAGTACAGCAGCTCCATGCCCCTGTACGAGTTCGAGCCCAACTCCTCCGAGGTGCTCGACGCCCTCCTGACCCGCTATATGGGCACCCGCATCCGCAATGCCCTGCTGCAGTCGGCCGCCTCCGAGCTGGCCAGCCGCCAGCAGGCCATGCACACGGCCACGGACAACGCCGAGGACCTCATCATCACCTACACCCGCCTGGCCAACGCGGCGCGTCAGGGCGACATCACCCAGGAGATCTCCGAGATCGTCTCGGGTGCCGATGCCCTGGGGGCCGAGTAGGCCGAGAAGCCCCCGACGTCGTCGAGACCCCATACAGACTCACCTCACCGAGCAGGACCCCCTCTCAGCTCTGGAAGATACGGAAGAACGCACATGGCTGACACCACCACCCCCGGGACGGGACGCATCACCCGCATCATCGGCGCCGTCGTCGACATCGAGTTCCCGCCTGATGCGATCCCGGCGATGTACAACGCCCTCAAGGTGACCGTTCAGGCCACCAGCGCCGGCGAGGAGCCCCACGAGATCACCCTGGAGGTCGCCCAGCACCTGGGTGACAACATCGTGCGCACGATCTCGCTCAAGCCCACCGACGGCCTCGTGCGCGGCACGACGGTGCGCGACACCGGCGCGCCGATCTCCGTGCCCGTGGGCGACGTGACCAAGGGCCACGTCTTCAACGTCACCGGTGACGTCCTCAACCTCGCCCCCGGCGAGCAGCTGGAGATCAACGAGCGCTGGCCCATCCACCGCCAGCCCCCGGCCTTCGACCAGCTCGAATCCAAGGAGCAGATGTTCGAGACCGGCATCAAGGTCATCGACCTGCTCACCCCCTACGTCCAGGGCGGCAAGATCGGCCTGTTCGGCGGTGCCGGCGTGGGCAAGACCGTTCTCATCCAGGAGATGATCCAGCGCGTGGCCCAGAACCACGGTGGTGTCTCCGTGTTCGCCGGAGTGGGGGAGCGCACCCGCGAGGGCAACGACCTCATCGTCGAGATGGACGAGGCCGGCGTGTTCGACAAGACCGCCCTGGTCTTCGGCCAGATGGACGAGCCGCCGGGCACGCGTCTGCGCGTGGCCCTGTCCGCCCTGACGATGGCCGAGTACTTCCGCGACGTCCAGCACCAGGACGTGCTGCTGTTCATCGACAACATCTTCCGCTTCACCCAGGCGGGCTCCGAGGTCTCCACGCTGCTGGGCCGCATGCCCTCGGCCGTGGGCTACCAGCCCAACCTGGC
>CAUVMS010000086.1:0-11265 GCA_963552815.1 uncultured Actinomyces sp. | reverse complement strand
GGGACGCGCTGCCTGGGCGCGGCGAAGTCCTCCAGCTCGGTCAGGGGCCGGGGCTGGTCGGCCACGACCCGGCGGGCCTGCTCGGTGGCGTCGCGCAGGTGGTAGGCGTCCATGAGCAGGACCCGGTCGGCCACGTCCAGGTAGTCCCCGGAGCCGCCCATGACCATGACCGTGGAGACGCCCCGCCGGCGGAACAGCGCGGTGATGCGGTCCACCAGGGGCGTGATGGGCTCGCGTTCGGCGGCCACCAGCTCACGCATGCGCGAGTCGCGGATGAGCAGGTTCGTGGCGGAGGTGTCCTCGTCCAGCAGCAGCACGGTGGAGCCGGCCTCGACCGCCTCGATGATGGAAGCGGCCTGGGAGGTGGATCCCGAGGCGTTGCGGGTGGTGAAGGAGGCGGTGTCGCGCCCGGCCGGCAGGTGGGAGATGAAGGGGGTCAGGTCGACGCCGGTCACGGCGCGCCCGTCGGCGGCCCGCACCTTGACGGCGTCGGGGACCGTGGCCACGAGTTCGCGCCCGTCCCCGGGCACGTGCGGGTAGACACCGCGCTCGATGGCGCTCAGCAGCGTGGACTTGCCGTGGTAGCCGCCTCCGACGATGACGCTCACGCCGGCTTCGACGACGGTGCCGCACACACGCCCGGCGTGCGGGAGCTCCACCGTGGCGGCCATGGAGTCGGGGGCCTGGAGGGGAACACCCCCGTCCAGGGGCTCGTCGCTCACGCCGGAGCGGCGCGGCAGCACGGCGCCATCGGCGAGGAAGGACACCCAGCCGTTGCGGGCCACCGTCGCGGTCAGGGCCCGGTGGTCCTCGAGGGTGGCGACGTGGCGCACGAGCCGGTCGCCCCGCTCACCGGTGAGGTCCATGGCCTCCTCCAGCTCGCGCACGAGGTCGCGCCCCACGATCCGGGAGGCCTCGTGCCCCTGGATGGAGCGACCCTGGGCGGGCAGGGCCAGACGGGCACGGACCTCCAGGACCCAGCCGGCCCCCTCCTTCTTCTCGTCGGGGCGCAGGATGACGCTGGAGCGCTGCAGGATCTCCTGGCCCGGGGAAGCAATCGACAGGGCCGTGCCGCGGAAGCCCGCGTGCAGCTCACGGGTGAGGAAGTCGCCCACGGCCAGGCGCCGGTCGACGTCGGCCAGCAGGTCGGCCTCATCGAGCAGCTCCAGTCCGTGCAGGTCAGTGGGCACGTCGATATGGATGCGCGTGGGCGGGGCGTAGGGGTCGGACTGGACGCGGTCGATGTGCAGGAACCAGCCGGCGGGCGCCCGGTAGCGTCCGACGATCGCCTTGTAGGCGGCGTAGGAGCGCCCATCGAGGGCGTGGAGGTGGCCGACGAGGTCGGCCAGGAGGCCGTCTCGGGGCTCGTCGTCGTAGACGCGGCGCGGTCGATCGCGATCGCCACCCCGGTAGCCGCGATCTCCTCCCCCGCGGCCGCCGCGATGGCCGCGGTCGTCATTCCGGTAGCCGCGGCCCCTTCCGCCGCGGCCCCCACCGGAGCCGCCTCGGTAGCCGCGGTCGCCGCCGCCGGAGCCGCCCCGGTAGCCGCGGTCGCCGTGTCCGCCTCTGTCGTCCCGGTGGGAACCGCCCCGCTCGCTGCGCTCAGTCATGGTGGAAACCCTACCCATCCACCTGGCCGCACCCTCGCAGCCGCAACGCAGACGACGTCGCCGCCGGGGCACCCGCAGGTACCGCCGACGGCGACGTGAGGGGCTGAGCCCGGACGGCCCGGGACCTGCACGGCCCCGTCCGTCTCAGCGCAGGGAGGCCAGGGCGTCGGAGTGGGCGACGACGTCGCGCACCATGGCCGGGACCTCCGGGTCGTGGAAGGAGGCCGGCGAGAAGGCGCCGTCGGCGAAGTCGGTGTTGAGCGACAGGAACACGTTGGAGGCCACGACGGTGGCGCCCATGCCCTGGAGGATCTGCTGGAGGTGGCTGACGGCGCGGATGCCGACGCTGTAGGAGTAGCCGACCACTCCCACGCCCTTGTTGGCCACGGCGCCGGGCTGGAGGAAGTCGATGGCGTTCTTCAGCGCGCCGGGGATGGAGAAGTTGTACTCGGGGGTGACGAAGATCAGGGCGTCGAAGGACTTCAGGGCCGCGTCGAAGGCGGCGCCGGCCGGGTCGCTGGGGGCGGCCATGCGCGGGGGGATCTCCTCGGAGAACAGGGGCAGGTTGAAGGAGGCGATGTCGACGAGCTCGGCGTCGACGCCCTCGATCTCGTTGGCCTGGTCGACCACCCACTGGGCAATGGTGCCACCCACACGGTTGGGGCGGACGGAGCCGACGACGACGGCGAGACGGGTCATGATTTTTCTCCTAGTCAGATAGGCCGGACCGGGGCCAGCGTCAGGCGGAGGCCGCCCTACGCAACCGCGGCATGCCCGGCCGCGACAAATGATTCGTCAATAACCTTATGAGGGTTCTGACAGAAACAGCGACCCCTTGTTGCATGACTCCCGCCACAACAAGCCCCGCCGTCCCCGACCCCGCCGGTCAGGACGCCAGGAGCCGCGCATTTGTCACGGCTCAGCGGGCCAGGAAGAAGCGGAAGGCGGGGTCAGCGGTCTCCTCGTTGTAGGAGTAGCCGAGCCGGTCCATGTGCTCGGTCAGCTCGACGTCGTCAGGCCCGGCCGCGAAGGCGCACAGGATGCGGCCGTAGTCGGCGCCGTCGGTGCGGTAGTGGAACAGCGTGATGTTCCAGCGGGTGCCCAGGACCTCCAGGAAGTGGGCCAGCGCCCCGGGCGACTCGGGGAAGAGGAAGGAGAAGAGGCGCTCGGGCACGCCGGCCGTGGCGCGCCCGCCGATCATGGAGCGCACGTGAACCTTGGCGAGCTCGTCGTCGGTGAGGTCGATGACGTCGTAGCCGGCCTCCTCCAGGTCGGCCACGATCGCGGCGCGCTCCTGGTTGCCGGCGATGCGCACGCCCACGAAGATGCGGGCGGGGTCGGTGGCGGCGCGGGAAGCGGAGAGACGGTAGTTGAACTCGGTGACCGAGCGGGTGCCCAGGATGGAGGCGAAGCGCAGGAAGGAGCCCTGCTCCTCGGGGATGGTGACGCCGAGGATGGCCTCGCGCTGCTCACCGATCTCGGAGCGCTCGGAGATGTAGCGCAGCTGGTGGAAGTTGAGGTTGGCGCCGGACAGGACGAAGGCGAGGCGCTCGCCGGACAGGTGGTGCTCAGCGGCGTAGCGCTTGAGGCCGGCCAGGGCCAGGGCTCCGGAGGGCTCGGAGATGGCGCGCACGTCGTCGAAGATGTCGCGCACGGCGGCGGAGGTCTCGTCGGAGGAGACGGTGACGACGTCGTCGAGCAGGGCCCGGCACATGCGGAAGGTCTCCTCGCCGATGCGGCGCACGGCCACCCCTTCGGCGAACAGTCCCACGTGGTGCAGGGTGATGGGCTCGCCGCCCAGCAGGGCGGCCTTGAGGCAGGCCGACTCCTCGTGCTCGACGCCGATGACCTTGATACCGGGCATGAGCTGTTTGATGAGGACGGCGACGCCTGCGGCCAGGCCCCCGCCGCCCACGGGCACGAAGACGCGGTCGAGGTGGGCGTCCTGCTGGATGAGCTCCAGGCCGATGGTGCCCTGGCCGGCGATGACGCGGGGGTCGTCGAAGGGGGCGATGTAGGAGTAGCCCTCGACCTCGGCCAGCCGAGTGGCCTCGGCCTTGGCGGCGTCGAAGTTGTCGCCGTGGAGGCGGACCTCGCCGCCCAGGGCGCGCACGGCGTCGACCTTGATCTGGGGGGTGACGGTGGGCATGACGATGATGGCGTTCAGCCCCAGCAGGGCTGCGGAGCGGGCCACACCCTGGGCATGGTTGCCGGCCGAGGCGGTCACGACGCCGCGCTCGCGCTCGGCCGGGCCCAGGCAGCGCATGGCGTTGTAGGCGCCGCGGATCTTGAAGGAGTGGACCGACTGGAGGTCCTCGCGCTTGACCTCGACGGTGTTGCCCAGGCGAGCCGACAGGGCGGGCATCTCCTGGAGGGGCGTGTGCTCGGCCGCCTCGTAGACGGGGGCCTTGAGGATCTCCCGCAGGTAGCGGGCGCTGTCCCAGACCGGGGTTCCGTTGCTGCTGACGCTGTCGAGCTCATTCACGGGTGACAGCGTAACGGGCGGGCCGCCGTCGGGCTCAAGCCGACGGCGTGCGCACGCACGTGTTGCGCACAAGGCAGACGAGCACCAGTACGCTGAAATCTATGAAATCTCATTGAGGGAGCCAAACGAGCGAGCCGGGTACAACGTGGCTGCTATCGAGACCGAGGCCCGCCTCCAGCTCTCTGAACCGGTTGACAACACAACCCGGATCACGACCCGGACTGAGGACTGATCGACCGCTGACCACGATGACGGGCTCAGAATGTCCAAATCGGTGACAAAGGATCCTGCGGCTCGATCAGGCCGCTGCTGGAACCGCAGAATCATGCGGTTCTTGTCCAACACCGTGAACTCGTTTCGGGTCTTTGTCACCGATTTGGACATTCTCAGGCCGATCTCCTCAAGAACCGTCGCAGCGAAACCGCCAGGCCGCCTTGATCTACTCGCCGGCGCACCCGGGGTGCCAGAACCCGCGACGCACAGCTGGGCGCAGAGCCGGAAGGAGGCTCACACCAGCGCTGGCGACCAACACCCCCCGCACCTGCCTATGACTAGAAACATTTATTCCTATGGGAGTCCGCAGAGCGAACACATCATCAGGTCACGGGAGCCAGCGGGAATAATCCCGGTGAACCGCAAGGTTGGTATGCACACCCTACGGAAAGGAGCCGCCATGTCGCTCCAGCTCTTCGAGCTCGTCCCCGCCACGCCGTCGCGTGAGGCCGCCCAGGCCCTCATCGCCCAGGTCTCCCAGGCCGTCGAGGCCGCCGGCGCCTCCGTCCTGGAGTCGCAGGTCACCGCCAGCCACGAACGTGTCTTCACCATCGTCGAGCTCGCCTCCGACGACGTCGCCGGCCTGACCGAGGCCGTCCGGTCCGCCGCGGCCGACACCGAGGTCACCGGCCCCGACGAGGTCCGCCTCGTGGGCGCCCAGATCGAGGACGTGCGCGCCCTGGCCCGCAAGGCCGACTACCTCGTGGAGTGGGACATCCCCGAGGAGATCTCCATGGAGACCTACCTGGCACGTAAGAAGGCCAACTCCCCCAAGTACGCCCAGGTCCCGGAGGTGAGCTTCCTGCGCACCTACGTGCGTGAGGACACGGTCAAGTGCCTGTGCTTCTACGACGCCCCCGATGAGGAGGCCGTGGTGCGCGCCCGCGAGGCCGTCTCCACCCCGATCGACCGCCTCCACGCCCTGGAGGACTGAGGCGACGACGCACGGCGCGGCCGGCGGCGGACCCATGTGCGGTCCAGCGTCGGCCGCGTTTCTTGTGCCCGACGGCCCCGGCCCTCGCCCCTCACCGCACCCGCTGCCGCAATGTCTCAGCGGTCTCAGCGCCTGGCGCTGCGGGAGGCGGCGACGGCGGTCACCGACAGGACCACGAGGGCGGCGGCGGGCGTGGCCACGGCCCAGGGGGCCCGCTCGATATAGGGCAGAGCATCGGACAGGACCAGTCCCCACTCGGGGGTGGGGCTCTGCGCGCCCAGGCCGAGGAAGCCGAGCCCGGCCAGGGCCAGGGCCTTGCCTGGGAGCCTCAAGGCCGCATGTCGCGCCAGGGGGCCGACGACGGCGGGCACGATCCGGGTCAGGGCGATCCGCACACGCCCCTCCCCCAGGACCGGCGCCAGAAGGACATCGGGTCGCTGACGGTTCTCGGCGACGAGCCCGGCGGCATGGGATGCCAGCGGCGCCCAGCCGACACTGGCCACAGCGATGGCGGCACCCGTTGCACTGGGACCGAATACTCCGGCGATGATGAGCCCGGCCAGGACCGGCGGAGCGGCGTTGGCCACCTCGATGAAACCGGTCGCCGCCCGCGGCACCAGTCCCACCAGCAGCGCGATGACGAAGCACGCCACCGTGACGACGACAGCGCTGCTCACAGTGGACACGGCCCCGTGTGCCACCCGGGCCAGCACGTCGCGTCCCAGAGAGTCGGATCCGAGCGGAAGAGCAACGCTGGGGTCCTGGAGCTTGTCGGCGACCACCGTGTACGGGTCGCGCCCGATCCCCCAGGCAACCATCGCTGCCAGGAGTCCCGCCCCGGATCCCGCGATGACCCGGGCCACCCGTCCGGAGTGGCGCACCGGGGGCGGGGCACTCAAACCTCCGGCGCCGGCCGCCTGCCCCATGAGGAGGCGTCCGGCGACTCCGGCGACGACACCGGCGGTGAGTGCCAGGGCAAGCAGGAGGAGAATCTGAGCCTGAAGCGCCGGGATGTCCTGGGCGGTGGCGGCATCCAGGAGCTCACGGCCGAGTCCCGGGATCGCGAAGATCTTCTCCACGGCGACCGCCCCTCCGGTCAGGGCGACGACGACCAGAGCCATCTGACGGGCCAGGGGCGTCAGTGCGCGACGCAGGACAGCCCCGGCCAGGGCCCGGCCCCGGATGCCCGCGGTGGACCAGGTGGCCACCCAGCGTTCGGAGAAGGTGGCCGTAACGGCGTCAGAGACGAGTCCGCCGAGGTAGCCGCCGGTGGGCAGGCCCAGGCTGAGGGCGGGCATGATGACCTTCTCGGGGCTGCCCCATCCGAAAGGCGGCAGGATCCTGAGGTAGACGGCCAGGACGATCATGAGGATCGGGGCCAGGAGGTACTCGGGCAGGGAGATGAGGACCGCGGAGACGACGCCACCGCGGGTCCGGGGGCACCCTCGCAGTCCGTCGCGCAGGGCGGGCAGGACCAGGGCGGTGGCGATGACGAGCCCGACGCCGAGTGCGGCGGCCATGAGGCTCAGGGAGACCCCGAAGGCGTCGACGGCCTCCGGGCCGACGGCGGCCCCCGAGACCCAGGAGCGCCCCAGGTCACCGCGGGCCAGGCCGGCGAGCCAGTGGCCGATCACATGGAGGGGGCCGCCGTCGATCCCGATGCTCTTACGGATGGACTCCAGGACCTCCGGCGTCGGCTCCCGGTCGGAGGAGGTGGCGCGCAGGATCGTCAGAGCCGGGTCCTTGCCCGACAGCCACGGAAGCATGCCCACCAGGCCGATGAGGCAGACCAGGGCGAGCAGTCGTGAGATACCGGCGACGGCGTCGTGGCCTGTGCGCAGGCGCCCGGCGACCCGGGTGAGCACACCGCTCACTTCTTCACGGTCGTGGCCGAGGTGATGAGGGCACGCTCGCCCGGGTCGCGCTCGGCGCCCGAGACTCCGGAGGCCTCGCCCTGGAGGACCCGCTCGTGGGCGATCGGGATGGCAGCACCGGTGACCAGGATGGCCTGCTCAGCGGCCATGATGGCCTTGCGCCGCTCCTCTCCGGGATCGATGGCGGCGGCCTTGGAGATGGCGGCGTCCACCGCGGGGTCTGATAGGCCGCTCATGGAGTAGGAGCCGGAGGAGGAGAAGTCGGCGGTCATGTAGGCAACGGCGTCACCGGAGTCCAGGACGGTGGAGCGCGACACGAGGACGGCGTCGAACTTGCCGGCCAGGGCCTCAGACTCGATCTGGTTGTACTCGCGCACGTCCTGGGTGACCTTGAAGCCGACGGCCTCGAGCTGCTGGGCCAGGAGGGGGACCATCTCACCGAGCTCGGGGCGGTCGGTGTAGGAGGCCAGGGTGATGGTGGTTCCATCGGGAACGCTTCCGGCGGCGGTGGAGCCGGGGACCTTGCCGGTGGCCGCCGCACCCGTGGCACCGGGGTAGGTCTCCTTCTTCCAGGCGCGCAGGTCGGCGGCCCAGGGCACGGCCGGTCCCAGGAGTCCGACGGGAGAGTCGGCGTGGCCCTCGAAGACGGTCTTGATGAGTGCGGCCGGATCGACGGCGTTGCGGGCGGCGGCGCGCAGGGCCGGGTCGGCGAAGGCGCCGGAGCGGGTGTTGAGGTAGAGGGTGGAGGTGCGCGGTGTCGACACCTCGTGAATAAGATTCTTGTCCACGTTACCGGCCTGGGAGACAGGGACGGCCTCGACGATGTCGGCTGTGTCGGTACGCAGGGCGGTTCCGCGGGCGGCACCGTCGGGCACGTAGGTGACGTCAATGCCGGGGGCGGCGGCCTTCTTGCCCCAGTACTTGTCGTTGCGCTCCAGGGTGGCGCCGGCCGAACCGTTGGCCTGCTTGAGAATGAAGGCGCCGGTGCCGTGGCCGACGGGATCGATGGCACCGTCGGCGGAGCTCGGGTAGGCGGCCGGGGACAGGATGACGAGCTGGGGGCTGGATACGCGCTGCGGCATGAGGGGGTCGGGGGCCGCGGTGGTCAGGAGGAGGTCCTTGCCGTCGGCCTTCGCGGTGAGGTTGATTCCGTCCAGGACGCGCGGCGGCTTGGCGGCGCCGGCAGCGAAGGTCAGGGCGGCGGCCGCATTCTCGGCACTCAGGGCAGTGCCGTCGTGGAAGGTAACGCCCTCACGCAGGGTGAAGCGCCAGGTGGTCTCACCCTCGCGCTTCCAGGCGGTGGCAAGCATCTCCTGGGCGTCGCCGTCGGCAGTGAGCCTGGTGAGGCTTTCGGCGCAGGACCAGCGAACGAGCTTGGAGCCGTCGTTGGTGAGCGGGTTGAGCTTGCTCTCGGGGGCATGGAACATGGCCAGGCGGATGCGGCCGTCGCCGGAGGAGCTGCGCGAGCAGGAGGCGATGGCGGCGGCGCCGGCTCCGATGCCGAGGGCGGCGAGGGCCTGGCGGCGGGTGACGGCGGGGGTGCGGAAAGACATAGATGCTCCTTCGGGCCTGTGTCGGGGTGTCATCGGTCGGAGGTATCGGTGGTCGGCAGGGTGGGAACGGCGTCACGCAGGGCGCGGGTAGCCGGGTGGCTGGGATGGGTGAGGATGTGGTGCATGGGGGCGTCCTCGACAATGGCACCGTCATCCATGACCAGAGCGCGCCGGCAGACACGGGCGACGGCGGCCAGGTCGTGCGACACCACCAGCAGGGCTGGGGCGGGCACGGCGCCACGGTCAGTTGGGGCGGGCACGGCGCCACGGTCAGTTGGGGCGGGCTTCTCCGTCGCTGGGGCCGGCTGCGTCGACTCGCCCCTGTCGTCTGTCTCGCCCGTGTCGTCGCTGTCCGACGTCGGGACGTCGGCCTCGATGGAGGCGAGCAGGTCGAGGGTCTGGCGGCGCAGGGCCGGGTCCAGCCCGGAGACCGGCTCATCGAGCAGCAGGTAGCGCGGGTGGAGAGCCAGGGCTCGGGCGATGGAGACCCGTTGCGCCTGCCCACCGGAGATCTCATGCGGCCGGCTTCCCCAGGTCTCGCGCGGGATATCGAGGCTCTCCAGCACCTGCCGAGCCCGGGCCTCAGCCTCACCGCGATTGCGCACCACGCCCAGGGTGCGCAGCGGGGTGGTCACCTGCGCGAGCACCGTACGGCGCGGGTCGAGCGTGGCGGCGGCGTCCTGGGGCACGTACTGCACCGCCCGGCGGAAGCCCCGCAGCCCCCGGGCGCCGCCCCGGCGCACGGACTCACCGTCGAGCAGCACCTCGCCCCGGTCCCCCGCCCCGGGCGAGTCAAGCAGCAGCAGAGCCCGCAGCAGCGTCGTCTTCCCGCACCCCGAGCGCCCGATCAGCGCTACGTTCTCCCCCGGCGCCAGGCTCAGGTCCACACCACGCACCGCCACATGATGGTCACCGTCGCGCCCCGGGTGGGAGCGCGTCAGACGACGCGCCTCGAGCCCGCTCATGCGGCCGCTCCTACAGCGGCCAGGGCCCCGTCAATGGTCTCCTCGGCGGCGGCGTCGCACATGGCGACGGTGACCGGATGCTCGGGGCGGGCCAGCACCCGTGCTGCGGGGCCGCGCTCGATGACGGCGCCGGCGTGGAGGACGACGACGTTCTCGCAGATGGCGGCGGCGGGCAGGTCGTGGGTGATGAGGAGCAGGGCCGGAGCCTCGGGCAGGCTGGTGAGGGAGGTCAGGAGCTCGAGGATCTCAGCTCGGGCGACGACGTCGAGAGCGGTGGTGGGCTCGTCGGCGATCATGAGGGCGGGCTCGGCGGCCAGGGCGAGGGCGAGGCTGATGCGTTGGCGCTGGCCTCCGGAGAGGCGACCGGGCACGCGGTCGGCGAAGGACTCATCGAGTCCGACGGCGTAGAGATAGTCGGTGGCGCGCACGTCGGCCTCGCTCTGGGTGCGTCCGGCGGCCTGGGAGGCCAGGGAGATCTGGCGACCGACTGGGATGAGCGGGTGCAGGGCGGTGGAGTGGTCCTGGGACACCAACGCGATACGGCAGCTGCGGGGGCGCATCGCGGCGGGCAGCCCCAGCAGGTTGACGCCGCTTGCCTGGTCCGCCGGGTCGGAGCTCGCGCGCGAGTCGTGGTCAGGGTCGGCGCCGTCGGGTGCGACGGTCAGGGAGCCGGAGACTTCCAGCCCGGCCGGGAGGGTGCCCGCGAGCGCCGCGCAGGTCAGGGACTTGCCGGCCCCGGAGGCGCCGACGAGCGCGGTCCTGCTGCCGGGCGCGAGGCGCTGGTCGACGCCGTCGACCAGCGTCGTGGCACCGGAGCGCACCACCAACGATCTGAGAACGATTGTCACACGCAAACTCTAGATGCGAGTGACAACGATTTTCAAACTATGTGATGAGTTGGTTGGGGTCGTCCTTACCCGATCCGCAGGCCTACTTGACGCCGAGGCGCTTGAGGTCGCGCACGGCCCCCAGGTCAGCGCTGGTGGCGAGCATCGCGTAGGCGCGCAGCGCCGCGGAGACCTTGCGAGGTCGGTCCACGTGCGGGGTCCAGGCATCCTCGCCGCGAGCCTCCTCCTCGGTGCGGCGGCGCTCGATCTCCTCCTCGCTCAGGCGCACGGAGATGGAGCGGCCCGGGATGTCGATGTCGATGATGTCGCCGCTGCGCACCAGGCCGATGAGTCCGCCGGCCGCCGCCTCCGGGGAGACGTGGCCGATGCTCAGGCCGGAGGTGCCCCCGGAGAAGCGCCCGTCGGTGAGCAGGGCGCACTCCTTACCCAGGTGCATGGACTTGATGTAGGTGGTCGGGTAGAGCATCTCCTGCATGCCGGGCCCGCCGCGCGGTCCCTCGTGGCTGATGATGACGACGTCGCCGGAGGTCACCTGCTTGCCGAGGATTCCGGCGACGGCGTCCTCCTGGGACTCGAAGACGACGGCGGGTCCGGAGAAGGTCAGGATCGACTCGTCGACGCCGGCGGTCTTGACGATGCAGCCCTTCTCGGCGATGTTGCCGAAGAGAACGGCCAGGCCGCCGTCGGCGGAGTAGGCGTGCTCGATGTCGCGGATGCAGCCGC
>CAUVMS010000085.1:0-11326 GCA_963552815.1 uncultured Actinomyces sp. | reverse complement strand
CGATGATGCGGCCGCGGCCGTAGGCGTCGGGCAGACCGGTGATGATGTGGCTGGAGCGCGCCGCACGGATGCGCGGGGTGTAGATGTCGAAGACCGCGTCATTGTGGGTCTTGCGGTAGCGGGTGAAGATCTTCTTGACCTCGGGGTCGACCTCCTTGCCCGCCTCCTTGATCGCGGTCTCCACCATGCGCCAGCCGCCGTTGGGCATCATGGCGCGACGCAGCGGGGAGTCCGTCTGCAGGCCGACGATGACGTCATCGTCCTCGCTGATGTAACCGGCGGGGAAGGCGTCGATGTCGGCGGGAGTGTGGGTGTCGACGTCAAGGATGCGGACCTTGCGCTCCTTGGAGAGGTAGTCCTTCTCCAGGGTGTCCCACAGGCGCAGGGTCTTGTCCGTGGCGCCCGCGAGGAACGAGGCGTCCCCCTCGTAGGGGGTGTAGTTACGCTGGATGAAGTCGCGGACGTCAATGTCCTCAGTCCACGGACCGGTAACGAAGCCCTCCCAGGCGTCATTGCCGCTCACCGTGGTGGCAGATGTTGTGACCTCAGTGGTCATCCGTGCCCTCCTCGTGTGGGTGACCGGAGAGCCACCCGGTTGTTGTCGCCCTTGTGAGGCGAGGCGGCACATCGGCGCGCCGTCACTCTCAGATTAGAACTCCGGCGAGGCCTTGTGGGCCACTGGTCCCAAGAAGAGCCGGTGTGATGACTCACAGGCCAATCAACACCACCCTAATCTGGGACATAAGTCCCCTTTCTGCTGGCCAGAAAGATAAGCGTCGTCGGAAAACAATGCCATCCTGCCTCCGATGATGTCAGGGAATCGAGGCGCGTTCCCAGATGCTCGAACGATCAAGACAATTAGGACAGGTGTCCCAACAGCCATCGGTTGCGCTGCCACGAATCAGCGCACCGGCAGGTGCTGATCACAGCGGCAACACTGCTACTCGGTCCCAAGGTCCTGGACCGCCACGACGCTGTCAGCGGCGGTCGCCGCCGTCTCGGCGATGTCGGCCGCTCGCATGCCGAAGTCCTCCAGCAGCTGGGCACGGGTGGCCGTGTCGATGAACCGACGCGGTATGCCGATACGCCGGAATACCGGTGAGACGGCTACGCCGGCCCGGGAGATTTGAGAGTCCTCGACGGCGTCGCGCAGCTGGGACCCGATACCTCCGTCAACCAGTCCGTCCTCGATCACGACGACGACGTCTGCCTCGGCGGCGGCCCGGACAAGAGGAGCGGGAGCCGGGATGACCCAGTGCGGGTGCACCACCGTGACGGCGCGGCCCTCCTGCTGAAGGACCCGGCCGGCCTCGCAGGCCTGAGCCGCCATGGCGCCCACGCCCACCAGGAGGACACGGGGAGCGCCCGCCGCGCCCCGGGTCTCGAGCAGCACGTCGACGACGTCGAAGGCATCCGTCTCCCCTGTCTCCGCACTGTCCTCACCCTGCGGGCCCTGACCATCAACCACCTGCCCGAGGCGGCGTACCACCGGCAGCGGGTCGGGCAGAGCGCCCTTGGGGTAGCGCACCACCGTGGGGGCGTCGTCGACGGTCACGGCCTGACGCAGGCTCTGACGCAGCGTCGCCTCGTCCCGGGGGGCCGCCAGGCGCAGGCCCGGGACATGAGCCAGCAGCGCCATGTCCCACATGCCGTTGTGGCTGGCCCCGTCCGTGCCGGTGATCCCGGCCCGATCCAGGACCACCGTCACTCCCGCCCGGTGGAGAGCGACGTCCATGAGGACCTGGTCGAAGGCGCGGTTGAGGAAGGTGGCGTAGAGGGCCACCACGGGGTGCATCCCGGCGAAGGCGAGTCCGGCGCAGAAGGTGAGCGCGTGCTGCTCGGCGATGCCGACGTCGATGACCCGCTCCGGCATGGCGTCGGCCAAGGGCTGAAGACCCACGGGAGCCTGCATCGCAGCGGTGACCCCGACGATCCGCTCGTCGCCGCGCGCCAGAGACACGATCTCCTCGGCGAAGACGGAGGTCCACCCGAAGCGCTCGGCCACGACCGGCAGCCCGGTCTCGGGATGGATCTGGCCCACGGCGTGGAAGCGGTCCGGAACGTGCTCCTCGGCGGGGGTGTATCCGCGCCCCTTCTCGGTGATGACGTGGACGATGACCGGTTCGGCGTACTCACGGGCCCGGGTGAGGGCGAACTCGATGGCGGTGATGTCGTGTCCGTCGACGGGCCCGGTGTACTTGATTCCCAGGTCCTCGAAGAAGGCCGAGGGAACGAGGACGTCCTTGAGTCCCCGCTTGAGGCCGTGCAAAGCGTCGAAGGCCGCCCGGCCGGGCGCCCCCTGGGACAGGAGCGTGCGCTTGACCCCCGACAGGACGCGCTCGTAGCCGGGGTTCGTGCGCAGCGCATCAAGGTGGTGGGCCAGTCCCCCGATGGTGGGGGCGTAGGAGCGGCCATTGTCGTTGACGACGATGACCAGGTGCCGGTCTGAGGAGTCGGCGATATTGTCCAGGGCCTCCCAGGCCATGCCGCCGGTCATGGCGCCGTCACCGATGACGGCGACCACGTGGCGCTCGTCGTGGCCCTGGAGGTGGTTGGCTCGGGCGATGCCGTCCGCCCAGGACAGCGAGGTCGAGGCGTGGGAGTTCTCCACGACGTCGTGGACGGACTCGGCCCGCGACGGGTAACCGGACAGCCCTCCGCGCTCACGCAGGTGGGTGAAGTCCTGCCGGCCGGTGAGCAGCTTGTGGACGTAGGCCTGGTGACCGGTGTCGAAGACGATGGTGTCCCGCGGCGAGCGGAAGGTGCGGTGCAGGGCGATCGTCAGCTCGACGACTCCGAGGTTGGGGCCTAGGTGGCCGCCGGTGCGGGATACCGAAGCGACGAGGTGGCGGCGGATCTCGGCCGCGAGTGCCACCAGATCCTCGCTGGTGAGCCGATCGAGGTCGGCGGGCTTCCTCACTGAGGAAAGAAGCGCTCGGCTGCCCTCGCCCTGCTTGGCGGGCCGACCGGTGTGCTCAGCTGTTGGCACGGTGCGCCTCCTTGTCGAAGGTGATGTCGAGTGTGGTGAGGTGTCGTTCATGCGGTGGTGCGTCGTCGGCCGCCGAGCTGGTGGGGCGGATGAGGGGATGAGGAAGGCACCCGGGAAAGGGTAACCGGTGGACACGCGATGATGTTTCTACGGTGGCGCTCCTCCTGACGTCACCGCTCGGTGGCGGTGTCACAGCCGGTTTCCGTGCCGATCGCCGAGCTGGTCTCCGATACTGGTCATGATGCTGGTCTTCAGCATAGGGCGGTCCTGGTCGCCGTACAGGCACCTGTCACGCGGGTCACGGATAAGCACGTACTGTATGCCTTGACCGTCGCAACCCTTCGCGCCGGCAGGTCCGCCGCGTCGTCGTTCCTGACCGCCCGACCGCCCTCAGGACAGCCTTCCAGGAGGAACCATGAGCATCACAGCCCCCTTCGGCACCTGGCCCTCGCCCATCACTCCAGGCACGATCACGACCCGGACGGTCCTGCTGTCCCAGGTTCGTGTGGACGGTGGCGATACCTACTGGGTGGAGCAGCGCGCCTCGCAAGCCGGACGCAACGTCCTGCTGCGCCGTGACGGGGACGGCCAGACCGGAGAGGTGCTTCCGCTGACGCCGGCCGACGAGCTGGTCGACGTGCGCACCCGGGTGCACGAGTACGGCGGAAAGGCCTACGCCGTCGACGGCGGGATCATCGTGGTCTCGCACGCCGGGGACGGGCGTCTCTACCGCTACGACGTGGCGCACCGCCTGCGCGGTCTGGTTCCCCTGACGATCTACGGCGACGTACGTCATGGCGACCTGGAGATCGACACGGGCCGTGGCCTGGTCTACGCGGTCCGCGAGGACCACCGTGGCGAGGGCGAGGCCGTCAACACCCTGGTGGCGATTCCTCTGGACGGCTCGGCCGCCCGCGATGACTCGCGTGTGCGCACGCTGGTGTCGGGCACGGACTTCGTGGTCGCCCCGACGCTCTCGCCCGACGGCGAGCACCTGGCCTGGATCACCTGGGACCACCCGGGTATGCCGTGGGACAACGCCGCTCTGCACGTGGGTGACCTGAATCCGGACGGGACGATCGGCGAGCAGGTGCTGGTGGACGGCGGTGACGGGCACTCGGTGGCTGAACCGCGCTGGACCGAGGAGTGCGACCTGGTTCACGGCTCGAACGCCTCGGGCTTCTGGAACCTCTATCGCACCGAGGGCTTCCCGGTGCGGGGCACCAACCGTCCGGGGTGGTCCGAGAAGCTGCGCACCCGGCCCCTGCACCCGGCCGAGGCCACGTTCACCAACCCGGCCTGGCAGCTGGGACCGCACTCCTTCGACGTACTCGACGCCGAGCACATCATCGCCTCCTGGGCCCGGGACGCGGTCTGCCACCTGGGCACCATCAAGCTCGCCAACGGCGAGCTCGAGGAGTGGAACGTGGGCTGGCAGCCGATCGGCAACGTGGCCTCCAGCGCCGGCCGCGTCGTCATGCTGGCCTCCAACGAGATGGCGATGCCAAGCATCGTGGAGGTCAAGAACGGCACGGTGCAGGTGCTGCGCGGCTCGGGTGAGTTCGAGCCCGAGGACATCGGGGTGTCCTTCCCCGACCCGGTCTCCTGGCCCACGAGCGATGGTGCGAGCGCTCACGGCTTCTACTACCCGCCGACGTCGGCCTCCCACGTGGGCGACGAGGGCGAGCTGCCGCCCCTCATCGTCAACGTCCACGGCGGCCCGACGGCGACGGCCGTGCCCGGCTACGACCTGCGCATCCAGTACTGGACCAGTCGGGGCTTCGCCTACCTCGACGTCAACTACCGCGGCTCCATGGGCTACGGCACCAGCTACCGCAAGGCCCTGGAGGGCAAGTGGGGCGTCTACGACGTCGACGACTGCGTCAGTGGTGCTCAGCACCTGGTGGACGCCGGGCTCGTGGATCCCCGACGCATCGCGATCCGCGGCGGATCGGCCGGGGGCTTCACGGTGCTGTCGGCGATCACCCGTTCCACGGTGTTCACGGCCGCCAGCTCCTGCTTCGGGGTGACCGATCTCAAGCGGCTGGTGCGCACGACCCACAAGTTCGAGTCGCACTACATCGGCCAGCTCATGGGCACCCATGACATTGACGACCCGGTTCTGGACGAGCGCAGCCCCATCAACCACATCGAGGACATTGGTGTGCCGCTGCTGCTCATCCAGGGCTCTGAGGACCCGATCGTCCCGGCTGAGCAGGCCACCGCCATGTACGAGGCCCTCAAGGCGGCCGGCGCGCCGGTGGCCCTGGAGGTCTTCCAGGGTGAGGGCCACGGGTTCCGCCTGGCAGCGAACATCCGGCGCCGCTACGAGGCCGAGCTGAGCTTCTACCGCCAGGTGTGGAACATCGGCGGCTCCTGCTCGGAGGCCGAGCGGCGCGGCGAGGAGGACACCTTCGTGGTCAAGGTGGAGAACCTGCGCCGATGAAACGCACCTGGAAGAGGCTGTCCCTGCTTCTGTCAAGGCGCGCGGGCAGCCTCTTCCGTCATCATCGCCTCGGGCTCTACATCCTGGCGTTGCTGGTGGGGCTGGCCTCGGGTCTGGGGGCGGTTCTGTTCCGGCTGGGGATCGACGCCTGGTCCCGGCTGCTGAGCGGAGCCGACGACTACACGGAGTCGATGGGACCCTCGGTCGGGTCTCTGGCGGCGCTCGGTACCTGGTTCCTCCTGGTGGCCCCGGTGCTCTCGGGGCTCATCGTGGGGCCCCTCATGTCCCGGCTGGGCCGCACGCCCACCGGTCACGGGGTGGCCGGCGTCATCTGGTCGACGCGCCACGGGGACGGCACGATGGCGCCGCTCCCCGCTCTGGCCATGACGACGTCGTCGGCTCTGACGATCGGTGGCGGCGGCTCGGTGGGTCCGGAGGGACCGATCGCGGAGCTGGGCGCCTCGACGGCGAATCTCATCGGGCGGGGCCTGCGCCTGCCGACGCTCCCGATCCGCTACCTGGCCGCCGCCGGAACCGCCGCTGGGATCGCGGCGGCCTTCAACGCTCCGCTGGCGGGGGCCTTCTTCGCCCTGGAGGTCGTCCTCATGGGCTTCAGCGCCGACGCCTTCATCGTCATCGTCCTGGCCTGTGTGGCCTCGACGGTTCTGTCCCACCATCTTCTGGGGACGACCCTGTCACTGTCGCTGCCCCACCTGGACCTGTCCGGGGACGCCCAGCTCGGATGGGTCGCTCTCCTGGGCGTGGTGGGCGGATGCGTCGGCATCGGTTTCATGCGCCTTCGCTTCATCGTGCTCGACGCCCTGACCCGCACCTGGCAGCGACTGGGTGTCCCGATCTGGGTGCGTCCCGGTATCGGGGGCCTGGCGGTGGGCGGCATCCTGCTTGTCCTGCCTGAGATGTACGGGGAGTCCTCGGCGGCGCTCAACCGGGCGCTGGCGGGCCGCTACACCCTGGTGCTGCTGCTCGTCCTGTGCCTGGGCAAGATGCTGGCCACCTCGACGACGCTCGGGATGGGCTTCGTCGGCGGGGTGTTCGCCCCTTCCCTGTTCATCGGGGGGACGCTCGGCGCGGCCTTCGGGACCCTGGTCGCGCCCGCCTACGCCCCGGCAGCCGGGGTCTTCGGGGTGATCGGGATGGGTGCGGTGTTCGCCGGTGCGGCTCGCGCACCGATGACTGCGGTACTGCTCATCATCGAGATGACCGGCCAGCACGCGCTGCTGCTGCCCCTCATGCTGGCCACGGTGCTGGCCACCTTCGCCAGCCGCTTCTTGTCGCGTGGGACGCTGTTCACCGAGGAGCTGCGCCGCCGCGGTGAGGATGTCGAGGACCCGATGACCACCACGCTCATGGGGCGTGCCCGCGCCTCCAGGATCATGGTGGAACCGCCCGCCGTGGTGGAGGAGACGATGACGGTGCGGCAGGCTGCTGCCCTCATGAGCCGGCACGGTGCCTCGATCCTGCCTGTTGTGCGGACGAGGACCGGTTCCGACGACGACGTTCGCAGCAGTGCTCGCGACGAAGGCGCTGCACCGACCTCCAAGGACACCGATGGGAGCATCAGGACCGGCATCGGGTCTGGCGCCGGGACGACTGCGGGCACTGGCGCCGGCAGCGCCCCGCGGTCCGGGGGTGAGCCGATGGGAGAGCTGCTCGGCTGCATCACGGCCGCACAGCTCACCGACGCGCTTCTCAAGGAGGAGCCCGACGACGCCGACAACGGCTCCCGACCCTCACCGACGGTGGCGGACCTGCCTCTCGTCACTGCCCACCTGACGGCTGAGGCCGAGGCGACCGACATGCTCGAGGCCCTGACCAGTACTCGTTTGGAGGGTCTGCCGGTGGTCACCCCAGTGGAGGGCTCCAGCAGAGGCAAGCCCGGTGGGCAACTGGTGGGCTGGGTGTGTCAAAGGATCGTCGTGGAGAGGATCTACGAGGTGCAGGCCCGGGCTCGCACCGCAGCCGCCGCCTACACCTCACTGGGCTCCCGCCTGCAGGACCGGTGGTACTCCCGCCCCGTCCCCCGGCGCAGGATCAGCCGGATCGGCAGGATCAGCTCACGCGGCTCTCTTCACTCGCGAGGCCGGTAGCCGCGGCGCCGCCGAGAACCACCGATGAGCCACCGATCGTCACCGACCAGCCATCACTGATCGTCGCGGCTGCTGTCATCACACTCCGTGGCCACACCGGTTTCAGGGCCGTCCTCGTTGCCCCCGGGGCTCTTGAGACCACGGTTCTCCTGAACCGCGCGGGCCTTCTCGGTGATGCTCTCGGCAAGAGTGTCGGACAGCTCGGTGATGCGTTCAGCGTTAGCCACGATGCGTCGAGGGTCAGACATCCACATCCAGGCAGCGGCCACGATCGGGAGGATCGCAGGCAGGTACCACCTCGACCTGCCCCAGTGCGCCCACACCGACGCACTGAGGTCGGCAGGTGTGGGAGGGGTTTCCGTCAGGGTGAGGACGCCGATGAGCACGGCCATGGCGGCCAGTGCTCCCAGGCACATCCAGCCGATGTTGCGCATCCGGCGCCCGTTGTGGGCCACGCAGACGGCCAGAAGGATGTAAAGCCCCCCTCCCAGGAGGTTGAAGGACCACACCGCAGGCGCCTCACCGGGGTTTCGGACCAGCGACACCACGGAGGGGATGAGGACTATCGTCCCGAAGACGGCGAAGACGCCGACCAGGATGCGTCCCCAGCCGTAGGCGGGACGACGGGTGTCCTGCACCGTGCGTACCGGTGAGTGCTCGTCCATGAGGAGCGACCTTTCCACGTGATGACCTCCGGCACGCGCGGCGCCAACTCGGCCTCCAGCCAATGCCACAACGTTACTATTCACAACGTGAGCATCATTAAGTTGACCAAATCCCTGAACGCACACGCCTCGGTGGACGACGACCGTAAGGATACCGACCTCACCAATCAGGCCGAGGTCAACACGGTCGATGAGCCCCAGGACTCTGAGACCACCGCCGCTCAGGGCCGGACCGGCGCCGCGGGCGTCACGCAGGACACTAACGGCCCCGAAAATGACGCGCAGGCGCACAAGGCCTCCGGCGACCAGGACGACGACAGCGCCAAGGCACCCGCTCAGACCGACGGGACAGCCGACACCGCACCGGGCACCTCATCGGGCGCTCGCTCCGACACCGAACCGGCGGCTGATGTGCTCGTCATGGCCGCAGCACCGGGCCCAGACGGGGCAAAGACTCCCGAGATCCTCCTGGAGGGCCTCCAGCCGCCCTCCAGCACCGCTCTGGAGGGCCTGGACATCAATGCGCTCGTCGCCCTGCTGCCCTCCCTCGGGTTCGGCGGCGATCAGGACTCCGTCGTGCGCCTCCCCTCCTCATCGGTGAGCACCACGACCTACAACGGCCCAACGACGATCCTTGTCGTCGGCGTCGGGACGGGGTGGGCCGACACCAGTCCGTTTACTGTCGCCACCGACGACGAGGCCGCTCTGGGCTACGACCAGACGGGGCTGCTGCGTCGGGCCGCCGGACGCGCCACCCGGGCGCTGGCCGGAACCGATTCCGCGATCCTGGCGCTGCCCACCCTCTCGGAGGAGCAGCTCGCCGCCGTCGCGCACGGAGCAGCCTTGGGGGCCTACTCATGGAAGGCCACCAAGAACGAGGACAAGCCGGGGCAAGCCTCCTCCTCGAGGCAGACCTCTCCCGTGAAAAGCATCGCCATCCTCTCACCCCTGTCCGATACTCCACAGGGGCAGGAGGCGCTGACCGGCGCCCTAGCACTGGCCGAGGCCACAGCCCTGACCCGCGACCTCGTCAACGAGCCCCCCAACCGCCTGACCCCGGAGGTCTTCGCGGAAAGGGCCCGCTCCGCCGGGCAGGAGGCCGGAATCAGGGTCGAGGTGTGGGACACTCCGGCACTCATTGAGCAGGGATTCGGCGGAATCCTCGGCGTCGCCCAAGGCTCGGTGCACCCGGCGCGTCTGGTCCGCATGGAGTGGGCTCCTTCGCAGGTCGGTGAGGACGCGAGCCGCGCCCACAGCGAGGCTGAGAGTGACAATGACGTGTCCCGGCTCAAGCACGTGGCACTCATCGGCAAGGGCATCACCTTCGACTCCGGAGGCCTGTCCCTCAAGCCGGCCGCCTCCATGCCGGAGATGAAGTCCGACATGGCCGGGGCGGCCACAGTGCTGGGGGCTGTTGTGACGGCTGCGCGCCTGGAACTGCCGATCCGAGTGACCGCCTGGCTGGCCCTGGCCGAGAACATGCCCGGAGCCGACGCCCAGCGACCCAGCGACGTCATCACGATGTTCGACGGCACAACGGTCGAGGTCACCAACACCGACGCGGAGGGACGCCTGGTCATGGCCGACGCCCTGGCCAGGGCCGTGACCGAGGAGCCGGACGCCGTCCTGGACGTGGCGACCCTCACCGGAGCCCAGATCGTGGCCCTGGGCGATCACGTGGCCGCCGTCATGGGAACACCGGACCTGCGCGAGGAAGTCGTGGCCGCGGCCCAGCGGGCGGGAGAGTCCTTCTGGCCGATGCCGCTGCCTGCGCACCTGCGGGCCACCCTGGACTCCCCCTTCGCCGACCTGCGCAACACCAAGGTCGGTTCCCGCGCCGGCGGGATGCTGTCGGCCGGGCTGTTCCTGCGCGAGTTCGTCGGACACCGGCCGTGGGCGCACCTCGATATCGCCGGGCCCGCCTACAACGACTCCTCGCCGTGGGGACTGACACCGACCGGCGGTACCGGCATGGGGGTCTCCACCCTCGTGGAGCTGCTCCGCTCACTGTCCGCCGAGGTCAGCATCCTTTCCTGAGCGTTCTGCTGGCCTGCAACGAGCCGCCGAGGCCTGCGTCACAGTCTTCGTCACGGCTCGTTGCAGGCACCACCCACATACAGTGACGCGTATCATCCTTTTTTCGGGACTCTAGTCCCTAAACATCAGCCCCCGGGCTCCTGCACGCCCTCTTCAGGTGGAACAATGGCCCCGTGCCGAGCCGCCCCATCAGGGCGTCGTGACCAACCAACAAGGAGTGAGTTCGTGACAGAGACCGTCTACGACATGGTCATCCTGGGCGCGGGATCAGGGGGCTACGCCGCCGCCCTGCGCGGCGCCCAGCTGGGCCTCAAGGTCGCCCTCATCGAGGCCGACAAGCTGGGAGGAACCTGCCTCCACCGCGGCTGTGTGCCCACCAAGGCCCTGCTGCACGCCGCTGAGACCGCTGACGCCGTGCGCGAGGCCGCCACGGTGGGCATCAAGGCTGCCTTCGAGGGCGTGGACATGCCGGGTGTCCAGAAGTACAAGAACAGCATCGTCTCGCGGATGCACAAGGGCCTTGAGGGCCTGGTCTCCTCGCGAGGCATCGACCTGATCCAGGGCTGGGGGCGCCTGGTGGCTGCCGACACCGTCGAGGTTGACGGCCGTCGCGTCACCGGCCGCAACGTGGTCCTCGCCTCCGGCTCCTACTCCAAGACCATCGGGCAGGAGATCTCCGGAGGCGTCATCACCTCCGAGGAGGCGCTGGAGATGGACCACGTCCCCGCCTCCGCGGTGATCCTGGGCGGAGGCGTCATCGGGGTCGAGTTCGCCTCGGCCTGGGCCTCCATGGGCAGCCAGGTCACCATCATCGAGGGGCTCCCTCACCTGGTCCCCAACGAGGACGAGGCGATCTCCAAGCAGCTCGAGCGCGCCTTCCGCAAGCGCAAGATCACCTTCCGCACCAACACGATGTTCGAGTCGGTCGAGCGCCACGACGGCGGCGTCACGGTGCGCACCCAGGATGGCAAGACCCACGAGGCCGAGGTCCTCCTCATCGCCGTGGGCCGCGGACCGGCGACCGCCAACCTGGGCTACGAGGAGGTCGGGGTCGCCATGGACCGCGGCTTCGTCCTGGCCG
>CAUVMS010000084.1:0-11377 GCA_963552815.1 uncultured Actinomyces sp. | reverse complement strand
GTGACCGGCCGCGACGGTGGTGCAGGGTGACCGGCCGTGACGGTGGTGCAGGGTGGCTGGCCGCGACGGTGGTCCAGGGCGACCGGCTCTGATGGTGGTGCGGGGTGGTTGGCCGCGACGGTGGTCCAGGGCGACCGGCTCTGATGGTGGTGCAGGGTGACCGGCCGCGACGGTGGTCCAGGGTGGCCGGCCGCGACGGTGGTCCAGGGTGGCCGGCCGCGACGGTGGTCCAGGGTGACCGGCCGCGCGGATCGGGGACTGCGATCTGCCTCGAGGACGTACTTTTGCCTTAAATGACGACGGTCGGACCGCAGCTGTCTGCGGGAAAACGCAGTCCTCGTGCCAAAAGTACGTCCCCGAGCAGATGATGGCTGCCGTGAGGTTCTGCTGTAGCCGTGACGCGATCATCTCCATTCTCCACTCCGGCAACACTGAACGTCTTTCCGGGCTTTGGCCAGTACCTTGCTGGCATTGCGGCCAAGAATCTCCTGTGTCTCCCAGGCTCCGACCATCGCTCGGCCTGGCCGCCAGATGCCGATGCACTCGGCTTGGTAGCCGTCGTCGAGATCGAGGTGGCCCACCGAGATGATGGCGTCGAGGACGTAGCGGTCGATAGTGCGCGTCACCGGACGCGAGTCCTCAGATCGAGCTGTCCGGAGTTTCCGGACAGTTGCCTCGCGTGCCGGCTCGGCGGAACTGTAAACGTTCCCCCAGTGCTCGCTGACGGTACGTACGTCGACGTCGAACAGCTCGGCCATCAGGCGCAACGTGACTATGTGTTGCGCCGTTGGATGCCTGATCGGCTGGCGAGCGCCTAGGGCCTTTTGCGAAAGTGGGGTGAAGCGTCCGCGTGTTCGTACCTTAGGGCGCGCGTTCGTACCCTCTACCCCTCGAACGCGAGCCCTAAGGTACGACCGCGACGTCAGCCACTGGCGAGAACCGGCCTCCGCCCGGACATACGCAACAGGACCTAGTGGCCTTGAGCCCCAGGCCGCGGGCGCGAGGTGCCTCCAGCACCTGCTTGCCGAGGTGCTCACTGCCCGGCGCCTCGCTGACGATGCGGACAGCCTCGTCCCAGTCGATCGGCTCGGGCTCTGCTGACCAGGGGGTGTCCGTACTGCACGGGACCCGTTCCCCCATGGGGTACACCCATGTCCCAGCCAGTGGCACCCAGGCCTCGGTACGGGTATGGCCATTGCTGAAAACGAAAACCCACGCCAGGGGGCTCCCGTGACGTGGGTTTGAGTGTCGATTTAATGGTCGGGGTATTCGGCCTGGTGGCCTCTTACTCCCTCCTCCTCGAAGACCTCATGAGCAAGCTCATGGGTTTCCTCCTTGGTCGGGGTGGCGGGATTTGAACCCACGACCTCTTCGTCCCGAACGAAGCGCGCTACCAAACTGCGCCACACCCCGTGTGCAGCAGGCGACAGCATAGCCCCCACCCACCGCGGGGAGGAAATCGGATCCGCTGAGTCGTCCGTCACGTCGGTGTTCGCTCCCTCCTGAACCCGGTTGGCCTCCGACGGCGCCCGTGACAGGCTGCTGCTCGTCACCGGTTCGGCTGCCGGAGCGTCCCAAGGCGTTTCCACGGGCCCAGTGCTCGGCGGCCGGCCCGAGGAATCCGAGAACTCGAAGAGACCGCCCAGAGCATCCACCGCGGAACAGGAGTCCCCTCATGCGCATCGAAGCCGTCGTCGGTGACATCACCACCGAGAAGGTCGACGCCATCGTCAACGCCGCCAACAGCACACTCCTCGGCGGTGGGGGAGTTGACGGCGCCATCCACCGCGCCGCCGGCCCCCGCCTCCTCGAGGCCTGTCGGGAGCTGCGCGCCACCGACCTGCCCGACGGTCTACCGGTCGGTCACGCCGTGGCCACGCCCGGATTCGACCTGCCCGCCACCTGGGTCATCCACACCGTGGGCCCCAACCGTCACGCCGGCGAGGACGACCCGGCCCTGCTGCGCGCCTGCTTTGACAGCTCCCTGGCCCTCGCCGTCGACCTCGGTTGCACCAGCATCGCCCTACCGGCCGTCTCCGCCGGCGTCTACGGCTGGCCGATCACCCAGGTCGCTGAGATCGCCGTGGCCCAGGCCCGCGCCGTCAAGCAGCCCTCCCGCGCCGAGCCCGACGCCGTCGGCCGCCTAGGACTCATCCGCTTCGTGCTGTCCTCGCAGGCCAACCACGAGGCCTTCGCCCACGAGCTGGACCGCACCGAGGCCTGACCCGGCCAGTCCGTCGGCCCTCCTGCCCGGTCGGGGACACCCGACGCCGTGGGGAACCCGGACTCCCGCACCCATACGCGTCGAATGCTTCCGCGCGGACTGGGACGCCCCCGCCTGGTTCAGGCGCCCTCGGCCTGCGCAGCCGCCTGTTCATCCGCCCACCGGCCCAGGTCCTCGCCGTGGATCGCGGCCGCCAGCAGACCTGGGAAGGCGTCCGGAGTGCACCCGAAGGCTGGCACCCCCATCTTGGCGAGCCGCTTGGCGACGTCGTGGTTGTAGCTGGGGACGCCGTCATCACTCAGGGCCAGCAGGACGACGACCTGCACCCCGCTTCCCAGCAGCTCCCCTACCCGTCCCAGCATCTGCTTCGGGTCGGAGTCGTACAGGTCGCTGATGAGGATGAACACAGAGTCCGCTGGCCGCGTGATCGTCTGCCGGCAGTACTCGATGGCCGGGGAGGTATTCGTGCCGCCGCCGAGCTGGGTCCCGAAGATGACGTCGACTGGGTCGGACAGCAGCGGTGTCAGGTCCGTCACCGCGGTATCGTAGGCGACCAGCGTGGTGCGCAGTGAACGGATCGAGGCCATGACCGCCGCCATGATGGAGGCGTAGATGACTGAGGAGGACATGGACCCGGACTGGTCCATACAGATGGTGAACTCCTTCTGAATGCCCCGGTGGCGCCTGCCGTGCCCCACGAGCCTCTCCGGGATGACCGTGCCCAGCTCTGGCACGTAGTTCTTGAGGTTCGCGGCAATGGTCCGGTTCCAGTCGATATCGGCCAGCTGGGGCCGCGAGGTCCTCGTGGAGCGGTCCAGTGCACCGCGCACCGACTGCTGGAGCCGGTCGGCGATCCGCTCCTCCACCTCCTTGACGACCTTGTCGACGACCGTGCGCGCCGTCGCCTTGGCCTCCTGAGGAATCATCTCCGACAGGGTGGCCAACATCGCCGCCAGGTGCACGTCGGGCTCCACGCCCTGGAGCACCTCGGGCTCCAGCAGGAGCGTCTTGAGCCCCAGGCGGTCAATGGCATCGGTCTGCATGACCCGCACCACCCGCGAGGGGAAGTACCTGCGAATGTCCCCCAGCCAGCGCGCCACATGGGGTGCGGAGCCGCCCAGGCCCCCACGTCCCTTGTCCTGCGGGTCGACGTCGTACAGGTCCGCCAGTGCCGTGTCCATCGCCCTGTGTCCCTCAGACAGTGGGGTGGGGTAGCCACTCGCGTCCACGCCCAGGGCCAGGCGCCAGCGCTGCTCAATCGTGGTGGGCTCGACGTCGTCGGCCCGGTCGGCCCGGTTCGCTTGACCTGCCTGGCCGGCGTGCTGGTCCGGCTGGTTCGCGTCGTCGGTGCGCTCGCGCGCGGTCATCGGGTACCTCCCAGGATCATGCTCACCGTGTCCAGAACTGCCTCGACGTCGTCGAACGCCTCCTCAACCGGGCTGCTCCCGTCCGGGGCGGGGGACCCCAGGCCCCGGATCTGCCGAGCCAGGTCCGTCTTCTGAGGACTCGGCCACTGACCGAAGGCCCGCCGCAGTGCGGGCAGGACGTCGACGAAGGCCTGGTCCCCGATGCGCGCCAGCCACTCGTTGAGCACCTCGAGCAGGGCGTTGTCATAGCTGAGCAGGAGGATGTCCCCCGCGAGGAACCCCTCGATCCATTCGGCCTGCTCCTCGGGCTGCGTGCCCTGCGACAGCGCCCGGGACAGCCTCAGGGCGGTGTCGTCGCGGTCCAGCTCCCCGGCGTCCAGCAGCATCCGGGTGATGCGTCCGGCCAGCAGGCCCGGCAGGCTGCGAGTCGCCAGCGCGGAGCGCAGCGCACCGTTCCACAGCGCCGCGGCCCGCTCGTCCAGGAGACCGATGACGTTCTGGACCTCGTCGATCGTCGTCCGCAGCGTGCGGGCAACCCGGGCGTCCACGTTCGCGGCCGCCGCAGGTATCCCCGCGCACCCGCGCACCAGGACGGCACGGGTCACCGCCTCCAGACTGGAGGCGTCCGTGCCGCGCACGTCCCCGTAGCGCTGGGAGCGGGTCAGGGCCGGCACCGAGCCCAGCAGCTGGACGATGTCGATCTCGCGTGCCGCCTGCTCGTCGAGGATCCTCAGCAGCTCGGGCACGACCTCGGACAGGCCGGCCGCCAGTGCCTTCTCCACCGACCTGGTCACCTGCGGCAGGGAGTCGGTGGCGCCCAGCAGGGCGTTCCCGGCGGCGGAGGCCACCGTGGTGCCGAAGGTCGCGGCCTCCACCACCTGCACCGACATCTCCGGGTCCCACTCGAGCTCCCAGACCTCCTTGAAGGTGCCGCTCGAGGCCGCCCGCTGCTGCCTACCCCAGGTGATCCCGAGGATCTCCAGGCGTTGCAGCAGCTGGGACTTGGCCAGGTCCCGGGGCTTGCGCAGGTCCAGGGTGAGTGTCTTGGGGGTCGCCGCGAAGGCCATGCGCAGGCTCTTGGCGGCTGAGCGCAGGTCGGCGTCCAGGGGGACCATGGGGACACCATCAGGAACGCAGCCGAGCACCTCGCCGATGAGGACCTCACGTGTCGCGGCGGCAGCCCGCACCGTACTGCCATCGCACATGACCGACAGGACCGCTTCGCTCAGTTCATCAAGGCCGGCCATGGGACGCCCGCGCAGTGCGGCGAGGCTCTGGGACAGCCGCGCCGCCTCAATGATGTGGGCCGAGGAGACCGGCAGGTCCTGGCGGCGTAGCGACGCAGCCACCTGCGTCAGCCAGCGCACGACCGGCCTGTCCGGTGCGGTGAAGAGCAGGTGGTACCAGCCCGGCGACTCTACCCCGGCCCGGTAGCCGCTGCCCTCGGCCAGGCGCCGGTGCGTCCAGGGCACCCAGGTCAGTGACGTCCTCGCCTTCGCCATGCCCTTGAGACGGGCGTTGTCCTGCGCGACCTTCGGCGGCTTGCCGGCCAGCGCCGGTGCGTGCCACGCCCCGCACACGACGGCGATCCGCGTGTGGCCCTCCCTCCTGGCCGCCCGGAGAACCTTGCGCATATGCGCCTCGCGGCGCAGCGTGGACTCGTCGGTCTCCGGGGAGGTCTCCCGCAGAAGCCCGATCGCCTCGGTCAGCGCGTCGAACGGATCCCCTTCCATGCGCAGCTCGACGACGTCCTCCCACCAGGCCTCCGGGTCCTCGTAGCCGGCCAGGCGCGCCAGCTCCGCGATCGGGTCGGTCCGCACCGGCTGGGCCGCGCCCCGAGCCGTGGTATCCGCGCCCTCCGACCCGCCATCGGCTAGACCATCCGTCTCCTCCGAACCGCTGGGGCTGCCCGAGCCGCCGACGTCGGCGACGAGCTCCTCAGCCTCCACCTCGCTCTCAGCTCCGGTGTCGGCCTCTGACCGGGCCTGCTCCCGCTCGGCCTTCCGCTCGGCCAGGATGACGGCAGCGGGCAGATCCATGAAACGGACCCTGGCCCCGTGGGCCACCGCCCAGGACAGCGCCTGCCACTCGGGGGAGAAGACGGCCATCGGCCAGAAGGAGGCTTGGGAGGGATCGGTGTTGTCCCAGGCGAGCAGAGCCACCGGCGGCTCCAGGCCCCGGCCCGCCCACTCGACGAGGCCATCGGCGTCGGCCGGCCCCTCGATGAGGACGCAGTCGGGCCGATAGGCCTCCAGCGCCACGGCCAGGGCCCGTGCCGAGCCCGGGCCGTGGTGACGGATCCCCAGGACTCGCACGGGAGGGCGCATGTCCTCGGTACCGGTTGCGGCGTCGGCCTCGGCTCCGACGTCAGCCCCGGAGTCGAGCTCTGCGCTGACGGTCACTGCCCCACCTCATGGCAGGCGCGGTAGAAGTCAGACCAGTCGCGGCGCTCGCGGACCACAGCCTCCAGGTACTCCGACCACACGACTTGGTCGGCCACCGGGTCGCTCACCACCGCCCCGAGGATCCCGGCGGCCACGTCCGAGGGGCGCAGAACGCCGTCGCCGAAGTGGGCGCTCATGGCCAGACCGTTGGTGACCACCGAGATCGCCTCCGCCGTGGACAGGGTGCCTGATGGTGACTTCAGGCTCGTGCGTCCGTCCTCCGTCGCACCCTGGCGCAGCTCGCGGAAGACGGTGACCACGCGACGGATCTCCTCCAGAGCACCCTCCGCGGGCGGCAGCTGGAGCGCCGAGCCGAGGTCCTCCACGCGGCGGGCCACGATGCTCACCTCCTCCTCTGCCGAGGCCGGAAGCGGCAGCACCACCGTGTTGAAACGGCGCCGCAGCGCCGCCGAGAGGTCGTTGACGCCGCGGTCGCGGTCATTGGCGGTGGCGATGAGGTTGAAGCCCCCGTGCGCCTGCACCTCGGTGCCCAGCTCCGGCACCGGGAGGGTCTTCTCGCTGAGCACCGTGATGAGGGCGTCCTGGACGTCGGAGGGCATACGGGTGAGCTCCTCGACCCGGGCGATTCGACCCGTCCCCATGGCCGTCATGACGGGGGAGGGGACGAGCGCCGCCTGCGAGGGGCCCTCGGCCAGGAGCCGGGCGTAGTTCCAGCCGTAGCGCACCGCCTCCTCGGAGGTGCCCGCCGTGCCCTGCACCAGGAGCGTTGAGGTGCCACAGATCGCGGCGGCCAGGTGCTCGCTCACCCAGGACTTCGCTGTGCCCGGAACCCCCAGCAGGAGCAGGGCCCGATCCGTGGCCAGGGTCGCCACGGCCACCTCGATGAGACGCCGGTTGCCGACGTACTTCGGGGTGATGACGGTGCCGTCCTCCAGCACGCCGCCCATGAGGTAGGTGACCACTGCCCAGGGTGAGAGCCTCCAGCTCGCCGGCCGGGTGCGCTCGTCGAGACGCGCCAGCGCGGCGAGCTCCTCGGCGTAGCGCTGCTCGGCGTGCGGGCGCAGCAGGGGTGCGTCATCAGTACTGATCTGGATACTGGTCTGGGGAGTGGTCACGGGGCCTCCTCGGGGGCTGGTGGTGTGTTGTCGATGGGCGGTTGGCAGGGGTCGTGCTCAGTGCGTACGGGTGCGGCTAGGCCGGACGAGTGCGCAGGGTCTCCAGCCAGAGTCTTAGACGCAGGCCCTCGACGGCGTCGGTCACGAAGGCCGGCGCCGAGTCAGGGCGGGAGGCCTCCTCCATCAGAGCCAGTGCCTCGGGCAGGACCGCTGCGTGGCAGGAGACCGGCAGCGTGGTGGTCTCCTGGGTGGCCCAGTAGCCGATGTCCTCGGTTCGGTGCGAGCCGAGGGCGGACCGGAGGAAGGAGACCATGCGCCGGGAGTGCTCCGCGGAGTAGGGACGCGGCCAGTAGCGGCGCATGTCGGTAAAGCGATCGAGATTGCCCCGCTTGAAGGCGTCGGCCGTGCAGGCCTCGACAAGGGTGCCGCTGCTACGACGGTCCGCGGTGAACAGGGCACTGCGCAGATCCAGCGGCTCCCCCTCGAAGGTCACCTCGGCCTGGAGGAGCTGACCGGCGGACAGCCCGATGAGGGCCGGCCAGCGGTCGATCGGGACGCGTCCGACCACCTCCTCCAACAGAGCGGGCGGGTATCCGGCTGCCGCTCTCTTAGCGGATGGAGAGCCGACGTCGACTCGGGACGGGTCCCCGGTGCCGCGCTTCCCGTACTCGTCACGCAGAACCTCATCGGTCACCTCGATGGGTCGGCAGTCCACCCGGGTGGTACGCAGAAACCGCTTGGTGACGTTCATGTGCGAGGCGGCGAGGGCCTCGGCGCGCTGGACCAGACCCGATCCGGGCAGATGGAGGAGCACCTGCGCCGCCGCCTGGCGCACACCTCCGGAGCGGTCCGTGATGGCCATCTCCAGCAGAGGCAGGTCCGCCTCGCTCAGACCGGTGGTCAGCGCCTCGACGATCCCCTCGCGGGTCTCGGCCTTCTCCTTCTGCCATGACGCCACCAGGAGAGTCCGTGCGGCGGCCGGGTCCTGGGCGCGCAGCCGCCTGAAGTAGGCGAGCCGCTGGGTTGTGGTGCCCAGTCTCCACACCGAGTCGTCCCCGGAGTCGCCGCTGTGCAGGGATACCAGGGGTTCGACCCGTTTGCCCCACACCGGGTGGTCGCGGAGCACCGCCGCGGCGCGCTCGTCGATGACTCCCAGGACCGCGTCGCGTTCCTCGTGCCTGTGGGCGGCCTCATTGAGGACGCGCAGGAGGAGCGGGGCCGGTAGTCGCCAGCCGCACTCGGCCACCAGCCCTAGTGCCGTGGCGAGCAGGTGCTGCTGAGGCTTGCTGACTAGGATCTGCTCGAGGGTGGAGCACAGTGCCTCCGGTGCCAGGGGGCGTGACGACGTCGCCCAACCGGTATTCCGTGCGGCGGAGGAGGGAATCGTGGGGACCGTGGCGCGGTGCACCGCACCGTAGGCGGCGGCCGCGTCCAGGAGCACAGCGGTGCCGTCCGCCGCGTGGTCTGCACGCTCAGCACTCTCCACCGTCTCCTGTCGGGGAGGGAGGACGTCGGTGATGGCTCTGGGGAGTGCCTCCGAGGAGAAGGGCCGCGCACTTGTTCCGATGACGGCGGCTTGGGCTAATGGGGACAGCTCACTCACAGGGCACGCACCTCTCCGTCGGTGACAACACTCAGAGCCCGCAGGCCCGCGGGTGACAGCTCGCCGGCAACTGTGACCTCGTCACCGTCGTCCAGGAGCGGCAGAACCCATCGGGCGTCGTCGGGTGTGATGAGTGGCAGAGCCCCGTCCGCGTCCCCGAGCGCCAGCTCGCCGTTGCCGAGCAGACGGAACCGCCCTGAGACCAGTGCCGGGACGACCTCCACCCACGGGTCCGCGGCGACAGCACGCCTCCAGGCCTCCCGAGCGGAGGTCGTTCCTGAGGGCTCAGGTACCCAACCGGTCACGGGCTGCGAGGGCTGCTCGTCGGACAGGGCCACGCGCAGCTGGCCGCGCCCCGGATAGAAGTGCGCGACGGCGTCGAACCGGGTCCCGGGAACAACGGTGGTGGAGAAACCGCCGGAGACGGGGGCGAAGACGAGGATGAGCGCCCAGCGCCGGGTGGTCGTGCCGTAGAGCCACAGGCGGCGCTCGGCGAGCCTGCCCTCCACGGAGTCCCGGCCGGCCGCGACCACCCAGGTGTCGCCAATGCCGGGTGAGGCCAGGACGTCCTCGGCACGCACGGTGATCCCCACGTGGGAGCGGACGGTGGCTCTCAGGTCGTCGGGCAGCTGCTCACGGCGGGTCCAGGCCCGGATGAGCAGATGGAGCAGCCCGAGCTCGTCGACCAGCCGCTCGGGCCAGTCGGGGGAGGAGTCTCTCAGCCGTGACAGGGCAGTCAGGCGTCGGGCGACTCCGGGGGCCTGGGCATCGACCATGCGGGAGGCTAAGGCGGTCAGCTGCTTGGGGCGCTGGGCCGATCCGTTGGCCAGCCCCTCGCGGAGCTGGTCCGCCAGCCACCGGTCCAGGTCCGCCAGCCCCTCGGTGATGCGCCGCTCGCGGGTGCGGGCACGAGCAGCGGTGCTCCTGGCGGAGGCGGCCGCCTTGGCCGGGTCATCGGGCTGGTCCGTGGCCTCTTGCCGCGCGGCCTTCTGCTGGGCTCGCTTGGCCCGGCCCTCCAGCCACTCGGCAGCGAAGTCGGCCGGCTCCCCGCCCGCCACCTGGCCCCGGCTCCATAGGTGCAGCAGGCCGACGGCGTGCTTGCAGGGGAACTTGCGGCTGGGGCAGGAGCACTTGAAGGCCGGGCCGGACAGGTCCACGCACACCCGGTAGGGTTTCTTGCCCGACCCTGAGGCGCTGCCCCACACCAGAGCCCCGTGCACGCCGGCGTCCGACCACGTGGCGGGCGAGGCCAGCTTGAGGCCGGCCGTGGCGACCTGCTTGTCCGGCGCCAGCGCGGTGACCTGCTCGGCGTTCCAGGGCGCAATGGTCGGTGAGCTCATGAGGCCGAGGATAGGGCAGGGCTGTGACACCAATGCGCCCTTTTTCGTAGGGGGCTGGACGATGCGCATGGGGAGGTCTCCCCCGTGGTGCTGCTCTTCTACAATCACCGGTATGACCACCGATGCTCACCTCGAGAACCGCTCCTGTGGTCCAGGCGGCGCCGCTGGCGCCGTCGGTCGCGACCGGCTGCCCCTGGCGGGCCGCACGGTCCTGGTCACCGGCGTCAGCCGCCGTATCGGCATCGGCCATGCCATCGCCTGCCGCGCCGCCGACCACGGGGCGAGCATCGTCGCCCACCACTACCGCCCGCACGACGCCGCCCAGCCCTGGGGCGCCGACGACGTCGAGGCCGTCATGGCCTCCATCCGCACCCACCTGGTCGGCCCGGCCCAGCTCATCGACATCACTGCTGACCTGGCCGCCCCCGGGGAGCCGGCCCGCGTCGTCGAGCAGGCCGCCGCTGCCGCCGGCCATCTCGACGCTCTCGTGTGCAACCAGGCCATGAGCAGCCCCGACGGGCCGCTCAGCGAGATGACCGAGGCCGTCCTAGACTCCCACTGGGCCGTCGACGCCCGCGCCTCCATCCTCCTGGCGCAGGCCTTCGCCGCCCAGGACGGCTTCGCCTCGCCGGCCGTGGACTCCGCGATCGGTGCAGGCAGCCGGCCGGCCGGCAGTCGGCGCGGTGCCATCGTCTTCCTCACCTCCGGCCAGGGCCTGGGGCCCCTGCCCGGGGAGATCGCCTACGCCGCCGCCAAGGCCGCCCTCGCGGGCGTCACCCTGACGATCTCCGATGAGCTCATCGACGCGGGCATCACCGTCAACACGGTCAACCCTGGTCCCGTCGACACCGGCTACGTCACCGAGGCGGACCGCGAAGCGACTGCGGCCATGTTCCCCCAGGGCCGCTGGGGCGAGCCCGACGACGCCGCCCGGCTCATCACCTGGCTGCTCACCGACGAGGCCCGCTGGATCACCGGGCAGGTCATCAGCTCCGAGGGCGGCTTCGCCCGGTGGCGCCACTGACAGTGCGTCCCGGTGCGGCGTGCCCCGGGCCCGACCCAACACTTCGACCAAAACTTCATAAATGACGCGGAGCCGTGTCTTCTATGAATTTTTGGTCGAAGTGTTGGTGGGGGAGCGCCTTGGACGAAGTGCTGGGGGATGCGTGCCTTGGAGAAGTACTGGGGGAGCGAGCGTGCCGCCCCTCAGGCCGGAAGCAGCCTCAGCAGCGTGGCCTCGGGCCGGCAGGCCAGGCGCACCGGCGTGAAGGGGCTCGTGCCGAGCCCGGCGGAGACGTGCAGGTACATGTGGTCCGCCGCCTG
>CAUVMS010000083.1:0-11403 GCA_963552815.1 uncultured Actinomyces sp. | reverse complement strand
GTGCCCCCGGCCGGACTCGAACCGGCAACCTGCGGATTAGAAGGCCGATGCTCTATCCATTGAGCTACGGAGGCGTGCGCAAGCGCCCGACCAGCCTACGCCATCATCTTCGAGACCCTCACCCTCATCGACGATTGCCTCGACGTCATCCTTCGACGCCAGGAGGCAGTCACGGCGGGATGACGCCACCATCACGAGAGCAGATCAAAACGGGCAGGCGGATGGTTCCGCAATGCCGCCGCGAACGGCTCTCAAGCCGCTTGGCGCCCCCATCGAAACTCGACCGTAACGGCACTGCAACCACTCTGTGACCGGATGGAATGACGCTGGCGAGCCGTTCCGCACCTCCGTCGAGGAACGACGTTGAATGTACGCAACATCACAGGGGGAGCGCTCACTCTTAGCGATGACGGAGAAACACCAGTATCGTGACCCGAGCCCCGCAGCGACATCCTGGAAGGACCGCGCCTTGCCTACTTCCGCACTCATCGTGCGTCCCCTCTCAGCACAGGCTTCACTCGAGCCTCACACATTCACCGCGCCTTTCACCGTGGGGAGGTCACCCGACAGCGATGTGCAGATCGTCCATCCCCTCGTGTCTCGGACACACCTGCTGGTCACCCCCACCCCAGCGGGCTGGACGGTGAGCTGCCAGGGGCGCAACGGCATGCTCGTCAACGGATCGGTCACTCGCGAGGCGCTGATCACTCAGGGCACGCGCATCCAGCTGGGTGACGCCTCTGGACCGGCACTGGGCCTGACCCCGGTCGTGTCGGGCCCAGCCGCTCCGACCGGAGCCCCTGTGCAGCCGCAACCGGTGAGACAGCCCACCGGACCGGTGCCAAGCGCTCCTTTCATCCCGTCCCAGCCAAGCGCTGCCTCCGCCCCGCGGATCAGAGTCCAGTCCCAGGGCGCGGGCTACGGACATGCTGCATCCGCCCCCACGCAGTCACCCTCGGGTCTGCCTCCGACCACCGCCGTCTCCGCGCAGGCCCGCACCATGCCGCCGGCAATGAGCTCGGCGTCCTCGGCCGCCACCTACGTCGCCTCCGGCAGCCCGCAGGCAGCGCCATCGTCAGCCTCGGCTAACTCGGGCGCGTTCCCCTCCTCCAGGCACACGCTCAAGTCCTTCCGCATCACCTCCTCAGGCACCATCGGTCGAGCGCCGGACAATACCCTGGTCCTGGACGACCCACTCATCTCCAAGCACCACGCTCGTATCGACGTCTCTGCCAGCGGCATGGTCGTCACCGACCTGGGATCTACCAACGGCATCTACGTCGCCGGTCAACGAGTCTCCCAGGTCCAGGTGACCCAGCCCGTACTCCTCGGCATGGGCTCGACCTTCATCGCACTGAGCCCCGACGGGCTGTGCGAGGTCCAGGTCGTCGGAGGCACCAGCGGCGAGCTGGTGGGTAAGGACCTGACCTTCCGCGTCAACAACGGCAACCTGACCCTGCTCGACGGCATCTCCTTCTCCCTGCCGGGCAACGAGCTGCTGGCCGTCGTCGGCCCATCGGGAGCGGGAAAGTCGACGCTGCTCAAGGCCCTCACCGGCGAGCAGAAGGCTCAGGAGGGCCAGGTGCTCTTCAACGGGCTGGACGTCTACGAGCACTACCCGGTCATGCGCAACAAGATCGGAGTGGTCCCCCAAAGCGACGTCATCCACTCTGCGCTCACCGTCCGCAAGACCCTGGAGTACGCCGCCGAGCTGCGCTTCGCCAAGGACGTCACCAAGGCCGAGCGGCGTCAACGCATTGCCGAGGTCCTGGAGGACCTCGACCTGACTGCGCACGTGGACAAGCGCATCAAGAAGCTCTCCGGCGGCCAGCGCAAGCGGGTCTCCACCGCCATCGAGCTGCTCACTCGCCCCAGCCTGCTGTTCCTGGACGAGCCCACCTCCGGACTGGATCCCCAGCTTGACCGCGACGTCATGGACCTGCTGGCATCGCTGGCCCACGGCACCCGCCCCGGTGACAGCGGCCGCACCGTCGTCGTGGTCACCCACAACGAGAACCACATCGACCGGGCGGACAAGGTCCTCATCCTGGCTGCTGGAGGAAAGCCCGTCTACTACGGCTCCCCCCGCGAGGTGCTCCCCTACTTCCGTCAGCGGCTCAACGAGATCGCTTCCCAGGGCCGCCTCCTGCTCAACACCCCCAAGGGCACGCTGCCCGACCCGCCCGCGGTGGATGGCTATGCCGACGTCTACGCCCTCATCCGCAACCACACCGCAGAGCTGCGCCAGTACATGGAGGCCACGGTGCCCTCCACGCGCCGCGGCGGTGCTCCCGCAGCGGCCGCCGGACCGGCGACGCAGGAGAAACCGCCCAAGCAGCAGTCCGTCCTCAGACAGGTCTCGACCCTGGTGCGCCGTCAGCTGAGGATCGTCGCGGCGGACCCCTCCTACCTCGCCTTCATGCTGCTGCTACCCATCATCATGGGGCTGCTGACCAAGGCGATCGAGGGAAGCGACGGGTTCGCGGTCCCCAACTACCCAGAGCCCCAACCGCCCACGCCGGAGAATCCCACCCCCACGATCGTCAAGTACTCCAGTCAGGCCCTCCAGCTGCTGGTCATCCTCATCACCGGAGCGGCCTTCTCCGGGATGTCGGCCACGATCCGTGACCTCATCGGGGAACGCGATGTCTTTCTGCGGGAGAAGGCGGTCGGTCTGAGATCCGGCGCCTACCTCTTCTCCAAGGCGACCATTCTGGCGCTCATCACCACCGTTCAGACCGCACTGATGATGGGAATCGCCCTGGCACTCAACAAGGGTCCCAGCGATGCCGTCATCCTCGACGGGTGGCCGGGAGTGGAGCTGGCCTTCTGCTGCTGGGCCGTCGCCTTCGTCTCCGGCCTTCTGGGACTGGCGGTATCGGCGATGGTCTCCTCCTCTGAGCAGGTCATGCCGGTCCTGGTGGTCTCCATCATGGCTCAGCTGGTCCTTTCCGGCGGCATCATCCCGATCTCAGGACGGGCGGTCTTCGAACAGCTGGCCTGGTTCATGCCATCGCGGTGGGGCTATGCCATGGCCGCTTCCACCCTGGAGATGCTCGCCATCATGCCCAACCGCGACGACGCGCTGTGGAAGCACGAGACCGCGCAGTGGCTGACGGACTACGGCCTGCTTTCAGCTATCGGCCTGGCCTGCATGGTGGCCTGCTACATCGCCCTGGCCCGCCGCGGGCGTCGCTGATCTTCCGCTCCACTCCTCTGATAGATCTGATGCAGGCGTCGGGGTACCCACCAAGCGGTGGGCACCCCGACGCCGTACTCCTCTGTTCCTCGGCTATCTGCTGGTAATACTGGATACCACCAGGTCGAAGTTGTAGGAGCCTCCTTGGGCGACCATGAGGCGGGCAGTGCTCTGGCTCGTCTGGGGCGCCACGGTTGCGCCATAGGTACCCGGTACCTTCCAGCCGACCTTGCCCGAATCCGGTGAGACCGCGACCACGAGGTTGCCCGTGTCGCTGGTCAAGGAGCTGTACTCCCCAACCTGGAAGAGCAGCTGTCCGTCGCTGAGTACACCGATGGGCACGATATGGCAGTCCTCACCTTCAGCGGGCTCAGGGAGCGCGAGCTTCTTGCTGCCGACCTTGGCCGTGCACGCACTCGTGTCGATCACGACATTGGTCGTGCCATGGGGGCCGATGACCGGAGTGGTCGAGGATGAGGCCTTCGCCAATGAGGTGTAGGCATCCTTGAGCGCCGAGGCGTCCAGCGGGATCGATGAGGCCCATCTGCGGGACTCTGAGAACGTGCCCGAGACGGTACCGGCCTCGCTGCCATCAGCCTTGTAGATCGTGGCGCCCGACGACGTCACCCGCGAGAAGGCCTCGGGGCCGGTCTCGATGTCGAATCCGCCTGGGAACCGTGAGTCCTTGTCGAAGTCCGGTTTCTCGCCCGGCTCCGAGACGAGCACTTCACCGGTTTCGGCCGAGAGCACCTGGACCTGCCGGGACTTATTCTCATAGGTGAGGATGAAGCCGTTGCGGACCCGTCCTTCCCGGTAGCCGCCGGAAGCGCGCCATTTCTCCTTGCCGGCTGCGTCGTACCCGACCAGCGGCCCCCCGTCGAAGGAGTCTCCCTTGAGGGCCGCGATGCCGAGGTCCTCGGTGGTGCCGACGTACTTGGAATCCTTGGGAAAAGGAGCCTTGGACGTCTTCCCCGCGGCACTGACCACAGAAGGCTCACCATTGAACTTGCCGCAGAGCAAGGAGCGGTCGGCCCAGAACACTGCCTTGTCGCAGTCACCGGTCCATACCGGCTTGGTAGTGCTCTTGGTGAGGTCAACAAGCTGTGTCTTCGACGAATGCTCGTAGACGAGCATGGTCCTGTCCTCGGACACAGCGGAGTCATAGACGTCGGAGTAGCGCTGGTCCTCATGGACGCTGTTGCCCGCGGGGAGTGCCGCCAGCCAGGCATTGCTGACACTAGGCCCGGAGAAGAAGTACCACCAGGTGGTCCCCGCGCCCGCGACCGCCAGGACGGTGACCACCGCTGCCGCCATCACCCATCGACGACGCCACCATCGCCTCCGGGTCCCGTCAGCCGGTCCGACCATCTGGTGGCCCGTGCCCTGAGTGCCCGGCGGCGAGAAGACGGGAGCCGGGGAGACGCCGTTACCCGGGAGCGCGCCGCCGGGCATGCTCACCGTCACCGGGTCGGCGCCGCCGTCGGTCGGCACCTGGCCGGGCGTGTGGGGGTACTGCCCAGCCACCATGGTTGGCGTCTCAGGCGCCATCAGCGTCGCGACCGAGGTCGAGAAGGCGCCGGCCAGCATGGTCGGATCCGTCACCGACTCCGGTGTCTGACCCGGCGTCTGGCCCGACGACGGAGCATCCCAGTCATAGGGGACGACTGAGGCCGTCGACTGCGGGGGTGAGACGAGCCTCGGCGCCGCGGGGAGGCCCGCCAACGCGGTCTGCAGCACGTCGAGGCGCTGAGCGACATAGTCGATCGGGGGACGCATGTCGGGCTGCTTGGCCGTCATGGAGGCGATGAGCTCCCACAGGGCGTCGGGCACACCGGCAGGACGGCCGGCGTCACGCCGGGCGTGCTGACTGAGCAGCTGGGCCGGCTGTCCCACGAACGGAGTGGTCCCGCAGCTCATCTCGTAGAGCATGATCCCCAGCGAGTAGATGTCGGCCGCAGACGTCGGCGCCTGCATCGACAGGATCTCCGGAGCCATGTACAGCGGGGTGCCGATGGCCCCGGTGAGGTGGGAGGCGGAGAAGGTATCGCAGATACGCGCGACCCCGAAGTCCGCCAGCCGGGGGACGACTGCCTCTGGCAGGGCCCCTCCCGGGGCGACACCGGTGACAACCGTCTCGGCGGGGTCACCGCTTCTGCTCGGGTGGGAACTGAGCAGGACGTTGGCCGGTTTGATGTCCCGGTGAATAACTCCGGCGTGATGAACAGCGGACAGCCCTTGCGCGATGCGTGTTCCCAGGGACGCCACCTGCGCAGGCGGCAGTGACCCGCGAGCCCGCAGGAGATCGCGCAGGTCTCCGCCATTGACGTAATCCATGACGATGGCGAAGGTGGAGCCCTCGATGACGACATCCCGAATCGCCACGACATAGGGGCTGCGCACTCGAAGCAGTGTGGAGCGCTCCTTGATGAAGCGCTCCACGACCTCGGGGTTCTCCACCAGATCGGCGCGTAGCACCTTGAAGGCCAGGACCTCACGGGCATCAGTGCGCCGGCCGCGCCACACCTCTCCCTGGGCACCTGCACCGATCCGAGCCTCCATCAGGTAAGAGCTTCCGAGGTGACGGGGGGAGGTGCTTTGGGACATGAGGGCTCCGTGTGGCTCAAGGGCTTGCAGGCATCACCAAGACCATATCGCGATACGCACGGCAACCAGACCTCTCAACCGGGAGATGGTCGTGAATCGCGCCGCGTTCTCGCAGGCATCCTCGTGACCGGAAGGCCGACAGAGGCGACTAGAGTGGGGCGCGTGAGCAAGCAGATGACAACCTCCGATCCACTGGTATGGATCGACTGTGAGATGACGGGCCTGGATCTGAGCGCTGACGCGCTCATCGAGGTCGCCGTCGTCGTCACCGACTACGAGCTCAAGCCCCTGGCTGACGGTATCGATGTGCTCATCAAGCCTTCTCCCGCCGCGCTGGAGCAGATGGGCGACTACGTGCGGAACATGCACACTTCCTCGGGGCTGCTCGACGACCTGGAGAGCGGACTGACCATGGAGGAGGCCCGCAAGACGGTTCTGGACTACGTGACCTCTCTCGTCCCCGAGGCCCGAACCGCCCAGCTCGCCGGAAACTCCGTAGGTACCGACAAGGCGTTCCTGGCCCGCGACATGCCCGAGCTCATCGACCACCTCCACTACCGGATCGTGGACGTCTCCTCGCTCAAGGAGCTGGCCAAGCGCTGGTACCCCAGAACCTTCTTCCATGCTCCGAAGAAGGCCGGCGGGCACCGTGCACTGGCGGACATCCTGGAATCCATCGACGAACTGCGCTACTACCGCGCGGTCCTGTTCCCCGAGGGCGAGGGGCCGAACTCGCAGGAGTGCAAGGAAGTCGCCGAGCGCGTCCTGTCCGATCCGACCAGGTGACAGGCCGCAGGCTTCCGCCAGCTCCGCTGAAGTGACGTAGTGCACCGAATTCAGTTTGGTAGGCGAGGAGATGAGCGGATACAGTACCGATTCGTTGCGGCAGTGTCGCGCATGGTGGCTGTAGCTCAGTCGGCAGAGCGCCTGGTTGTGGTCCAGGAGGTCGCGGGTTCAAGCCCCGTCAGCCACCCCATTCACCGGTTTCGGTAACCCCTCACCTCCCGTCGCCGCAAAGGCCCAGCCTGAGAGCCCGACGCACGTGACGCCGGAAACCCGAGCCCACCCCCTGAAGGGCTCCATGCCGGCCCCAGCAGCAGGTCACTCGCAGGCGCCCCTCCCCCTTCATTTTCATTCCCCTTGACGGTGTTCGGCACGCAGAATGCTTGATACTCTCGCAACCTCGTGATTGAGAAAGTCCCTCCCATGCAACGACGCGATTTCCTCCTTGCCCTTGCCGCCGGAACGGCGGGCTGCCTCAGTGCCTGCACCGCGATGAGGTCAGCATCCAGCGCCAGCCCATCAACCTCATCCACGACGCAGGCCCTGCCCTCGGCATCCGCACCCCCCTCACAGACCCCTTCTCCCACGCCGTCGCTCAGCCCGCTTCACCTGCAGGACGGTCCGCCTCCACTGCCGGCCCCCACTCCAGCGGACTCGCTCATCACCGGCCTGCCGGAGAACGTCGGCAATGTCGTGGCCATTACGGTCGATGACGGCATCGACTCCTCGGTCGTGGACGCCTACCTGGACTTCGCCAAGGACTCGGGAGTCCGACTGACCTTCTTCGTCACAGGCATCTACCCGAGCTGGACCGATAACCGGGACAAGATGATGCCCCTCGTGGAGTCTGGGCAGGTTCAGCTGGCCAACCACACCTGGACGCACCCGGATCTGACGACGTTGTCAGAAGGCGCGATCATCGACGAGCTCACCCAGTGCGAGAACCTGCTGCGCAACACCTACGGCGTCACAGGGGTGCCCTTCATCCGGCCTCCCTACGGCAACCGCAGCTCCTTCACCGACTCGGTCTGCGCCAAAGCGGGCTACACGACCACAACCCTGTGGTACGGGTCGTTCGGGGACTCCGGGCTGCTGACGCAGGACGTGCTCCTCGGCGAGGCCCAGAAGTGGCTGCTGGCGCAGCATATCGTCATCGGTCACGCGAACTTCCCCACGGTCACTCAGCTCTACGGCCAGATCATCGACATCCTGCGACAGCGCTCCCTGCTGACCGCCACGCTCGACGACGTCTACTTCGGCCCTGGCCACAATCGTCACGTCTGAGGCGGCTCACGGCGCCAGAGCCTCCTGAACCTCGCAGCACTCCTGCATCCGGGCGGCATCGATCTCCGGGGTCCGTGGGAGGTAGACGATCTCGCAGCGACCTTCGAGCTGCTCGTTGAAGGTGTCGACCCAGTCATCACCGATGACGAAGACATCGATGCCGTACTTATCGATGTCCTGAGTCTTCTGGCCCCAGGTCTGCTCGGGGATCACTAGGTCCACGTACCGGATGGCCTCGAGCATTGCCTTGCGCTGATCGTAGGAGAAGTAGGTGCGCTTTCCCTTGGAGGCGCTGAACTCGTCGCTGGACAGGGCGACAATGAGATAGTCACCCATCGCCTTGGCTCGACGCAGCAGCTCGATATGCCCGTAGTGGAGCAGATCGAAGGAGCCGTAGGTGATCACACGTTTCATCAGCATTGTCCTTAGGGTCAGAGCATTCAGTTTTTGTGTGAATCACACAAGAACTGAATGCGTTGTCGTTGATTGCGCGTATGGCGGTAGAACGCGCTTGCCGTTAAGTCTAGGCAGTTCCCCTCCCCTCAAAACCCTCCGTTACCCCTCCGAAGCAGGCATTCGACTATGGCGGCCGTCACCCGCCGTCACTTCACCCAATGTATGCGCCGAACTGCGCTCCAGCCCTTGACATGCGTCATAACCAGCTGAGGCCATCATGTGACCGGACCCCCGCATTTCCCGGTATCGCAACGATTACGAGGAGTTTCGACGTCGTCACGACAGGCCTTGAACGTCACATTCTGATTGCAGACATCCCCATCATGACGACAGCCGCTTTTCCTGTTGTCCTACACAACTACCTTTATGAGAAAGCGAGTAAAGCAGGCCTTCTTCCCGGGCCTCACCCATCCCAGCACCTTGGAGGTCGCCCGTGGTCGCAGTAGCTCCTACCTGCACCTTCACAGGAGCCGCTGGCACGATCTCCGACGCTCTGCCCCCAGCCGGGCCTACACCTTGTCTTCCTACTGAATTCTCCGCGGCACACCGAGACATGGCTTCGTGGACGCTATGGCTCTTCCTGACAACTCTTATCAGGACGCTCATGTCGACGCACCGGATTCTCTACCCGCACATCCTGCTGATAGGAGTGACGTCCGCGACTCTCATTCGGATGACAGCATGGGCCACGACCTGGCGGCACTGGCCATGGGCGTCTACGCGGGTCATTCCGTTCATCATCGTGGCCGAGATGGGCTTCATGGTCGGGGCTCGGGTCCGGGTCACTGGGGCCAGCGGGATCGTCGGTTCTCGGCCGTGCCGGAAGCTCATCCTTTTCCGGCCACAGCAGCTCATCATGATGGATCGTGACAAGTCCGCGCTCCATGTCGTTCGGTCCGCCCTGGACGGGGAGGGGCAGCTCGACTCGCCCGACCCGGTCCTGACGGACCTGCGCACTCCCCGGGCTCATCTCCTCCCTGTTCGGCCACTACGAGCCGACGATCATCCTCAGCGCGGCAGACCTCAAGCACCCCACGCTCACCGACCGCCCCCTCGAGGGCTTCCTCACCAACGGCACCGTCACCCGCGACCTTCTCGGCACGGCCAAGGCAGGTGTTTAGTGGCTGCTGCCCCTCAGATTCTGAGAATCCTGTCATCGCCAGGCATGTCCATCGCCCGGCAACTGGCCGAGGACCTGGTGGGGCGGCGCCACCACCTGCCGTCCTATGCCCACCAGCTCTGGCAACGCCGGCGCTTCGTCCGGGCCGACGCTCGGGCCAAGGTGTTGGGGACCCAGCGAGGAGCCTTTTTTGGAAAACGCCTGGCTCATCGCCAAGCCGATGATCGCGGTCCTCGTCCTCGTGACGGTTCTCCCTCCGAGCACCTGGTCGACCAGGCACTGGCCCCTCATCATGCCGGCGCTCACCCTTCAGACGCTTCTGAGGCTGGGGCAGACACTCACTGCTTTCGTGTTCTCTGGGAAAAGGAGAAGGACTACGGTGTCGAAGGTTGAGACGCGGCCACGATCACCCCGAATGCGCAGCACGGGGAGCTCCGCGGACGAGGCAGCTGAGTCAACCGCCGAGCTCCCGGGCATCACGATGACACCGAGCACCGCCTCGGATCCCGCAGTCTTGACCGCGGCAGACAACAGTGAGGTCGGCATCGGGTCGGCCGCTGCCGTAGCCGCTGCCATCCGGGTGCGATACCGGGTCCCCTGCAGTGGCATTATCGGGAAAGCCATCTACCACCCGGCGAGAACCTCTTCATCCAGGATGTCGTCGCATCTTCGCTTTGTGATCGTCGCTGCAGCAAACCCGGACAATCTTCTCATTGACGAGGCGCTTTCCACCGGTGACACCTCATTCAAGGAGCGAAGCAAGAACAAGATGACGCAGCTGCGGCGTGACGCAGGAACGGTGTTCATCGTCAACCATGCCGCACAGGTCGTTGAGGAGATATACACCCGGGACCTGAGGCACATGGATGGCGAGCTCACCGGGGGTAGTCCCGGGCCGCAGATCGATCATGGCTACCGGTGGTGGTCCTGGAGCACCGCCAAGGACAAGCCGAAGAAGACCGCACAGATTCCGGCCACCTGCCGGGAGAAGTGGAAGCCAACAGGGGTGCGGATCCAACGCTCTGAGGGACGCATGCTCCCCTGCCGAACACGCTCAAGGAGTAAGGACAATGCGCGATACGGAATCCACGTTCGAAGGGCGGATCACCGTCTACGGCTCCTGCGTGGCCAGGGACTCGGCCAGGGAGCTGAAAAGGAGGGGCTGGAGCGTCGAGCGTTACGTGGCCCGTCAGTCACTCATCAGCGTGGGCCGGCCGGCGGACGCCGGCGACCTCAACCTATCCGTGCTGACATCACCTTTTGCTCGCCGGTCCTTCCTGTCAGACATGGTGGGTAACCTGGAGGCACAGCTGACGACCGTCGCCGCTCGCACGGATCTGCTGCTGTGGGACTTGAACGATGAGCGTCTCGGCGTCCTGGAGACGGCCCCCGGGGCATTCCTGACCCGTTCGACGGAGGCCATGACGGCCGGCCTCTACGACAACGTCACCGCCAGACTTGTTGAGCTGGGCACGACGGAGCACCTGCACCTGTGGAGACCCTCCCTTCATCACTTCAGCGCTTTTCTGAAGCAGCTGGACCTCATGGAAAAGGCGGTTCTCATCTATGTTCCGTGGGCGATGAGAACCGCCTCCGATGAGCCAACGGTTTCGAGCTGGGGGCAGACTGCGGCGGAGACCAATTGGGCCATGACCCGCTACATCGACCTTGTCCGTCAGGAAACTGGTGTGCGGATCCTCCAGGCACCCGACGAGCTCGTTATCGCCGACGACGCCCACCGAGGGGGCTCAGCCCCCTTCCACTACGTTGACGCCCTGTATACCTGGCTTGCCGACGAGCTCGAGGTGATCCATTCGGCACGCAGTCTCGTGCCATTGGCGTAGGTCCCACCGCACCGTACCCACTCCAGGAACTCATCCGTGCCACGAGGAAACGGGCCGAGTTTTCCACAGGGCGGGGTCAAAGTCTGGCGGTGGAGGCGTTCGTGCAGGTAATG
>CAUVMS010000082.1:0-11475 GCA_963552815.1 uncultured Actinomyces sp. | reverse complement strand
GTCGGCGTTGGGGTCGGCGTCCGAGTGGGCGTCGGGGTGGGACTCGGTGTCGGCGACGCCGAAGCGGTCACCTTCGGAGAGGGTGTCGGCGTCGGCGACACCGCGTCGTCGGCCGACGACGGAACCCCGCACCCGGCCAGACCGGCGCAGACCGCCAGAGCCAAAGCCGCAGACGTCGACCTCACCATCATCTTCTGGCGACGCGACATCGGTGTCACCGGCCGGCCGGCACCGGCGTGGAACGATCGCAAAGAGACGGAGTAGACAGGGAAATTCTTCATGAGAGCCTCGAAAAGGAAAAGTGAAAGACAACGTGTTGCGCCACGTCATGCCGCGTAGCACTCGACGCGGCATGACGGGACGTGAAGATAAATTCTTGAGTGGCGCGAGCCGACGTCGACTCGCCGCAGCAACAGACGGGCCCTACTTCTCGCAGGCGGTACCGTCTCCGTCTCGATCCAGGTCTTCGCTGTATCCGGGATCTCCTCGATACAAGGGCGCCGCGCCAGCAGCCTTCGCAGCCTTGCAGTTGGCGTAGAACTCCTTCTGGGGCTCGGGTTTCGAGTCCGATTCCTTCTGAGACTCAGGCTCGGGCTCCGGGGCCGTTCCCCCCTTGGAGCCCTCCCCAGAATCCGAGCCACCACCGAACCAGCCGCTCCAGCCAGACGAGTCCTCCGTCGGCTCCGCGGCGGGCTCTTCAGCAGGCACCTCCTCGGAGTCAACGGAGCCGTCACTGCCGGAGTCCTGCTGCAACTCGGCCGGCGCAGTCGAAGGCGGAGCATCACTGCTGGTGCTGGCAGTGTCATCACAGCCGGCGAGCCCGGCACCAAGAACCAGGGCGAGGACCACGGGAGCCGTCGTCCTCAGCAGTCCCCGACGCCTCGCCGTCGGAGAAGGCACTGACGCAACAGAGGGGAGGGAAAATACGGGATAACTTGGGGGCAAAAAAGGCGCGTTCACGGAAGCCTCGAGTCACGAGAAGGGATGGTGGGCGGCTAGCCGAAAGAATTGAAGCACTCCGGAGGCAGTAATAACTCACGCAGCCACAAAATGCAACCTCATTGATACACACGTTTACTACTGCGGTTGCAGGAAAAAATCAGATCCTGGCTGCTTCATTATTGTTCTTTATTTTCACTATCCGTAGGATGGATGTCAATTCGACACCACCTGGCGACAGCACCTCCCCAGGAGCATCCGGAGACTTTGTCAGGACCATTGACCCTCCCATTCGTCAGGTTTCGTTGTACCGTGTCAATGTCTCCAAGCCACTCAACCCACCATTTCCTCCCCTAGAGACATCCGCGTCGCGGCAGCGCAGCCGCAGAAGGCTTGATCATGAACGCTCCCAGCCTTGAGATGATCGGTATCAACAAGTCCTTCCCCGGCGTGAGGGTCCTGGACAACGTCTCCCTCGACCTGTACCCCGGCGAGGTCCACGCCCTCATGGGCGAGAACGGCGCCGGGAAGTCCACCCTCATGAAGATCCTCATGGGCATCTACTCCGCGGACAGAGGCACGATCAAGATCGCCGGGGAACCCGTCACCATCTCCTCCCCCAGGCAGGCGATCGGACACGGCATCGCCATGATCCACCAGGAACTCAACCCGGTTCTGGACACGGCCGTCTACGAGAACATCTTCCTGGGCCGTGAGCTCCGCTCCGGAGGCGTCTTCGCAGACCGCCGCACCATGGAGGCAAGGACCACCGAGCTCCTCGAGTCCCTGCACCTGAGTATCCCGGCCGGCACCCTGATGCGAGACCTCTCGGTCGCCCAGCAGCAGCAGATCGAGATCGCCAAGGCCATCTCCCAGGACGCCCGCATCATCATCATGGACGAGCCAACCTCCGCCATCACGGAGGATGACGTCGGCAACCTGTTCGAGCAGATCCGCGGACTCACCGGCGACGGCGTCGGCATCATCTACATCTCGCACAAGATGAACGAGATCTTCCAGATCGCGGATCGGATCACCGTCCTACGCGACGGCAAGCTCATCGGCACGGACTCGGCCTCAGCGCTCACGGAGAAGAAGCTCATCACCATGATGGTCGGTCGCGAGCTCGACGACGTCTTCCCCAAGCGGGAGGTGCCCCTGGGCAAGACCGTCTTCGAGGTGCAGGGCTGGAGCGCCCCGCCCAAGGTCAAGGACGTCAGCTTCACCGTCCGTCGCGGCGAGATCCTAGGGATCGCCGGCCTGGTCGGGGCCGGTCGCTCCGAGCTGGTCGAGTCCTTCTTCGGTGCCAGGCCGCATGAACGCGGCCGCATTCTCCGAAACGGGGAAGAGATCCGTATCCGGCACCCCTCCGACGCCATCGCCCTAGGCGCTGCCCTCATCACCGAGGACCGCAAGCGCACCGGTCTCAACCTGGAAGGCTCGGTGGCTGACAACATCACCCTGCCCTCACTGGGAAGGCTCTTCGGCAACGGGCTCATCTCCCGCGGTATCGAGTCGCGCATCACCGGTAAGTACATCGACTCCCTCAAGATCAAGACGCCTTCTCAGAGGCAGCTCATCGCGACACTCTCCGGAGGCAATCAGCAGAAGGTCGTTCTGGCCAAGTGGTTGGAGACGGATCCGGATCTCATCATCCTCGACGACCCCACCCGTGGCATCGACATCGGAGCCAAGCGCGACATCTACGAGCTCATCGGCACCCTCGTCGAGCAGGGCAAGTCGATCATCCTCATCTCCTCGGAGATGGGCGAGCTCATGGGGCTCGCCGACCGGATCATGGTCCTCACCGAAGGACGCACCACAGGAGTCCTCGAACGTCAGGACTTCTCCCAGGAAGCAATCATGGAGCTCGCCTCACGATTCGAGGACCACCAATGAACAACGCCCTGACCAACAAGCTCACCCTCTCGCTCAAGGACGCCGGGATACTCGTCGTCTTCCTGGCACTCGTCGCCACCCTCTGGGCGGTGTCGCCCGACCACCAGTTCCTGTCCCTCAACAACATCCTGCTCATTCTCATTCAGACCGCGATCAACGGGATCCTGGCCATGGGCATGATGTACGTGATCATCTCCGGGGAGATCGACCTCTCAGTCGGCTCAACGATCGCGCTGTCCGGCGTCACGGCGGCGATGCTCGCCCATCCGGGTCAGTTCCCGCTCATCGTTCCCATCGTCGCCGGGATCGCGGTCGGCGCCGTCGTCGGGCTGGTCAACGGAGTCGGTGTCGCCTACGGGGCGATCCCCTCATTCATCATCACCCTGGGCTCCATGACGGCGGTACGAGGGCTGGCGCTCATGCTCTCCGGGGGCGCGCCGATCTTCGACGTCTCCAGCGCCTTCGAGGCGATCGCGAGCATCCGAATCGGCAGGTTCCCAATCATGGCGGTCTACTTCATCGTCATCGCGGCCCTGTTCGCCTTCATCATTCACAGGACGGTCTACGGGCGGCGACTCTACGCCGTCGGCGGCAATCCGACGGCGGCCGAGATCTCCGGCATCAACGTCAAGCGCTACAAGGTCTCCGTGTTCGTCGTCGCAGGGCTCCTCGCCGGATTCTGCGGCGTGCTGCTCGCCTCGCGCACCATTACCGGCTCGCCCACGGCCGGCGAGTCCTATGAGCTCGACGCGATCGCCGCCGTCGTCATTGGCGGGGTCTCGATGACCGGCGGTCGCGGCAAGGCCCTCGGCGTCATCATCGGCGCACTCATGATCGCGGTCATCGCCAACGGGCTCGACATCCTGGGCATCGACGCGAACTTCCAGAAGGTCGTCAAGGGCCTCATCATCGTCCTGGCCGTCCTGCTGGACGTCAAGACCCGTCGCCAGAAGTAGCCCCGACCACCGGACGCACCCCGTGTGCGGTGCAGATGGACCTACGCCGTCCACCCTCATGAAAGGCACCTCAATGAAGAAGGTTCTGGCCACGCTGTGCAGCCTCATCCTCGCCGGCTTCATGCTCAGCGCATGCACTCACAGCTCTTCGGGCACGGTCCGGGTCGCGCTCATCATGAGTCACATGAGCAACTCCTTCACGACGACGTTGGCCAACTCCGCCAAGGAGCAGGGTGCCGCCGTCGGGGTCTCCGTGACCGTGTTCGACGGAAAGAAGGACGCATCCACCCAACTCAACCAGATCGAGTCGGCCGTTAGCCAGGGCTACAAGGGCATCATCGTGGAGCCGGTCTCGCAGGAGGGAGTCGCCCCGGGGCTCAAGGCCGCCAGGGAGGCGGACATTCCGATCATCACTGTGGCCCAGAAGGCCAAGCAGCAGGAACGGGCCAGCTCCTTCGTCGGCGGGGACGACACAGCGGCCGGCAGGCTCGAGATGGAGCAAGCCGTATCCGCGATGGGCGGCAAGGGAACGGTGGCCGTGCTCTACGGACCGATGGGCTCCGACGGGCAGGTGCTGCGAAAGGCCGGTTATGACGAGGTCCTCGAGAGCCACCCCGACGTCACGCTGGCCTTCCAGCAAACCGCCAACTGGGACACGGCCGAGGCCCTCAAGGTCACCGAGAACTGGCTGTCCACCGGAAAGCCCATCAACGCGATCGTGGCCCAGAACGACTCGATGGCGATCGGTGCGCAGAAGGCGATCGACAACGCAGGCAAGAGCCAGGAGATCGCGGTCTATGGAGTGGACGCGACCGACGACGGCCTGAACTCGATCAAGAGCGGCGGCGTCGACGGGACCGTCTCACAGGACACGGCCGGAATGGGGCGAATGGCCGTGGACACAATCGTGTCGCTCATCAACGGCAAGTCGGTGGAGAAGGTCAACTACACCAAGGCCACCTGGATCACTAGGGAGAACGCCGACTCGGTCGTGATCAAGTAGCGGCAATGACAGCCCCGGGGAGTCGAACCGGGGTTTGATGGACCGGGGTCTGAGGGGCGCACCGCGGCTCAGCCGCCGGGGCGATGTGGCTCGCGGGCCGGCCGCCCCACACTTCCGGCCATGAGCACCTCCCGCACGCCCCTGTCCCAGCAGACACCGACCGCCTCCGGGGCACCAGATCTGGCGCCGTCGGACTCCGCTCCGGTCTCGACTCCGACCGCGAGCACCCGGCCCGACCGACTGAGCACCGTCGCGCTGGTCATCTTCACAAGCGTCTACGCCTTCTTCTTCCCCCTCCACCTCGGCCACTTTCTCATCCCCGGGGACGCCGGCCCCGCAACCGGCCTCGCGCTCTACATCGCTCTCTTCGCCGTCGGCTGCGTCGCCTTCCGCCACCCGCTGGCCCAGGCCGCCCGTCAGGTAGCGGCCCGTAAGCGGCGGGCCGTCCTCACTCTCATCGTGGGCGGACTCGCCACCTTGGTTATCGAGCTCGTCGGCGGCCTGGCGTCCTTGGCCCTGCTCAACCTCGCCGGCCTGTCCGGAGCAACCCTGCAGAATGACGCCAGCATTGGCGAAGCCACGCGGATGTTCCCGCCGATCGTCATCGTCGTCGTGCTCGGGATCGTGGGGCCGATTGTGGAGGAGATGTTCTTCCGCCAGCTCCTCATTGGGCTCATCGAGCGTTTCGCGCCGACCTGGGTGGCTGTTGTCGTCTCCAGCGTTCTGTTCGGTGCGCTGCACATGCACTCGTTCACGCTCTCCGAGGTACTGAGCGTCATCCCGCACGCCTTCTTCGGGCTCAGCTGCGGGCTGCTCTATGTCAAGACCGACCGCAACCTGCTCTACCCGGCGAGCATCCACTGCCTCAACAACCTCAGCGCCTTCCTGCCCCTCCTCCTGCACTGACCGCATCACACTCACCTTCCGCCCCGGGCCCGTTCCGGCTCGTTCAACGCGCGAGCCGACGGCGTCTGAGGTACTATTTCGTTATGTCGCGAAATACCGAATCAGGAGTTTTCACCGCTCTGGGACACCCCACGCGGCGGGCGGTACTGGCCTTCCTGCGCGACCGCGACTACGTGAAGGTCGGTGAGATCGCCGACGCCGTCGGCGTCTCGGGATCGACCCTGTCCGGCCACCTGCGCACGCTGCGCGAGGCCGAGCTGGTCGACACCCGGCGCCGCGGCACCGCGATCCAGTACCGCGTCAACCTCACCCTCATCGACGAGGCCATGCTGCTGCTCGCATCCCTGGGCGGCACGCTCAAAGGACCCTCCCCCGTCACCCCTCTCACTCAGGAAAGGAGACAACCATGACAACCGAGAGCCGCCCAACTCGTTTTCCCGTTGGGGTCGTCATCGCCGCGGCGATCGCCCTGACCTTCATGATCATCTGGAGCGCCGTGCACTGGTCGCAGATGGCGCCCACGATCGTCACGCGGGAGGCCGGCGGCAACCACGGCGCAAGCATCATCTCGCGCGGCTTCAGCGCGGCGGCCATGCCAGTAACCCTCGCGCTCACCTCCTCGCTGCTGACGATCAGCCCCTGGGTGCACGCGAAGTTCTCCTCCCTCACCGGTATACCGCTGCCCCGCTACGACCGTAGCGCCGCACGAGTCCTCACCGCGGTGCAGGCCGGACTCGGCCTGGTGATGTGCACCGCGCACGTCTTCATCGTCGATCTTCACACGGGTGCCGGCATCCCCACCGTCAAGCTGATGGCGATGAGCATGGGCGCCTTGTTCGTCCTTCTGGGCATCTACTTCCCCATCGCGCAGACCGACGTCGAGACGGACAACGCCTGGATCGATGCCTTCGTCGTCGCTCAGCGATCGCTGAGCCGCAGCGTGGGGATCGCCCTAGCCGGCGTCGGCCTGGCCACGATCGCGGGCGCCGCCGCCAGTCCCTGGCTGGGTCTGGCGATCGGGTGCGGCGGGATGGTTGCCGTCGGCGTGATCTTCCTGGTCATCTGCCTGGTCAGAGCCAATCGTCTCCACGTATCGGGGCGCCGCCACCCGTAGGCCACGCTCCCACACCTGCCGGGACGGCACCAACCTCACGGCCACCGCACACAGTTCCGCCAGTGCGCTCCCGCACCTGCCGGGGAGGTACCCCGACCGGACACCCCGGCAGGTGCGCATGTTGCAGGAACATAAGCGTTTACCCCAACGCCGCCACAACATCGCCTCGTGTTGTCTGATGCCCACAGGACGGCGCGTACACGCCCACCTGTTCCAGGAAAGACAAAGGACAACACCCCATGGAGAAGACCCCGAGCAGGAACATCGCGGCCTCGCTGACCTCGGAAGACCGCAGCGCGACCGCCTCGGCGTCGTCCTTCGGTATCCGCCGGGGCGCGGGCCTCGAGGGCGGCCGGGAGAACTTCACCGTGACGTAGGAAGGCAGGAGACACAGAACAACGACACCGGAAAGCCTCGGGAGACATCATCCATAACGTCGGGCGGCGGCCGGCAAAGGCTGCTTAAAGGGCTGGCCGCCGCCTGAAGGGCCGGTACCCGACCGGCCAGTCCCCAGCGGGGGAGACGGCACGTGCTTCAATCGAGGCATGGCAGTCGTCTCCCCCGTTCCGGTTCCGGGCCCCGTGCCCGGCGAGTCCATCCTGACCGAGTCCGATGCCTCGCTGCTGTTCGGCGGGGCACGCACCGCCTACACCTTCACCGACGAACCGGTGACGGACGCCCAGCTGCGGGCGATCCACGAGCTGGCCAAGTGGGCGCCGACGGCGGTCAACGCCCAGCCGTTGCGGGTGGCGGCCGTGCAGTCCCCCGCCGCCCGGGAGCGGTTACTGCCCTGTCTTCCTCGCGGCAATCGAGAGCAGGCCGCCGGGGCGCCTCTCACACTCGTCTGCGCCGCCGATCGGTCCTTCGCCGGGTCCCTACCGCGACTGCACCCGCGTGCCGAGCGTTACCAGCAGCTGCTGGAGGAGGGCGGGCCAGACATGCGGGCACGGTGGGCGCGCGCCTCAGCACTGGTTCAGACGGCCTACGTCATCCAGGCGATTCGCGCCGTTGGGCTGGCAGCCGGCCCCATGAACGGCGATGACGCCGAGGCGTTGGCGGCCGAGTTCTTCGCCGGTCAAGACGTAGAGATTCTGTTGGTCATCAACGTCGGTCACCCGGGGCCGGACGCCTACCAGGAGCGAAACCCGCGCCTGCCCTTCGAGGAGGTCTATCGGGTGCTATGAGCCCAGCGGGTCGATCACACCCAGCCCCCGGGCCCGAGCGGCACCGGCCAGGCGGGCGTCGTGGGTCAGAACTGTGACGGGGTGACGAGGGGCGTCCAGCAACGTCGCAGTCGCCAGGTGAATCGCGTCAAGGGACGTGAGCTCACCGGTCAGGGCGCTGGCGCGCTCAATGACGTCCGGACCGATCTCGATGAGCTCCACCCCCGCGATGAACTCATCGACCGCGAGGACGTCGAAGTGATCCCGATGCGCCGCCTGAGCCATCTCCACCTTGAGCAGACAGGAGGAGACCAGCCCCTCGGTGACATGCGCATCCATGATGAGCCGCGCAGCCTCATCGGCCCCGGGCTGGCCGAGGAGGGCGAGCAGCGCCACTGAGGTGTCGAGGTAGATCACCTGTCCTCCTCGCGCTCGCCGAGGAGGAACTGCTCAAGGTCGAACCCCTCGGGCGCCTCCCACCGCCTGGCGGGCAGCACCCAGTCGTCTGCGGCCGGACGGACCTTGCCTTCACGGACCATGCGCTCGTACCACGACTCGTCATGGCGGATCGGGACGATCTGAGCAATAGGGCGACCGTGGTCGGTGACCGTCACAGGCACACCACTGGACTCGACCTCACGGTAGACCCGCCCGGCCTGCTGATTGACCTCCCGCAGTCCGACAGTTCTACTCCCCGAAGAAACCGGAACATCCGCTGCACTCATGACACGAGGATACGATAAAGGTTCTACATGTACTACTTTGTGGTGGCAAGTCGGGAGCCGAAGTCACAAGCACCGAGAGGCAGCACCACGTCGGCGTACCGAGCTACCCCCTGGTGTAGTGGGCGACGTAGTCGATCTGGATGTCGGAGACGGTCGGGGTGAGCGGGCCGGGGACGCCGCCGTCGACGGTCTCGTACCGCTTCGCGTCGCCGTTGGGGTCCATGGCCCCGGTCTGGACCCCGAAGAACATCCGTTTGTCGGTGATGCTCCGCTCGATCCGGCCCCACTCCTGGCCGTCGAGGGTGAAGGTGATGTGGTCGTCCTCCACGATGACGCCGTAGGTGTGCCAGCCGCTCATGTCGACGTTGTCGAAGGCCCGCTGCTCCTGCTTGTTGTCGGGGTCCCAGTGGTAGGTGCCCTCCACACGCGGACCGTTGACCCGGCCCTCCGCGAAGTCGATCTCCGGGGGCCAGCCCTGGTCCGCCGGCCACAGCAGGAAGACGTATCCGACCCCCTTGGCCTGGGGGAACTTGGCGCGGACCTCCCACCGGCCGCGTGAGGCCGCGAAGACGTGCTCGCTCGAGGCACCGCCGGCGCTCCACTGCCCGTCCTGGTACTGGGTGCGGACGACCAGCTCTCCGTTCTGAGTGAAGGAGTTCTTCTGGGACATCACCCCCATGGCTCCGTGCCCAACCGGCGGATCGCCCCAGCCGTAGTGCTCCCAGCCCCGATCCTCAAGGGAGGAGTCGAAGCCCTCGAAGTAGTCGATGTTCCAGCCGTTGATCGTCGCATCTGAGCGCCCCTGGCCAGAAGGCTGTGAGGGTGTCGCCGATCCGGCGTCGGACGGCGAGGTGGAGGCGGACGGCTCGCCCGACGGGCCGCCGGCGGTCGGTTGCTCGGCGCTCGACGACGGAGCCGCTGGCGCGGATGGTGCACCCGGTGTTGACGACGCCGTTACGCCGGCAGAACTGCTCGGGGACGCCTGCTCGGTGGCGGCGCCGGCCGATGACGTGGCCGCGCCCGGGTCACCTCCTTGAGGCTGGAACGGCAGGCATGCGGTGGCTGTCGCAAGGGCGAGCCCCGCGGTCATGAGGAGCTGGGTAGCTCGTCTAGGCTTCACGGTTGTCTCCTTCTAGCGTGCGGCTCAGCCTAACCATCCAGTTGAGAGGCGAACAACCGCTGAAAGCCCCTCAACGACGAACCTCACCATCCCCTACAGCCGGAGGATCGAACCATCCTCACTGAGGCAGGCGACCGCGAGCCGCTGCGTCCAGGCCAGCTGGCCGACGGTTTGGACGAACACACTCGCGTCCGACCAGCCGACGCCGGATTCACCCCTTGGAGCGTTGGACGACGTAGTCGACCTGGAGATCGGAGGCGGACCGGGCCGGCCGTTCCGGCGGCCGGACGATCGAACTGTCGTCACTGACGTAGGCGACTGCAAGCCGATGCGTCCAGGCCAGCTCACCGACGGCCATCACGAGCGCATCGGCAGCCGACCAACTGCAACCGACGTCAATGAAGTCAGCACCGATGGTGTAGTCGGCAACCGGGAGCCCCTGGGCGAGGTGCGCATCAACCTCATCATCGGTCAGTGCATCTGGGCCGTTTAACGGTGGGAAAGCGCGAATGAGGTCGCGGTAGAAGGACCTGATCGCCGGGGTGGAGCGCTCAAGGCTGTCACAGCGATGCAGCTCCTCCCACCGGGAGACCTGTTCCCACCACTGCGGGAAGTCCTCGTCTGAGACCGCCGCCGGCTCGAAAATCAGGATGTCGTAGCTCATGCCCCGAGGCTAGGAGCGCACCCACCGCCCGACCATGGACATCGCTCCCCACAGCGACTTAGGCCAGCGGATCAACGACCTCCTGGCGCTCGCTGGCGGCGCCCTATGCCGGGCGATAGGTGAAACGGTCCCAGCCCAGGGCCTCGATGCGCTCGGCCATGCGCTCGCACGCCGCGTCCCAGCCGGGCGCCACGACGTCGAACTCGCCGGTCGTCCCCTCCGAGCGGGCCTGCTGGAGGGCGTAGACCCGAGCCCCCGCCGCGTGCACCCGCCGGGCGACCTCGACGGCGTCGTCGGCCGTCACGTCTCCGGGAACCACGGTGGTGCGCACCTCGAAGTCCGGCCCGCCGCGGTCGGCCGCCTCGATGAGCACCTCCAGGCTCTCCCAGGCCTTCGTGGCCGCGTTCGCCCGGCCGACCACCTGCTCGTAGTGCTCGGGAAGGGCCTTGATGTCCAGCCCCACCCAGTGCACGAGCCCGGCCTCGACCATGTCGCGCAGCCGCCGCGGGTAGGGCCCGGCCGTGTGCAGCCCCACCTGGAAGCCCATGTCGATGACCTCGCGGGCGGCGTCAGCCAGGGCGTCCTGGCGCAGCGCCTCACCGCCGGTGAGGACGACACCGTCGAGCAGGCCCCTCCGGCGGCGCAGCAGGGCCCGCACCTCCTCCCACGCCACCTGGCCGGGTGTGCGGGTGGGGATGAGGGCCTGGTTGTGGCAGTAGAAGCAGTTCCAGGGGCAGCCCTGACAGAAGACCGTCGCGACCAGGTGGTCGGGCCAGTCGATAGTGCTCATGGGGACGAGCCCGGCGATCACCAGGTCGTCGGCGGGCCGGTGCTCGGGGTCGACGTCGGCCCGGCGCCCGTGCGCACGGTGCCCGGTGGAGCCCCGGCCGACTCCGGGCCGATCGTCTTCACCGGGCCCGACGCCGCCGGCGGTTCCGGCGGACCTCGGACAGGCGGAGGCGCCGCAGCCGGACCCGCCCCCCACG
>CAUVMS010000081.1:0-11487 GCA_963552815.1 uncultured Actinomyces sp. | reverse complement strand
TGAACAGGACGATGTCTCCGCGGGTGCGCACCTCCTTGAGGACCTTCTTGAGGCGTTCCTCGAAGTCGCCGCGGTAGCGCGAGCCGGCCACGAGCGAGCCCATGTCCAAAGAGTAGAGCTGCTTGTCGCGCAGGGTCTCAGGCACGTCGCCATGGACGATGGCCTGGCTCAGGCCCTCGACGACCGCGGTCTTGCCCACGCCCGGCTCCCCGATGAGGACGGGGTTGTTCTTGGTGCGCCGGGAGAGGATCTGCATGACCCTCTCCATCTCCTTCTTGCGGCCGATGACCGGGTCCAGCTTGCCCTCGCGGGCGGCGGCGGTGAGGTTGCGGCCGAACTGATCCAGGATGGCGCTGCCCGACGGCGTGCCCTCCTTGGAGGGGCCGCCGGCGTTGACCGTCTCCTTGCCCTCGTAGCCCGAGAGCATCTGCATGACGGTCTGGCGCACGCTGGAGAGGTCTCCGCCGAGGTTGGTCAGGACCTGGGCGGCCACCCCCTCGCCCTCGCGCAGCAGGCCGAGCAGCAGGTGCTCAGTACCGATGTAGTTGTGACCGAGCTGGAGGGCCTCACGCATGGAGAGCTCGAAGACCTTCTTGCCGCGCGGCGTGAAGGGGATGTGACCGGTGGGGGCCGACTGGCCCTCGCCGATGATCTCGATGACCTGGTTGCGCACGGCGTCCAGGGAGATGTCCATGGACTCCAGCGCCTTGGCAGCAACTCCCTCGCCCTCGTGAATGAGACCGAGAAGGAGGTGCTCGGTGCCGATGTAGTTGTGGTTCAGGGCCCGCGCCTCGTCCTGCGCGAGCACGACGACGCGGCGGGCGCGGTCGGTAAAGCGTTCAAACATCAGTAGTTCCTCCTCGGCACGTGCTCGGTGCGGGGCCGCTCGTCCGGTGGTGGCGAGGGATGTCGCAGCGCCGAGGAGAGACGGCGCTGGGGGCACGTGCTGACAAGGCTAACCAGGCCGACGCCCGGGCCATGCCCCTGTTCGCGGTAGGCGTGAGTAAGCCTTGAGCCGGGTCGACTCAGGCTTGGGCGCGCCTACGCAGGCCCCACATCATCCCCCGGGTCATGAACCTGGCGACGGGGCGCACCGCCCACACCACCACCGCCGTCGCGCCCCGGTGGGGCAGGTAGCGCTCCCGGATCCGCAAGCGGCAGTGACCGGAGCCGTGATCGTCGAGCACGAAGGCCCAGGAGAAGTCGAAGTCCATGCCTGCCCCGGGCGGCGCGACGCCGCCGTCGGAGGACAGGACGAGGCAGTGCCCGGGCTCCAGACGCGCGACGGTCAGGGCGGCGTCGGCGGCCAGGCGCACCTGGTCGCCGACGGCGAGGTCCTGCCAGCGCGGCTCGATGCGCCAGGCATTGGTGATACCCACGCCCGCCAAACGCTCGAGCAGATCGAAGCTGTAGAAGCCGCCGCGCTCGTAGCCCAGCTGCACCAGCCAGGGCCAGACCGCCGCTGCCGGGGCGTCGATGTCGATCTGGTGGGTCTCGATCATGGTCGCCCCAGGCACCAGGTCGTCGCCGGGCAACGGAAGCGAGTCATCCCCGCGTGGGCGGCCAGCGCGGGCGGCCAGCACCAGCGCTCCAAGGAGGCCGACGCCGGTGGTCGTCAGGAGGGCGAGGCGGTGGTGCGAGCGGCTCATGAGGTCATGATCCCCGCCACCGTCGTCTTCGCAGGTTCATCCTCTGCCTCGCGCCCTGTCCCTACCAGTCGCGTTCGTAGGGTAGGTCGCGCGTTCGTACCCTCTACCCCTCGAACGCGCACCCTAAGGTACGAACTCGCGGGGACCGTGGCCGCGGTGAAGCACCCGGGACGCTGCGATACGGCTCAGTCCAGCTCGAGCAGGCCGCGGCGCAGCGCCTCGGTGACGGCCGCCGTGCGCGAGTCGACGCCGAGCTTGGAGTAGGCGCGCAGCAGGTGGGTCTTGACGGTGGCCTCGGTGATGTAGAGCTCGGCCCCGATCTGGCTGTTGGACAGTCCTCGCGCCACGACCTGGAGGACCTGTCTCTCGCGTGGGGACAGGGTCACCGGCGCCCCTGCCCGGTGGGAAAAACCGGATGCACCGCACCTGGTCCCGCGCGCCACCCCCACGAGCCGGGTCGTCACGGCCGGGCTCAACGCGCTGCGCCCCACGGCGGCGGAGAGCACGGCCTTGATGATGTCCTCGCGCGGGGAGTCCTTGAGGAGGTAGCCGATGGCGCCGGCCTCGACGGCGCGCAGGATGTCCCCGTCGGTGTCGTAGGTCGTCAGGACCACGACGCGGGGCGCACCGGGACGGGCAGAGATCCGGCGGGTGGCCTCGACTCCGTCGAGGCCGGGCATGCGTAGGTCCATGAGGATGACGTCGGGGCTGATCTCGGCGGTTAAGGCGATGGCCTCGTCGCCGTCGGCGGCCTGCCCCACGACCTGGATGCCCAGCTCGCCGGAGAGCATGCCGACGATCCCGGAGCGCACCACCGGGTGGTCGTCGACCACGAGGAGACGGACCCGGCCGTCGCCCGGGCGGGGCGATGAGCAGTCATGGGCCAGGTCTGCAGAGCCCGGAGCGCTTGCTGAGGAGGGGACGACGTCGTTCACAAGGGCATTCTGGCCTCGACGACGGTTCCGACACGCCCGCGTTCATCGGGCTCCTGGAGCGGGTCGACGGTCAGCGTCCCACCGAGGGTCTCCACGCGCGATCGCATCCCGGTCAGCCCGGTCCCCTCCGGTGCTCCTCCCGCGCCGACGCCGTCATCGGCGACGGTGACGACCAGCTCGCCGGCCTCGGGAGAGGAGGAGACGACGACGTCGACGCGCCCCGCCCGGGCGTGGCGAACGACGTTACTGAGGGACTCCTGGACGATGCGCAGGACCGCGACCTGGAGCGCGGAGGTCATCTGGGCCGGCAGCTCGGCGATGAGGGAGATGTCCAGACCGTGGTGCTCCTGGGCCCGGGCCAGGCGCCGCAGCGCAGCCTCCAGTCCGTCGTCGCGCAGGGCGCTGGGGCTCTCTCCGGCCACCAGGGCTCGGGCCTCGGCCAGGTTGTCGCGCGCCACGACCTCGATCTCGGTGAGCAAGCCGTGCAGTGCCCGCGCCTGACTGGGGTCACCGGTTCGCTGACCCGGACCGGTGTCCCGATGGAGTAGTGCCCGCGCCTGATGGGGGTCACCCTCCGAGTGCTCGGAAAGCTCATTGAGCCCTGTTTGGGCGAGGTTGACCACGGAGATGAACCCCTGCGCCAGGGTGTCGTGGACCTCGCGGGACCAGCGCTCGTGCTCGGCGGCGATGCCCGCGGCGCGCTCGGCGGCGACGAGCTCGCCCTGCGTGCGCGCCAGTGCCGCGAGCGCCTCCTCCTTGGCCTCGAGGGCGTGAATGGCCTCGTAGCGCACGATCTGGACCCAGGTGAACCAGGTCCCCGTCACCAGGACGATGACGACCATGGCGAGGGGGCCGCTCCACCACGCCTCGTTGCCTTTGACGTACTCGACGGCGGCGAAGCCCGCCCCGACGACCAGGTGCGCGACGACGGCGGCACACCACCTGGTGTAGACCCACCAGAGCATCGGCACCACGATGAAGAAGCCCAGCAGGGCCAGATCGGAGTAGAGCTCTCCCAGGAGGGTGGCGGCCGCCAGCGCCCAGGTCAGGACGCACCAGACCCAGCGCGGCAGACCAGCCCGGTCCAGCGGTGGGTACAGTCCCGTAGGGCTGTCCGTACCCTCGCAGGCCAGGCGCAGCGCACCACGCAGGTCTCGGGGCCAGGACACGAGATCCTGTATCTCCCGGGTCATCTGTCCACTGTATCGCGGCGGGTGATGACAACGGCGGCCACGACGCCGCCCACGAGCCAGGCGGTCACGACGGCCAGGCCCTTGCCGGTCTCCCAGGCACCGGTGGGTTCCGCGACGGCGGCGGTGGCGGGCAGGAAGGCCTCGCGCATGAGCTCGGCCGACCAGCGCACCGGCAGGATCGAGAAGCCGTGAACCATCCAGGCCGGTAGCTGGGACAGGGGCAGGAAGAGGCCGGAGACGATCTGGAGGATGATGACGACCGGGGTGAGGATCCCGGAGGCGGCGCGCGAGGAGGGGCAGCAGCGGCCGATGGCCAGCCCCAGGGCGGTGCAGGCGCTGATCGTGAGCACGAGGGTCAGGGCCGCCAGCCCCCAGGAGGCCGCCCGGACGGGCAGGCTCAGCCCCAGGACGAGGCGGCCGACGCCGATGAGGACGACGATGTTGAGCCCGGACAGGACGGCGTTGGCCAGGCACTTGGCGGCCACGTGGGCCCAGGCCGGCACGGGCAGGACGGCCAGACGCTTGAGCTCGCCGCTCTCACGCTCGGCGGCCACGGAGATCGCCAGGATCTGCATGCAGGTCATGAGCACGCCCATGGTGATCATGGCCGGCAGCATGTACTCGCCGAAGGTGATGCCGCCGTTCATCTCACCGGGGAAGACGGCGTTGAACAGGATGAGCATGAACAGGGGGTAGAAGATCCCCATGACGAAGGCGATGGGTTCGCGTACGAAGCTGACCAGGCTCGCCCAGGTCAAGGTCAGGACGGCGGCCATCGCGCCGCCGGGGCGCTGAGCCGCTGACCTGGGGGCGGTAGAGAGGTCGAGGGAGGTCGTCATGGGGGCTCCTCAGGTAGACGGGCAGGAAGCAACGGGGAGACACGGAAGAGAGGCAGGGGCGCCGGCGCGCCGGGGAGACGGGAACGGGCAGACGCGACAGCGGGTCAGGTGACGGCGAATCAGGCGATGTGGTGGCGGGAGACGAGCTCGAGGTAGTGGTCCTCCAGGCTCGGGGTGTGGACCTGGAGTCCGGGCACCTCGCCGTCGGGCCCGGTGAGGTGCCCCATGAGAGCACGGACCACGGCGGTGGGGGTGGTCGTGGACTCGGTGTGCTCGACACCGTCCTCGATCCAGCTGACGGTGCGCCTGCTGCCGGCCTGGCGGGCGAGGGCCTCTGGGGTGCCGTGCTCGACGACGCGGCCACCCATGATGATGGCGACCTCGTCGGCCAGGTGGGCGGCCTCGTCGAGGTAGTGGGTGGTCAGCAGCACGGTGGTGCCGTCGCTGCGCAGATCCTTGACGAGATCCCAGAAGACGTGGCGGGCCTCGGGGTCGAAGCCGGTGGTGGGCTCGTCGAGGAACAGCAGCTCGGGGCGGCCGATGATGGCCAGGGCGACGTCGAGGCGGCGACGCCGCCCTCCGGACAGGCGCGAGGCGCGGGTGCGGGCGTCGTCGGAGAGCCCCACGCGATCGATGGTCTCGGCGACGTCGGCCGGCTGGGAGAAGAATCGGGAGACGTGAGTGACGGCCTCGGTGACGGTGAGGTCCTTGAAGTCGGCGGAGGTCTGGGAGACGATGCCGATGCGGGCGCGCCAGGCGCGCGAGGCCCTCCCCGGATCCTCCCCCAGGACGGAGACGGTGCCGCCGCCACGGCGGCGCAGGCCCTGGAGGATCTCGACGACGGTGGTCTTACCGGCGCCGTTGGGTCCCAGGAGGGACAGGACGGTACCGGCCGGGACGGCGAGATCCAGGTTCTCAAGGACACGCTTGTTCCCGTAGGACTTGGTCAGGCCTCTGATCTGGACGGCGGGGAGCTGCGACATGCCTCAAGTGTGTGACTTGAGTCGCAGCGTCAGTAGCGACCGGTCGGACCACGTGGTTGTCCACCGTTCAGTGGACAACCGGCCCGCGGCAGATGCACGTCACCTTGCATCTTCAAGCCGGTGCGTTCGAGCGCAGAACCAGCCCATCCCAACACCGAGAACCTCGAGCAGTTCGCCGATGAGTGGTGAGTAGCCTGGCCGCTTCCCGGCATCTCGAGCCTGTCCTCGACCCTCGCGTGCTGGTCAACGCTGTGTCAGGGCGATGGCGCACCGTGCCACAGATCACCGAGCGGCGCCGCTCCCGCCGGCCCTGACCGCCGGCCGGCGCAGGCTCGTACTCCGGGCCGCGGTCCAGCACGCCTCCACCAGGACATCGATGACCAGCGGCCGGGGCCTTTCGGCGCGGGTGACCACCTCGACCCGCCGGTGCTCCCGAGCCAGCGGGCGCACCTCGACCCCCTCGTGCCGGTGGGCGCTCAGCGCCATCCCGGGCAGCAGCGCCGCCCCCACTCCTGCGGCCACGAGCGCCTGCACAGCCACGTAGTCGTCGGAGGCGTAGGCGGTCTCGGGTGTGAAGCCGTTGGCCCACCCCACGGCGATGAGCTCCTCGTGGCAGCGCGCACACCCGGTCACCCATCGGCACTGGGCGCCGTCGGCGATGCGCGTGATGCCGCCGGGATGGGTGACCAGGTAGAGGACGTCGTCGAACAGGTGCACCGCCCGAAGACCCTCACCGGCATCGTCGTCGATGTAGGAGAAGGACAGGGCCGCGTCCACCCGCCCGCGCCGCAGCGCGTCAAGTGCCTCGGGCGGCTCGGCGTCGACCATCTCGACCTCCAGGCCCGGGTACTCGCGGCCGATGACGTCGAGCACCCCGGGCACGAGTGAGGCCACCGCCGATGGGAAGGCTGCCAGGCGCACCCGCCCCGCCTCCGCGTGCGCCATGGAGACCACCTCGCGCTCAGCGCGGTCCAGCAGGTCGAGGACTTCCTGACCGCGGGCCGCCAGTGCCCTCCCCTCCTCGGTGAGCCGTACCCCTCTGCCCGCCCGCGTCAGCAGCACCGCACCGGTCGCACGCGACAGGGCCGCCAGCTGGTGGGAGACGGTGGACTGGCTGAATCCCAGGGACTCGGCGACGGCCGAGACGGTGCCGAGCCGGGAGAGCTCCACGAGGGAGCGCAGCTGCTGAACATCGATCACACCACCAAGTATGGCTCATATAGATGGGTACTTGCCAAAATATTCATTGGACCGATAGACCGGTCGTCCTCATCATGGAGATATGACCGCAACCGACGTCCTGACACCCGCCACCACCCGGGCCGGCCTTGACTTCGACGCCGTCCTGCGCACCTACGAGGCCATCTCACGTGTCCTGCCCGAGACCCCGTCCTGGTCCTACCCGCTGCTCAACGCCGAGGCCGGGGTCGACGTCGTGGTCAAGCACGAGAACATCCAGCCCACCGGTGCCTTCAAGGTCCGTGGCGGGGTTGCGCTCATGGCGGCGCTCAGCCCCGAGGAGCGGCGCCGCGGCGTCGTGACCGCCTCCACCGGCAACCACGCCCAGTCCCTGGCCTGGGCGGGTGCGCGCAGCGACGTGCCCGTCACCGTCGTCGTGCCGATCAGTGCCCCGGCCCGCAAGGTGGCCGCGGTGCGCGCCCTGGGTGCCCGCGTCGTCGTCGAGGGAGACACGATGCGCGACGCTCTCGCTCACGCCGAGGTCCTCTCCCTGAGCGAAGGGATGCGCATGGTCTCCCCCGGCGACGAGCCGGCCATCGTACTCGGGCACGCCACCGTCTACCTCGAGCTCTTCCGCCGCCACCGCGACCTGCGCACCGTCTACGCCCCGGTCGGCTCGGGCTCCGGAGCCGCCGGCGCCTGCCTCGTACGCGATGTCCTGGCGCCCGGGTGCAGGGTCATCGGCGTCCAGTCCAGCGCCGCCCCGGCCGCGCACCGCGCCTGGAAGACCGGTCAGCCGGCCACCGTCCACAGCCGCACCCGCGTGGCCGGCCTGGCCGTCGGGGCGAGCTTCACCCTCACCCAGTCCGTGCTGGGCCGAGGTCTCAACGACTTCATCCTGGTCGACGACGACGACATCCAGCGCGCCGTCGGCCTCATGTGCACCCACGCCCACACCCTGGCCGAGGGCGCCGGCGCGGCGAGCCTGGCCGGGCTCATAGCCGACCCCGCCCGCCGCGGCCCCTGCGCGATCGTGTGCACCGGCGGCAACGCCGACGACGACGAGCTCGCCGGAATCGGCCGCTCCGCCGTCGCCGACGACGTGGCCCTCACCTGCTGAACCGGGCCGCTACCCATCGGAAGGTTTGGGGAACACTCCCCGTTGAGCCGGGGCGGCCGCCCGGGTGACACTCAAGTGAGGGCCGGGAAGCGCAGTCGGGGGCGCATGCCCGGCCCTCCCCCGTCACCTTGTGGGCGGTTCCCGATGGTTGGTACCGGAGGCTGGGCCAGCCGCTGCGGGCATGATGTCTTGCCCTGTCCGTAGATGATCCGGGGCGACAACCACCCGGCGGCGGCCGGGCACTGGTGAGCGCTGAAAAGGGGAACAACCCCTTAAGTGCGAGGTCTTTCGCAGGTGTGAGTGCGGGACCAGTCATCCACCGGCTGGTGCGGGGCTCGGCACCCCATGAGCGGCAGGCGGCTGGAACGAGGCGCTTCGTCACGTGACGTCGAGCCGGGCGGGCGGACGCGGTGCACCTGGAGGCGGAGCGATCCGGGGATAGCGTCCGTCTGACGCTGCACGCCGGGAAGCGCTCTCGCTGCCGGCGGGAACCGATCCGGCCGCACGTGCCGGCGCCGGGTCCCATCCCGTATCAACAACACGTCGCTGGACGACAACCGCAGCCCCGAGGATGGCAGCACCGACGACTGCCAGCAGGACGGCGCCGAGTGCCGGCCCGCTCCTGGCCAGGCTGCCGATGAGAAGCCCGAACCAGCCGAAGTCGGCGTCTCCGAAGGTCGTGTTGGCAGATCCGAAGCTGCCGAGCACCTGCATGAGCAACGCGGGAAGGAAGGTGATCAACAGTCCGTTGACGAAGCCGCCGGCGACGGCGCCTCTGCGTCCGCCGGTCGCGTTCCCGAACACGCCTGCGGCACCGCCGGTGAAGAAGTGGGGGACCAGCCCCGGAAGGATGACGGCGAGTCCGAGCGCGGGACCAAGCCAGGCAGCCAGGGTGAACAGCCCGAGGAGCCCGGCCGCGAAGGACGAGATGAAGCCGATGAGGACCGCGTTCTGTGCGTATGGGAAGACGATCGGCGCATCCAGTGCGGGGACCGCGCCGGGCACCACCTTCGCGGCGATTCCCTGGAAGGCCGGGACGAGCTCGCCGAGAATCGTGCGCACGCCGAACAGGATCACCGCCACCGCGATTCCGAAGCCCAGTCCCTGGGTCACCGACTGCATGAGGTAGTCGCCGACGTCGGTGGCGCCGCCGAAGGCCGTGAAGGCCGTCTTCTGTCCGACCCGGACGAGGTAGGCCACGGCGACAACCAGGTACATGAGAACCATCGACAGCGCCGTGGCAACCATCGAGTCGCGGAGGAATCGGAGTCCCTCGGGCACCTTGATCTCCTCAGTGGAACGGCTCCGGCCCCTGGGGTCGACCAGGCGTCCGACGGCGCCGGCTGCGACGTATCCCGCGGTGCCGAAGTGGCCGATGGCGATCGTGTTGTCACCAGTGAGCTTGCGCATCCACGGCTGAGCGAAGGCGGGAAGGGAGACCATGAGGATTCCCAGCAGGACTGCCCCGAGTCCGACGACGAGCCACGTACTCATGCCCGCTGAGGCCATGACGATGGTGATCATCGTCGCCATGAACAGGATGTGGTGTCCGGTCAGGAAGACGTAGTGCAGGGGTGAGAAACGTGCCAGGACGAGGGCCGCGACGAAGCCGAGGATCATGAGCCACGACACCTGAGCGCCGTACTCCTGTTGCGCGATGCCGACGATGGCCTCGTTCGTCGGCACGACACCCTGGGCGCCGAGCGCACCCTGGATCATGACACCAAGCGGGTCCAGAGACGCGGTGACGAGCGTCGCGCCCGCACCGACCAGAAGGAACCCGAGTGTCGCCTTCAGTCCTCCACCGATCACGGCCCCGGTGCTCTTACGCAGCGCGAGAAGACCGACAGCGGTAATGATGCCGATGAGGAACGCCGGGACGCTCAGAATCTCGTTGACCAGGAAGCGAGCGATTGCGTAGATGACGTCCATGTGCTGACTCTCCTGTGGGTGTCGATCGTCGAGGGAGGGGCAGGGCTGTCTAGACCGCGTACCAGCGTCGGAGGGCCTCGTCGATCTCCTGCTTCGAGGTGAAGTCGCCGATGACGTGGACGGGCGTTCCGAGGTCGCCCAGCGAGTCGGCGATCGCACCCGACGTGAGCACGAGGTCGACGTCCTTCGCCTTGCCCTTGGCGGAGATCGTGTCGGTCGCCTCAATGGAGAAGTAGGGCGCCCACCCCCACAAGCCGAGCACCTGCTCGAGGGTGTTCTTGAGGAAGATGCTCGTGCCGACGCCGTTGCCGCACACCGTCAGGATCCGGCCCTTGGAAGCAACGGTGTCCTCCGTAACGGGCGTCGCTGGTGCTTGCTCCGCGACCGGTGCATCCGAGACCGTCACGGACTCCGGCTGCGCGGTGGAAGCCCTAGCAGGGCCCGAGAACACGTCCATGATCTCGGCGGGCGTGCCGGCCGTGTCGAGACGGGCACGCCGGCCGGGATCAGCGAGCACCCTTGCGAGTGCCGCCAGCGCATCCCGGTGCTGGTCTGAGTCGGCGGCCGCGAGAGCCATCACGATGGTCACCGGGTCGTTGTCTCCCGCACCGAACTCAACTGGCGCGGCAAGGCGCGCGAAGGAGAACCCGGTACGGCGGACGGAATCGTCGGGGCGCGCATGAGGGAGGGCGAAGCCCGGGGTGAGGACGATGTACGGACCGGAGGCCTCGACAGTCGCGATCATGGCGTCGGTGTATTCGGGGGAGGTGACGCCCACGTCGACCAGCAACTCACCGGCGGCTCGGACTGCGGCGCGCCAGTCATCGGCCACGACCCCCAGGGACACGGCGTCGACAGAGATCAGGGTCGCAAGGTCGGCCATAGGTTCCTCCTTGGCTCTGGACGCCCCGACGGCGTATAAGGAACCATTGTCCCATTTATCACTATCCGCGGGAACCCTGAAGACGACGACGTTCCGCACGTTCCAGCTGAAGACTCGCGCGGGGAATCAGCGCCCAGCAGGGCCTGTGAGCACGGCAGAGCCGGTCGACGCCGTCCGGCTCCACCGCAGGTAGGCGACCGTCGCAGCCAGCACCAGGATGCCGCCCACCCAGAAATGAGGCATCCACAGCAACAGGCGCCACCAGCCGTAGCGCGAGAGCGGTTCCCCCGCCAGTAGCCGCGGAATCGCCGACGCCGAACCGGCCAGCCCATAGACCATGAGCAGGATCCCCGACACCCAGCCGAAGGTCAAACGCATCCAGCACGGCACCCTGATGACGTCCGGGCGCAGGAGGGCAAACCCGAAGACGACGAAGCCCAGCTTCACCAGCCCGGAGACGAGGACGACCACAACGAACCAGGTGGGCCGCTCCTGAGCGAGCCGCAGGCCCTCGCCCTGAAGAACCGTGTCGACCAGCCACGGGGAGCCCAGCGCCCAGGACACGCTGACGCAGCCGAAGAACACCCACCACAGCATCATGGCGACAACCACCGCCCGCGAGCGCCCCGTCATCTCAGCGCGTCCTCACATCGCATCGGCCACGGCATCACATCGTCGGCCTCCTTCGACCTAGGTCCTGTTGCATATGTCCGGGCGATGCTGCGAGGCCCGCCCCGGGATCCGGATCGAGGAACGCACCCGCACGCTTGGTCA
>CAUVMS010000080.1:0-11649 GCA_963552815.1 uncultured Actinomyces sp. | reverse complement strand
CTGGCCGCCCTCGCCCTGGGCCGACGCAGGCGCGGCCGCACCCGGCTGGTCGTGACCCTCCACAACCTCACCGTTGGAGGCCGCCTGACCACCCTGGTAGGGGAGAGGCTCGAAGGGCTCATCGCCTCGCGCGCCGACCTCGTCCTGGCCGTCAGCCCTGACCTGGCCGAGCGCGCGAGAGGTCTTGGCGCCCCACGCGTCGAGCTCGCCGTCATTCCCGCGGCGGCCCCGCAGCCGCGGTCCGAACCGGCATCCCCTGCCCCGGCGGCACTGGAGGATGCCTGGCCGCAGGACAGTGCCCGCGTCCTGACCGTCGCCCGCCTGGCCCCGCAGAAGGGCCTGCCTCTCCTGCTCGACGCCGCCGCGATCCTGGCCCGCGACGTCGAGGCCGGCCGCCTGCCCGCCTTCACCTGGGTTGTCGCCGGAGACGGGCCCGGCAAGGCTGAGGCCGCCGAACGTATCGCCGCCGAGCACCTTCCAGTGAGACTCCTGGGCCGGCGCACCGACGCAACCGGCCTCATGGAAGCTGCCGACGTCGTTGTCCAGACCAGCCTGTGGGAGGGCCAGCCCCTCACCATCCAGGAGGCCCTGCGCGCCGGCGTCGCGATCGTGGCCACCGACGTCGGCGGCACCGCCGTCACCGCCAGAGGAGGAGCCGTCCTCGTCGCCCCTGAGGCCCCCGCCATCGCCGAGACGCTCGCCGCGATCCTGAGCGACCCCGAGGCCCGCACCCGAGCCGCGCAGAGCGCACGCCGAGCGGCCGAGCTCCTACCCGGATCCGAGGACCTGTCGGCCCAGCTGCGTCAGGAGGTTCTTGCCCTGGGCTGACCCGGCTAGCGCTGCCGCGAGGGGTAGCATCGTTGCTACCCGAGCGCCTAGCGACAAGGACGCCGGCAGCCAGTGAAGGAGTCAACCGTGAACCAGCCGGTGACAGGGGCCAACCAGAGCGACGGGCGCGCCCTTGGCGCGATCGGCCTCGTCGACGAGTGCGAGCCAGGCCGGGAGGTGATCTCCAGCGAGCGGGTCTGGAACGGCCCGATCTTCGCCGTCGACGCCGACCACGTGCGCCTGGGCCCCGGCCAGGAACCGGTGGCCCGTCAGGTCGTCGTCCACCACGACGCCGTCGCCGTCATCGCCCTGCGCGAGGGCCAGGACTCCTCCCAGGCCGACGGCGCCCCGGAGATCCTCATGGTCCGCCAGTACCGTCATCCCGTGCGCGCCTGCCTGTGGGAGATCCCCGCCGGCCTGCTCGACGTCCCCGGGGAGCCCCCGGCGATCTCCGCTGCCCGCGAGCTCGCCGAGGAGACCGACTACACCGCGGCCACCTGGAACACCCTGGCCGAGTTCTACGCCTCACCCGGTTTCACCACTGAGGGAGCCCGGATCTTCCTCGCCCAGGACCTGAGCCTGCTGCCCGAGGACCAGCGCACTCCTCGTGAGGCCGAGGAGGCCGAGTTCGTACCCACCTGGGTGCGCCTGGACGAGGCCGTCGACGCCGTCATGGACGGACGCCTGCACAATCCCTCCACCGTGCTCGGAGTCCTGGCCACGGCCCAGGCCCGCGCTCGCGGCTGGGCCGAGCTGCGCCCTGCTGACGCCCCCTGGCTACGCAGCCCGGAGAGTCTGTAACCATTCTCAGTGAGCAACGCGGGCCCACGACCCTGCCATGGGCGGGAACCAGAAGGTTCCCGCCCGTCTTCTTATCCATTCGTTCCTCACGTGACCAGCGCAAACGTCGGGAGCAACGACTAGGAGCCCAAAAGCCTTGCAACACAGGAGGTTAATCGGTTGACTTTCGTTGTGTGGTCATCCACACTGGTGCTGTCAGCGTTGCTGGTGCTGCGACCAGGGGAGGTCGACAGGCCTCAGCCAACACGTCGACTTGGAAACAGGAGGGACGACTGTGGTCACGCTCGCACAGGTTGCTCAGCAGGCGGGTGTCTCGACCGCGACTGCCTCCCTGGTGCTCTCGGGGAAGTCCGAGGGACGTGTGGGCGCTCGTACCGCCCAGCGGGTACGGGATGCCGCGGAGGAGCTGGGGTACGTTCGGGACGCGCTGGCCGGAGGTCTGCGCACCAAACGGACTCTCACTCTCGGGGTCCTGGGGGAGCAGGTGCTTTCGACGCCCTATGCCGTGTCCATGATCGACGGCATTCTCAACGCCAGCCGAGACCTTGGGTGGTCGGTGATCTTCACTGACTCGGGTGGGGATCCAGAGCAGACCCGTCGCGCTGCGAATGAGCTGAGGTCCCGCCGGGTAGACGCCATCGTTCAAGCCGCTATGTATCACCAGAAGGTACGTGTGCCTGCCGGTCTCACCAATATAGCGGTTCTCAACGGCTTCGCCGATCGGGACTCCATCATGGGGGTCGTCCCTGATGAAGCCGACGCTGCTCGGGAGGCTGTCGTCCATCTGCTAGAACTCGGTCACCGTCGCATCGGCCATATCACCCACGACGATGAGACGACTACCGCCGTCAGCCTGCGGCGAGACGCCTACGAGGCGGCTCTGCGCCAGGCTGGAATCCCCCTCGATCCCACGCTTGTGGTCGCAGGCGGGAACGATCCTGCTGGCGCCGACGCCTCAGCCCGGCAGCTGCTGGATCGTAAGGACCGTCCCACTGCCGTGTTCTGTTACAACGACGGTATGGCGGCCGGGGTCTACCGGGTGGCTGCCTCGCTCGGCTTGTCGATACCTGAGGACCTGTCGGTCGTCGGCTTCGACGACCTGCTTCTGATCTCTACCAACCTCGCTCCGCCCTTGACGACGATGCGGCTGCCTCATTACGAGATGGCCGACTGGCTGGTACGCCGTCTTGCCGCAGGAGATGTCCTGGCCAACACTCACCGTTTCCCCTGCGAGCTCATTGTCCGTGAGTCCACGGCTCCGCCACGTACCAGCGACTGAGCCCCAACCAGTTCACCTTCCCGATATGTTCTGGAGTTCCGTGAACTCCGGTCGTCCTATTCGGTGACACACAAAGGAGTGCCCTATGCCAACAACCCGTCGTTCATTTCTAGGTATCGGCGTAAGCGCCGCTGCCGCCGCTGCCCTGAGCTCATGCTCCTCTCGCGCTGACGGAGACTCGTCCAAGGGCATCACCTTGTGGACGCACAACGGCGGTAACAAGGAAGAGCTCGCCGTCGTCCAGTCAGCTGTCAACGCCTTCAACCAGGAGAACCCGGATTCAGCCGTCAGAATCGAGGCCTTTCCACAGGCGGCCTACAACGACGCCATCGCCGCGGCCGCAGTCAGCGGCGACCTGCCGGACATCCTCGATCTTGACGGTCCCGTCATGCCGAACTGGGCCTGGGCCGGCTACCTGGCTCCGCTCCAGCTCTCCTCCCAGCTCGAGAGCTCCATCATTGCCTCAGCCAAGGGCTACTGGAACGACAAGCTCTACTCCGTCGGTCCCTACGACACCTCTCTTTGCTTTCTGGGAAGAAGAAGTGCTCTCGAGGAGATCGGCGCACGTATTCCCAGTGTCGCGCAGCCCTGGACCAAGGAGGAGTTCAACGAGGTGCTCAAAGGGCTCGGGACGCTGAAACAGTACAAATACGCCATCGACATGAGTGTGGCGGACGGTGCGGAGTGGTGGCCCTATGCCTACGCCCCCATGCTCCAGTCCTTCGGGGGAGACCTCATCGACCGCCGTGACTTCTCGACGGCGAAAGGCTTCCTCAATTCGCCTGAGGCGGTGGCGTGGGGAACCTGGTTCCGCAGCTTGTTCGCCGACGGGCTGTCCTCCCAGACGCCGGCCACTGATGGTCAAGACTTCCTTCAGGGAAAGGTCCCGATGTACTACGCGGGAGGATGGAAGGTCCTTCAGTCGCAGGAGACCTTGGGGACTGATGAGGTGCTCATTCTTCCACCGGTCGACTTCGGCAAGGGGGCGCATGTTGGTGGGGGCTCCTGGCAGTGGGGCGTGTCGGCAACCTCAAAGAAACCTGAAGCCGCCAACAAATTCATTGAGTTCCTCATGCAGGACCGCTACCTCGTGGAGTACTCCAACGCGATCGGAAACTTCCCCTCGGTGGAGTCGGCGACGCCGTTGACCAAGAACTACAGGGACGGAGGGCCGCTGTCACCCGTCCGAGAGATTGGTGAGTCCTTCGCTCTTCTCCGTCCAGCAACGCCAGGATACAAGGTGATTTCGTCTATCTTCGACAAGGCGGCTCGTGACATCGTCTCTGGCGCGGGCGTCAAATCGACTCTCGATCAGGCGGCTGATGATATCGATTTCGACATCAAGTCCAATGACGGATACAAAGCGGCGTAGGTACGAGTAACGCCGCCCGTCGTCAATCGGCAGACGAATCAGATGCATAACTGAGAATCTCTTCCTGGAAGGGGAAGGCATGTCGTCCACTGCTCAATCAGAACGCCGTTCAGTCGCACTGAGAAAGGAGGCTCGCACAGCCTGGCTCATGTCGTCACCGGCGCTCGTGCTCCTCACACTGTTTCTTGGCATACCCATCCTGCTGACCTTTGTACTCAGCTTCACCAACATTCGGCTGGTCTCGCCCACTCCGCCAAAATTTGTTGGTCTCAACAACTTCCTGCGGGCGTTTGCGCATGATCCCTCATTTCTTCGGTCTCTGACCAACACTGCGTTTTTCGCCATGATCGTTGTTCCCTGCCAGTCGGCTCTGGCTCTGGCTCTGGCGGTCCTGGTCAACGCGAAGGTCAAGGGCGTCACGGTGTTCCGCACCATGATTTTCATGCCGGTGGTGACGTCCATGGTGGTCGTCTCTATCCTGTGGAGCTTTTTCTACGAGGAGAACGGACTGTTCAACTCCGTGCTCAACACCGTGACCGGCGGTGCCTGGACGGCTATCGCCTGGCTGAACAATCCGGGTACGGCAATGCCCGCAATCATTCTACTGTCGATCTGGCAGGCGGTAGGACTGCACATGATCATCTGGCTGTCAGGGCTTCAGGGGATCGACCCGGCTCTTTACGAGGCGGCCGACCTCGACGGCGCCAACGGATGGCAGCGCTTCCGCTACGTGACATGGCCAGGACTTCACTCAACCATGGTGTTCATTCTGGTCACGATCACGATCGCTGCGCTCGGGCTGTTCGTTCAGGTGGATGTCATGACCTCTGGAGGCCCTCAGGATGCGACGTCGACTCTTGTCTATCACGCGGTGCGCAAGGGCTACAGAGAACAGGACATGGGATACGGGAGTGCGATCTCGCTTATATTCTTCGTCAGTGTTCTTGTCATCTCTCTTATTCAACGCCGACTGACTCGGGAGAAGAACTAACATGGTTGCAACTGGAAGTGGCATCAATACTGGTGTAGGTAAGGATAGCGTCGTTGTGAATAAAGGTCATGGCCGCTCCGCTTCGAAAACCCGGGCGAAAGTGTTGACCTATGTCGGCCTTGTGATCGCCTCGGTGGTCGCAGTGTTTCCGCTGCTTTTCATGATTTTCTCGTCGCTCAAGACCGATGATCGGATATTCGCTGACCTGGGTACTTTGAGGGCATTTCTGCCTGTTGGTTCCTTGAGTTTTGATAACTATGCCGGAGTGTTCGGTCGTGTGCCTGCGACTCGTTTCATTCTGAATTCAGTGGTCGTCACGGTTTGTATCGTCATGCTGGGACTCCTCGTCAACTCGATGATCGGTTTCGCTATCTCTCGCATGCGCTGGAAGGGTAAGAACATTGTGCTCTCGCTCGTTCTTGCCACCCTCATGGTGCCTTTCGAGACCATCGCGGTGCCGCTGGTGTACTGGGTCGCCAAAATGCCGTCACTGCAATGGGTCACCGACGGTTTTCTGCTTAAGCAGGGGATGCTCAACACCTATCAGGTACAGATCCTGCCATTCATCGCCAATGCTCTTGCGATCTTCCTCTTCGCCCAGCACTTCGGTGATATTCCGAAGGAGATTGATGAGGCGGCGCGAGTTGACGGAGCCAGCTGGTGGACGATCTACCGCCGAATCATTGTGCCTTTGTCGGGTCCCACTTTCGCAACTGTTGCGATTATTACGATGCTTCCCGCCTGGAACTCCTACTTGTGGCCCCTGATGGTCGTTCAGCAGGAGTCGATGCGTCCGGCGAGCGTGGGGATGCAGTACTTCTTCCAGCTCAACCCGGTGTGGGGGGAGATCATGGCCTACGGCACTCTCATCACCTTGCCGGTCCTCATCGTGTTCGTCATCTTCCAGAGGTCCTTCGTGGCGTCGCTGGCGGGCACCGCGGTCAAGGGGTGAGGTAGGGATGTCTCTCCATCTGGCTGATCACTGGCTGTGGGATCACTGGATCTGTGATGACGGCGATCGCTACCACCTCTTCTTCCTGTGGGCGTCGCGCGCTTTGCATGACCCGGAGCGGCGACACTTTCGCGCCTCCATGGGGCACGCCGTCTCTGACGATGCGCGCAGCTGGGAACTCGTGGCTGATGCCTTGGTGCGCTCCGATGGACCGGCCTTCGACGACAAGGCCATCTGGACCGGTTCTACTGTCATCAAGCCCGACGGTGCTCTGCGCGTCTTCTACACCGGTATCTCTCAAGTGGAGGACGGGCTGGTTCAGCGCATCGGCTGGGCTGATTCCACGGACGGTGTGACCTTCGAGCGAGCTTGCGATGCGCCTCTGGAAGCGGACGGCAAGTGGTACCAGAAGAGAGAGACGGACGTTTCCGGTGCTGAGCACTGGAGAGACCCCTTCGTCTTTGAGCACGAGGGTCGCTGGCACATGCTCATCACCGCCAGGGCGAAGGGGGCTGAGCACCACCGGGCCGGTGTCATCGGTCATGCCGTCTCCGAGGACCTGGACCACTGGCAGGTCCGGCCGCCACTGACCAGCCCGTCGGTCTTCGGTCAGCTTGAGGTCTCTCAGAGCAGGTGCGTCGATGATCGTCATCTCCTCGTCTTCTCCTGCGGCGACGACATGAAGGCTGAACCCGGCCCCGGTGGGGTGTGGGTCGCCGAGGGGGAGGGGTCGCTGGGTCCCTGGGACGTCGACGGCGCCAGGTACGTGCGCCCAGAGCACCTTTATGCCGGCCAGCTGCTTCAGCTGCGTGACGGAGCCTGGGTCCTCACGGGTTTCGAGAACATCGTTGACGGTGAGTTCATCGGAGCGGTGCCGGATCCGCTGCCGTGGGAGAACATTGAGCTTCTGCCAAGAGGCGGGCGCTAAGAGGTCGTGTCAGCAGGTGCCCGGGCGGCGGGTGGCCGCTGGGGCGCCGGTCCTGGACCGGGCGAGTCCCTCCTCGTCTCGCACTCGTCGGGTAGCGAGGCGGATCATCGGGTTGTCTCCGACTGGATCGGCCCGCCCAGGATTGCTTCCGCGGATGCGTCGAACGGGCAGACCTCGCTTGGGAACGTACCTTTCAAGCGAGAACTGCGTTGTCCCGCAGACGACTGGGGTCAGACCCCAGTCGTCTGCGGGAGACGTACGTCCTGGATGGAAAACGCAGTCCCCGATGTGTACGACTGGCCGCTCTGCACCGCCGTTGGGGCCGGTCTCGACCGGCGCGATCCTCGCCCGGTTGCTGCAGGTGGTGGCCGACGGCGTCGTCGCGGATCCGGCGGAGTGTGGCCGGGAGCGGCTCAGGTAGCCCGCCGTGACTCCCAACTAGTTAGGTGTTCCTGAATAAGGGTTACCTTTGATTAGGTGGCGTGTTCAATCCCACCTCGCGACGCCCCGTCATGAACTTGCCAGCGTTGAATTCGGCAAGCATGATCTTGGTTAAACTCGTGGCACGACGACCAGCGACGCCCCGCAGCCGATCCTGGGCCAGCCTCCGGGCTGGTTCGCGGACGCCATCGGCCAACAAGGACGTGGTTGAACCGGCCGCGATGTGGACAGGCCGTGGGGCGTCGTCAGCGACTAGGGGAGGAGCAGTCATGGCACAGAGCGACGATGACTCTACCCGGGCGCGCGTTCTCGACCTCATCGCTGAGAAAGGGCCGGTTTCGGCGGCCCAGCTCGCCAAGGTCCTGAGCCTGACGCCCGCCGCGGTACGCAGGCACATCACCGCATTGGAGGACGCCGAGCAGATCGAGGTCCACACGCCGGCCCTCACAGGCAAGCGCGGCCGCGGCCGCCCCGCTCGGCACTACGTCCTCACGCCCAAGGCCCGTACCTCTTTCGCTGAGGGGTACTCCGACCTGGCCAACCGCGCCCTGCGCTACCTGTCCCAGGTCGCCGGCGACAAGGCTATCGACTCCTTCGCCGCCGCCCGCGGTCGCGACCTGGAGCGCCGCTACGCCGCCGTCGTCGAGTCGGCCGGCAAGGACCCCTCCGAGAGGGCTCGTGCCCTGGCCGACGCCCTGACTCTCGACGGGTACGCGGCCTCCGTGCGCGACGTCGGCGACGGCTCCTTCGCCGTCCAGCTGTGCCAGGGCAACTGCCCGGTGCGTGACGTCGCTGGGGAGTTCCACGAGCTGTGCGATGCCGAGACCCAGGCGATCTCCCGCCTCATCGGCGTCCCCGTCCAGCGTCTGGCCACCCTGGCCGGAGGCGAGCACGTCTGTACCACCCACATTCCCATCGCCATGCCCGCGCTGCGCAAGCGCGCGGTCCGGGCGGCGGCTAAGACGCGAGGTTTTGACACCAAGCGAATGGAAGGAACCCGATGACACTGCCAACAACCGAGACTGTGCGTAGCACCGACGACGAGATCATCGACTCGATCTCAACGAGCTACGACTTCGGCTGGCACGACTCCGATGAGGCCGGGAAGAATGCCAAGCGAGGCCTTGATGAGCAGGTGGTCCGCGAGATCTCCGCCATCAAGGGGGAGCCCGAGTGGATGCTCGCCAAGCGGCTCAAGGCCTACAGCACCTTCGAGCGCAAGCCCATGCCCACCTGGGGCGTGGACCTGTCCCAGCTCGACATGGACGCCGTCAAGTACTACGTGCGCTCCACGGACCGGCCGGCCACCTCCTGGGACGACCTGCCCGAGGACATCAAGAACACCTATGACCGCATCGGCATCCCCGAGGCCGAGCGCGAGCGTCTGGTGGCGGGAGTCGCCGCCCAGTACGAGTCGGAGGTCGTCTACCACCAGATCCGCGGTGATCTGGAGGAGCAGGGGGTCATCTTCGTTGACACCGACACCGCCGTGCGCGAGTACCCCGAGCTCGTCAAGGAGTACTTCGGCACCGTGGTGCCCGCCGGTGACAACAAGTTCGCCGCCCTCAACACCGCCGTGTGGTCGGGAGGCTCCTTCATCTACGTCCCCAAGGGCGTCCACGTCGAGATCCCGCTCCAGGCCTACTTCCGCATCAACACCGAGAACATGGGCCAGTTCGAGCGCACGCTCATCATCGCCGACGAGGACTCCTACGTCCACTACGTCGAGGGCTGCACCGCCCCCATCTACTCCACCGACTCCCTGCACTCGGCAATCGTGGAGATCATCGTCAAGAAGAACGCCCGAGTGCGCTACACGACCATCCAGAACTGGTCCAACAACGTCTACAACCTCGTGACCCAGCGCGCCACCTGCGAGGAGGGCGCCACCATGGAGTGGGTCGACGGCAACATCGGCTCCAAGCGGAACATGAAGTACCCGGCCGTCTTCCTCATGGGCCCCCACGCCCGCGGTGAGGCCCTGTCCATCGCCTTCGCCGGTGCGGACCAGCACCAGGACACCGGCGCCAAGATGGTGCACATGGCGCCTCACACCTCCAGCCACATCGTCTCCAAGTCGATCGCCCGCCACGGAGGACGCAGCGCCTACCGCGGCCTGGTGCAGATCATGAAGAACGCCCGCCACTCCAAGTCCAACGTGCTGTGCGACGCGCTCCTGGTTGACGAGATCTCCCGCTCGGACACCTACCCTTACGTCGACGTGCGCACCGACGACGTCGAGATGGGTCACGAGGCCACCGTCTCCAAGGTGAGCGCCGACCAGCTCTTCTACCTCATGCAGCGCGGCCTGACCGAGACCGAGGCCATGGCCACGATCGTGCGCGGCTTCGTCGAGCCCATCGCCCGCGAGCTGCCCATGGAGTACGCCCTCGAGCTCAACCGGCTCATCGAGCTGCAGATGGAGAACTCGGTGGGCTGAACCGCCCAATGCACCGGATCCCCCCACTCAAGCCTTCGACCCATACCTGATACCACCGGCCGGATACCGGCCAAGGAGCACCTCCACATGCCTGACCTCTCCACCGATCACTCGAGCGCCACGCTCGAGGGCGCCCACTCCCACGGCGGGCCGCGCTACGTCTCCTCACGTGCCGACCGCCACACCTCCTTCGACCCCGCTGACATCCCGGTGCCGCGCGGGCGCGAGGAGGAGTGGCGCTTCACGCCCATGAAGCGCTTCGCCCCGCTCTTCGACCTCGACGCCGTCCGCGCGGCCACCGCCGCCGGTACGGCCGATGTCGACGCCAGTGCCCTCCGTGTTGAGGCCGACCTTCCCGAGGGCGCGAGCCTTGAGACCGTTCCACGCAGCGACGCCCGCATCGGCACCGTGGGCGCCCCGGTCGACCGCACCGGAATCACCGCCTGGAACGCCGCCGAGACCGCCACCGTGCTGACCCTGAAGGCCGGCGCTGAGCCGGAGCGGGCCGCCCGGCTGGCCATCATCGGCCAGGATGCGGAGCTTGCCCGCCCCACCGCCCAGCACATCCTCGTCGCCGCCGAGCCCGGCGTGAAGGGAACCGTCGTCCTCGACCACACCGGCACCGCCGCCCTGACCCAGGGCGTCGAGGTGACGGTCGCCGACGGCGCCGAGCTCACCCTGGTGACCGTTCAGGACTGGGAGGACGCCGCCGTCCACGCCTCCAACCACCGGGTGCGGGTCACCGGCCGGGGCGTCCTCAAGCACGTCGTCGTCAGCCTCGGCGGAGACGTGCGCATCTGCCCCGACCTGGGCTTCGCCGGCGAGGGCGGGCACATCGACGCCTACGGCGTCTACTTCACCGACGCCGGCCAGCACCAGGAGCACCGCCCCTACGTCGCCCACACCGAGCCCCACTGCTACTCCCGCGTCACCTACAAGGGAGCCCTGCAGGGCGAGGGCGCGCACGCCGTGTGGGTGGGGGACTGCCTCATCGGCGCGGCCGCCCGCGGCACCGACACCTACGAGCTCAACCGCAACCTCGTCCTGACCGAGGGGGCCAAGGCCGACTCCGTGCCGAACCTGGAGATCGAGAACGGCAACATCGAGGGGGCGGGCCACGCCAGCGCCACCGGCCGCTTCGACGACCTGCAGCTGTTCTACCTGCGTGCCCGCGGCATCCCCGAGGCCGAGGCCCGTCGCCTCGTGGTCCTGGGCTTCTTCAACGAGATCGTCGCCGAGATCGGTGTCGGTGAGGTCGAGGAGCGCCTCATGGCAGCCATCGAGAAGGAGCTCGAGCTCACCGGCCTCATCGCCGCCCGCACCGACCAGGACCCTGACGCCGCACCGGCAGCCGGGTGACAGGCCGGGCCCCGCACAGCGGTCCGCCCACCCGTGACCAGACCAGAATCCAGTTGAAAGAAAAGAAACGTCGCATGAGCACTCTGCAGATCAAGAACCTCCACGTCCAGGTGGCCACCAACGACGGCCCCAAGCCCATCCTCAAGGGAGTCGACCTGACCATCGACTCCAACAAGGTCCACGCCATCATGGGGCCCAACGGCTCGGGCAAGTCCACCCTGGCCTACTCCATCGCCGGCCACCCCGACTACGAGGTCA
>CAUVMS010000079.1:0-11662 GCA_963552815.1 uncultured Actinomyces sp. | reverse complement strand
CGGCCGCCCTGCGCGGTCGTCGGGCCGAGCTGGAGAAGCTGGCGCCGCAGCACCCGGCCGTGCGGGCGGCCAGGCTGCGTGAGGGAAGGCAACGTGGCGGCGCTCCGCAGGGAGAGGGGCGAGAGGGCCGAGAGGGCTCCGTCGCCGGCCTGGCCCGGGAGCCTCAGGAACGCACCGACCGTTGCGGCGTCGGTCCTCGTCTCCTCCGTGGTGGGTCTCAGGCCATCATCGCCGCGATCGTGTTCCTCTGCTGCGGACTCATGCTGGGAGGCCTGGTGGGTCTGACCTCTGCGCCCTCCACCGCAGCAGCCGCCCAAGGGGCCGTGAGGACAACCACCACCGTGGTTCGTCCCGGTGAGTCCCTGTGGCAGATCGCCGCAGCCAGCGGGACCTCGGACGTCTCGGCGATGGTGGCTCGGATCGTCGAGCTCAATGATCTGGAGAGCGCCACCGTCCACGCCGGGCAGACCCTCGAGGTTCCAGTCGGCTGAGGATCTGTCGACAACGCGGTCATACTGCGAGGCAGGCTTGCGGGGTGGCTCGCCGGGCGTTTAGTCTCCGATGGATGAGCAGGTAATCCAGTGAGATCGGAGGTCGCAGGCGTGCACTGCCCCTTCTGCCGTCACGACGGCTCGCGTGTCGTCGACTCCCGAACCGCGGAGGATGGGACCTCGATCCGTCGTCGTCGCGAGTGCCAGCAGTGCGGGCGTCGCTTCACCACCCTGGAGACCGCCAGCCTGTCGGTCCGCAAGCGCTCCGGCGTCGTTGAGCCCTTCAGTCGGGACAAGGTGATGGTCGGGGTGCGGCGCGCATGCCAGGGCCGCCCCGTCTCCGATGATGACCTCGCGCTCCTGGCCCACAAGGTCGAGGAGGCCGTCCGTGCCAGCGGTCAGGCGCTCGTCGACTCCCATGACGTCGGTCTGGCGATCCTCGGTCCTCTGCGCGAGCTCGACCAGATCGCCTATCTGCGCTTCGCCTCGGTCTACTCCTCCTTCGACTCCCTGGAGGACTTCGAGAAGGCCATCGCCGAGCTGCGCAGCGCCAGGGCCGCCTCCTAGCCGAGGCTGCTCCCGGCCCCGTGAGGAAACGGGCGTGGCAGACTTGAGGTCATGCGCGTCCTCATCGTCTCCGACTGCTACGCGCCGCGACTGGGCGGCATCGAGACCCAGGTGCGGGACCTCGCCCGCAACCTGAGGCTGGCGGGGCACAAGCCCGCCGTCGTCACCGCGACACCGGTCGGCGACCATCGCGGCCGCAGCGTTGAACGGGTCGATGGCTTCCCGGTCTACCGCACCACCGCGCACCTGCCCAGCGAGCTGCCTGTTCATCCGCGAGCCGGACGTGAGCTGCACGATCTCATGTCCCGTCTGCGTCCAGACGTCGTCCACGCCCACGTCGGCATCGTCTCGCCCTTCGCCTGGTCCGGTATCGGCGCGGCCCGGCGGGCGGGACTCCCGCTGGCCGTCACCTTCCACTGCGTGCTGGGGCCCTGGGCCTCGGTGGCCGGGGCTCTCGGTCCCGTCAGTCCCGTACGAGGGTGGCAGCGCGGCGGCGCCGACCTGACGGCCGTCTCCTCCATGCTCGCCGCCGAGGTCCGGCGTGCCGGCGCCCATGATCCGGTGACCGTCCTGCCCAACGGCATCACCATCGCCGACTGGCGTCTGGCGAGGCCGGGCGCGCAGGAGCGCAGGCCCCACCGACCGGTCACGGTGGTCGCCTCCCTGCGGTGGATCGAGCGCAAGCGTCCCCTGCAAGTCGTGCGTGCCTTCGTACAGGCGGTCAGGAGCACGCCCGGAACCGATGCCGTCCTCAAGATCTACGGGGACGGTCCGCTGCGTGACCGGCTCACCCGGGAGGTTGCCGACTCCGGCCTGGCCGATCGCATCACGCTTGTGGGGCGCGTTGAGCGCAGCGAGCTCGCTCAGGCCTTCACTCGAGCCGACATCTACCTGCAGACATCGCCCGCCGACTCCTTCGGCATCTCCACCCTCGAGGCCCGCAGTGCGGGGCTGGCGGTCATCGCCCTGCGCTCCAGCGGGGTCAGTGACTTCGTCACCGACGGCGTCGACGGTCTCCTGGCCGACGACGACGCCGGCCTGGCCCGCGCGCTGGCCGCGCTCCTGGGGGACGATGAGCTGCTCGAGCGGATCAAGGCGCACAACTACGAGGTCGACCCGCTGCCCGAGTGGGGCTCGGTGGCACAGATGAACGTTGAGGCCTACCGGCGCGCCATCGCCCTGGCGGGCGCGCACCGGCTCAGGAGACGGGGCCTGAGTCGCTGAGCACCTCGGACAGGCGGCGCGCCGCCGCCATGACCACGTGACCGTGGACGCGGCCGGGCTGGCGGCCCATGCGCTCGATAGGCCCGGAGATCGAGATCGCGGCCACCACCTTTCCCCCCGGCCCGCGCACCGGCGCTGAGACCGAGGCGACCCCGGGCTCGCGCTCTCCGACCGACTGGGCCCAGCCCCGGCGTCGGACCGCCGAGAGCATGGTGGCGGTGAAGCGGGCGCCCACTAGGCCGCGGTGCAGGCGGTCGGGCTCCTCCCAGGCGAGGAGCACCTGCGCCGCGGATCCCCCTTGCATGGACATGGTTGCGCCCACGGGGATGGAGTCGCGCAGGCCGACGGGGCGCTCGGCGTTGGCCACGCAGATGCGCACGTCGCCCTGACGGCGGTAGAGCTGCGCGGACTCATGGGTCTTGTCGCGCAGCGCCGCCAGCACCGGTCCGGCGGCGGCCAGGAGGTGGTCCTCGCCCGCGGCGCTGGCCAGCTCGGAGAGCCTGGGACCCAGGATGAAACGTCCCTGCGAGTCACGGGCCACCAGGCGGTGGAACTCCAGCGCGACCGCGATGCGGTGCGCCGTAGGGCGGGCCAGGTGAGTGGCGGACACGAGCTGGGCCAGGGTTGCCGGGCCCGACTCCAACGCGCTCATCACCAAGGCCGCCTTGTCGATCACGCCGACGCCGCTGCTGTCGTTCTCAAAGGAGCTGTCCATACTCTGATACTGACATTTCAAGGTATGAGATTTCAAGTTAGGGTCGACGTCGGAAGCGGCACTGTGTCAGCATCCTGAGGTCGAGGCTCGAGCCGGCGACCTCAGGAGTGGCGCGGCCGCCTCTCGTGGTCTGTACAGGGTAGCGGTAGCGCCCGTGATCCCGGTGCGGTCGCGATCAGCTGTTTCTGAGAGGATGAAGTCGATGGGAATGACTCTCGCCGAGAAGGTCTGGCGTGATCATGTGGTGTCCAAGGGTACTGACGGTGCCCCCGACCTGCTGTACATCGACCTTCACCTGGTTCACGAGGTCACCAGCCCCCAGGCCTTCGAGGGACTGCGCCTGGCCGGGCGCACGGTCCGCCGCACCGACCTGACCATCGCCACCGAGGACCACAACACCCCCACCCTCGACATCGATCTGCCGATCGCCGACGTCACCAGCCGCGCCCAGATCGAGACCCTGCGCGCCAACTGCGCCGAGTTCGGGGTGCGCCTCCACTCGCTGGGCGATGCCGACCAGGGAATCGTCCACGCCGTCGGCCCGCAGCTGGGCCTGACCCAGCCCGGCATGACCGTGGTGTGCGGAGACTCCCACACCTCCACCCACGGAGCCTTCGGGGCCCTCGCCTTCGGCATCGGCACCTCCCAGGTCGAGCACGTCCTGGCCACCCAGACCCTGCCCATCGCCCCCTTCAAGACGATGAGCGTCACCATCGACGGCGACCTGCCCTCGGGCAGCGGGGCCAAGGACATCATCCTGGCCATCATCGCCAAGATCGGCACCAACGGGGCCCAGGGGCACGTCATCGAGTACCGCGGCCGCGCTATCGAGCAGCTCTCGATGGAGGCTCGCATGACGATCTGCAACATGAGTATCGAGGGCGGGGCCCGAGCCGGCATGATCGCCCCCGACCAGATCACCTTCGACTACCTCGCCGGCCGTCCCCACGCGCCGGTCGGCGAGGACTGGGACGCGGCCGTGGAGTACTGGTCCAGCCTGCGCACCGACCCCGACGCCGTCTTCGACACCGAGGTGGTCCTCGAGGCCAAGGACATCGAGCCCTTCGTCACCTGGGGCACCAACCCCGGACAGGGGCTGCCGCTGTCCGCCACCGTCCCCGACCCCGAGGACATCGCCGACGCCACCGAGCGGCTCGCCGCCGAGCGCGCGCTGGAGTACATGGACCTCGTTCCGGGAACGCCTCTGCGCGACATCAAGGTGGACACCGTCTTCATCGGCTCGTGCACCAACGGCCGTATCGAGGACCTGCGGGCCGCCGCCGAGGTGCTGCGCGGACGCAAGAAGGCCGAGGGGCTGCGCATGCTCGTGGTGCCGGCCTCTGCCCGGGTGCGCCTGCAGGCCGAGGCCGAGGGGTTGGACCAGGTCTTCAAGAGCTTCGGGGCCGAGTGGCGCAACGCCGGCTGCTCCATGTGCCTGGCCATGAACCCGGACAAGCTCTCGGCCGGGGAGCGGGCCGCCTCCACCTCCAACCGTAACTTCGAGGGGCGTCAGGGCAAGGGTGGACGTACCCACCTCGTCTCGCCCGTCGTGGCCGCAGCCACCGCCGTGCGCGGGGCCCTGTCGGCTCCGGGCGACCTGCCTCCGCGCCCTGCCGACTCCGAGGGGGCCGACGCTGTTGGTGACGCTGGTGGTCAAGGCTCGGGCGCCGGTGACATCCCGGTGGTCTCGGCGGTTCCGCCGGCACCGCAGCCCGAGGCCACCACGCTGCCGGTGACTGCCCTGTAGGGGCCGGGCGCTGCGCAGGAAGACGAAGAGACGTAAGGCAAGGAGCTGAAAGAGGCTGTGGACAAGTTCATCCGGCACACGGGTATCGGCGCCCCGCTGCGGCGCAGCGCCGTTGACACCGACCAGATCATCCCGGCGGTCTACCTCAAGCGCATCACGCGCACGGGCTTCGACGACGCACTGTTCGCCTCCTGGCGGGCCGGCGAGCCCGACTTCATCCTCAACCAGGAGGCCTACAAGCGGGCCTCCGTGCTCGTGGCGGGCCCCGACTTCGGTACGGGCTCCTCGCGCGAGCACGCCGTGTGGGCGCTCAAGGACTACGGGTTCAAGGTGGTGCTCGCCCCCCGGTTCGCCGACATCTTCCGCGGCAACGCGGGCAAGCAGGGGCTGGTGGCCGGGGTCGTGTCCCAGGAGGACTGCGAGCAGCTGTGGAAGATCCTCGAGACCGAGCCGGGCACCGAGGTGACGGTGGACCTGGAGAACCGCGCGGTCGAGGCCGGATCCTTCCGCTGCGCCTTCTCCATCGACGACTATGTGCGCTGGATCCTCATGGAGGGGCTCGACGACATCTCCCTGACCCTCACCCAGGAGGACGCCATCCGCGACTACGAGGAGGCGCGGCCCGCCTTCAAACCGCGTACCCAGCCGGCCAAGCACCTGCCCGCCCAGGAGGTTGTCCCGGCCCGGGCTGCGGACATGCCCCGGCCTTAAGGGCTCTCAGGGCGGCAGAGTCGCGGCAGGTCCCGGCTGTATTCACCGGATTTCATCGAGTTTGGCGCGACGTCGTCGGATATTCATCGGGACTTTCTGTGAGTCGAAGGCCACCTGATACGGGCCTGAAAACGGCACTGGTTGCCCCTCCGCTGCGCTTATGCTGGGACGGCCTCGCGCGCCGGCGCGAGGATGGGTACCCGGCTCACGCGCACGGCATGCCCAGATGACGTCATGGAGGTGCGCATGGTCGACGGTCTGCTCCAGGTCGAGGGTGGTCGCCCGCTGACTGGTGAGATCACCGTCCGCGGAGCCAAGAACCTGGTTCCTAAGGCGATGGTGGCGGCCCTGCTGGGATCATCCCCCTCGGTTCTGCGCAACGTTCCCCTCATCCGGGACGTCGACGTGGTCTCAGGGCTGCTGGGCCTGCACGGCGTGAGCATCGACTACGACCAGCGCGAGGGCATCCTTCAGCTGGACTCCTCCAAGGTCGAGTCCGCGCACATGGCCGACATCGACGCGCACGCCGGATCCTCCCGGATCCCGATCCTGTTCTGCGGCCCGCTCCTGCATCGCCTGGGGGAGGCCTTCATCCCCGACCTGGGCGGGTGCCGCATCGGTGACCGCCCCATCGACTTCCACCTGGAGATCCTGCGCCAGTTCGGCGCCACCGTCGACAAGCAGGCCCAGGGCATCCGGCTGACCGCACCCGCCGGCCTCAACGGCACGGTCATCGAGTTGCCCTATCCCTCAGTCGGTGCCACCGAGCAGACCCTGCTCACCGCTGTGCGCGCCCACGGGCTGACCGAGCTGCGCAACGCCGCCGTCGAGCCGGAGATCATGGATCTGGTTGACGTCCTGCAGAAGATGGGCGCCATCATCTCGGTGGACACCGACCGCACCATCCACGTCGAGGGTGTCGACGAGCTGTGCGGCTACACCCACTCGGCCCTGCCCGACCGTATCGAAGCCGCCTCCTGGGCCTCGGCCGCCCTGGCCACTCGCGGCGACGTGTTCGTGCGCGGCGCCCACCAGAGCCACATGACCACCTTCCTCAACACCTTCCGCAAGGTGGGGGGCGCCTTCGACGTCACTGACGAGGGCATCCGCTTCTACCACCTCGGCGGAGACCTGAACTCGATCGTGGTGGAGACCAACGTCCACCCCGGCTTCATGACCGACTGGCAGCAGCCCCTCGTCGTGGCGCTCACCCAGGCTCAGGGCCTGTCCATCGTCCACGAGACCGTCTACGAGAACCGCTTCGGATTCACCGGCGCGCTGCGCAAGATGGGCGCCACCATCCAGGTCTACCGCGAGTGCCTGGGCGGGACCGAGTGCCGCTTCGGGCAGCGCAACTTCTACCACTCCGCAGTCGTCTCCGGACCCACGCCCCTGACCGGGGCCGACATCGTCGTGCCCGACCTGCGCGGCGGTTTCTCCCACCTCATCGCTGCCCTGACCGCCGAGGGCACCAGCCGGGTCGAGGGCGTCAACCTCATCGACCGCGGCTACGAGCACTTCATGTCCAAGCTGGAGTCCCTCAACGCCGCCGTCACCCGCCTGGCCTGATCGGGATCCCGACCCGGTCGGCTGCGCGGCGGCGATGTCGGGGCGCGCGAGTGCGGCCCGGACAACCTCGCCCGACTCTGAGAGCGGATAGAGTTCACCTGTGCCTGCAACACGCCCTATGACTCCGTTCTACCGCTTCGCCGCGCGCGGGGCGATCATCCCGTTCCTCAAGATGGTTTCCCGGCAGAGGGTGACCGGTCTGGCGAACATCCCCCGTCAGGGCGGCTTCATCGCTGTGGCCAACCACCTGACCGACCTCGACTCGCTCACGGCCATGCGCGCGCTGGTGGACGCCGATGTCCCCGTCTACTCCCTGGCCAAGTCCACCCTGTTCAAGGTGCCGGTCCTCGGCTCCATCCTGCGCGCCGGCGGCCAGATCCCGGTGCAGCGGGGCACCCAGAGCGCGGCCACGGCTCTCAAGGCCGCCAGTGACGTCCTGGCCGACGGCGGGGCCATCATGATCTTCCCCGAGGGCACGCTCTCCCGTGACCCCCTCAAGTGGCCGATGGTTGCCAAGACCGGAGCGGCCCGGCTGGCCATGACCAGCGGGGCGCCCGTTCTGCCCATGGGGCAGTGGGGAGCCCACGAGATCCTGGATACCTACGGTCGCTCCTTCCATCCCTTCCCGCGCAAGGACGTGCGTGTCACCATCGGCGAGCTCATGGACCTGTCCCACTTCGGGCAGGACATCCAGGACCGCGAGACCGTGCGTGCCTGCACCGCGGAGATCATGCGGGCCATCACCGCCCTGGTGGAGGATCTCAGGGGAGAGAAGGCCCCCCGTCCCTTCGACATGCACTACGACGGAGATCCGGGCAAGGGCAGGATCGGTGTCCGCCGTCCCGATCCGCTGCCCGAGGCCGACACCCAGGCGCCCGGCCGGGCGGCCGGCACCGAGGGGCCCGGGGAGACCGAGCAGCCCGAAGTGGCGGAGGAGAGCGGGCAGTGAACGAAACGCACAGCACGGTGGGCAGCGGAGTGACTATGGAGTCAGTACGGCACGCGGCCGTCATCGGCTCGGGCGCCTGGGGCACCACCTTTGCGAGCCTCCTGGCTCAGGCCGGCACCCCGACGACGGTCTGGGCCAGGCGTCAGGAGGTCGCCGATGAGATCAACGCCGGCACCAATGAGCGCTACGTTCCCGGTCACCGTCTGCCGCCGGGCGTGACGGCCACCACCGACCTGGGCGAAGCCGTCGAGGGAGCGGGCGTCGTCGTCGTGGCCGTACCCTCCCAGGAGGCCCGGAGGGTCCTGGAGCCCGCCCGCGGCGCTCTGGCCGACGACGCCGTGGCCGTCTCCCTCATGAAGGGGGTCGAGCTGGGAACCGGGCTGCGGATGAGCGAGGTCCTGGCCGAGGTGCTGGGCATCGACCGCTCCCGCGTCGTCGTCGTCTCCGGGCCCAATCTCGCCGACGAGATCGCCGCCGGACAGCCCACTGCCACCGTGGTGGCCGCCGACGACGAGCAGGTCGCGGCCCGGATCGCCGCCATGTGCGCCACCGGCACCTTCCGCCCCTACACGAATACCGACGTCCTGGGCGTCGAGCTGTGCGGGGCGGTCAAGAACGTCATCGCCCTGGCCGTCGGAGCCGCCTCGGGCCGGGGACTGGGGGACAACTCCAAAGCCACGATCATCACCCGGGGACTGGTGGAGATCACCCGCCTGGGACTGAAGCTCGGCGCCTGCCCCGAGACCTTCTCCGGACTGGCAGGCATGGGGGACCTGGTGGCCACCTGCTCCTCGCCCCTGAGCCGCAACCAGACCTTCGGCCGCCACCTCGGTGAGGGGATGAGCGTGGCCCAGGCCGCTGCGGCCTCCCGGGGTGTGGCCGAGGGCGCCAAGTCCGCCCGCGCCGTCCTCGAGCTGGCCCGGGCCCACGGCGTGGACATGCCGATCACCGCCGGAGTCGTCACCGTCGTTGAGGGCGCTGCCAGCGTCGCCCAGGTGACGGATGCGCTGCTGGCCCGCCCCCGCAAGGCCGAGGGCGTGCACGCGGCCCCGTCTCAGACATAGCCGGGGCGCTGTCGGGCCGCCCTGCGGATAGTGGGCGCCCGGTCCGACGCTGGGCCGGCGCTCAGTCGTGGGCGATGTCGATAACCAGGCGCGTGGGACTGGAGAGGCTGAAGACCCGGTAGGTCTGGGAGTCGGTGCCCAGCACCACCTGGAACTCACCTTCGAAGCCGGGGTCGATATAGGCCGAGTCGATACTCCGGTCATCGTTGGTGGAGTTGTCGAGCGTGATCTGCCGGTGGCCGCTGACCCTCTGCCCGTCCGGGGGAACGCCGGCCACGCCGCTGCCCCGGATCACCATCGTGTGCTCCCCCTCAACCTGGATCGGGTCGCCCTTGCCCATGGTGGAGGCCGGGATGTTCCACTGCGGCTCGTTCCAGCCAGGCGTCCCCTGGCCGTCGAACTCCACCACGAACCGGCTGTAGCCCTCCTCCGGGTGGTTGCCGACCCTGACGTCGGCGACCGTGAGGGTACTGCCCTCGGCCGCCTGCTGTCCCTGGGAGCCGGCACCCCAGTCCGGAGCGTCCGAGCTGTTCTGGTGCGGGTGGGTGGGGACCGCCGCCCCCGCCGCACTCGGAGCCGCTCCCGGTGCCCCGGCCCCGCTGACGGCGGGGGAGGCCGTGGCCGTGGAGGACGCGGAGGGGGACGACGTGCTCAGTGAGCAGGCGCTCAGTGTCACGATGGCACTGAGCATCAAAGTGAGTGGTGTGACGGAGCGGTGGTGCATCGTTGCCTCACTTCCACGGGGCGTACGTAGGTGCTCGCTTTGTTCTGGTATCTCTGTGCGTTAACAGCATAAGGGGCCCTGCGCGGTAGCGTGGGACCCATGACAGACCTCCAGGAAACCGGCCCCTCCGTTCCCAGTCCTGACACCTCCAAGGTGCGTGTCGCCGTCGTCTTCGGCGGTCGCAGTGGCGAGCACACGATCTCCTGCGCCACCGCCGCCGGGGTGCTGTCAGCCATCGACCGTGATCGCTACGAGGTCCTTCCCATAGGCATCACCCCCGAGGGCCAGTGGGTGCTTGTCGACGATGACCCCGCCGCCCTCGAGCTCAGCGACAGCCGACCGCCGGTGCAGATCACCACGGACGGGCTGGGGCGGGGGACCCTCACCGCCCCGCTGGGAGGCGGCGACCTCACGGTGGCCGCCCCCGTGGGCCCCCAGGTGCTCGGCCAGGTCGACGTCGTCCTGCCGCTGCTGCACGGGCCCTACGGGGAGGACGGAACCATCCAGGGAATGCTGGAGATGATGGGCCTGCCCTACGTCGGCTGCGGGGTGCTGGCCAGTGCCGCGGGCATGGACAAGCAGGTCACCAAGGTGCTCCTGGGCGCGGCCGGCATCGCCACGGCGCCGCACGTCGTGGTCGGCCCCCACGCCTGGAAGCGGGACCCCGAGGCGATCCTGGAGGCCTGCCAGTCCCTGAGCTACCCCCTGTTCGTCAAGCCCGCCCGCGCCGGCTCCTCCCTGGGCATCAGCAAGGTCGAGCGTCCGGAGGACCTTCCTGGCGCCATTGAGGCGGCCCGTGCCGTCGACCCCAAGGTCCTTGTGGAGACCGGCATCGTCGGACGTGAGGTCGAGGTCGCCGTCCTTGAGGGGCGCGGCGACGACGCCCCCCGCGTGGCCGAGCCCGGCGAGATCGCCATGGACGTCTCCCAGGGCGCCGGTGAGTTCTATGACTTCGAGACCAAGTACCTGGCCCACGACGCCGTCGCCATGGTCTGCCCGGCGCGCATCGGCTCCGGGGAGAGAGCCCTCATCATGGACACCGCCGCACGGGCCTTCGAGGCCGTCGGCTGCGAGGGCCTGGCCCGAGTCGACTTCTTCCTCACCGATGCCGGTGAGGCGGTGGTCAACGAGATCAACACGATGCCCGGCTTCACCCCCTTCTCCATGTACCCCTACATGTGGCAGGTCTCCGGCCTGGACTACACCGACCTGGTCTCCGAGCTCATTGAGCTGGCCCTGTCCCGCTCCACCGATGTCAACCGCTGAGTCTCCCAGACCCAGCAGCGGCGTCCAGAGGGTCGGTGACCTCAGCGAGGAGGAGCTTCTCTCCGCCATCACGCCTCTCCTGCCGCGTGCCACGCAGACGCCGGTCGGAACCGGGGACGACTGCGCGGTCCTGTCCTTCCCCGATGCGCGCACGGCGGTGAGCACCGACGTCCTGGTTGAGGGACACCACTTCCGCACCGAGTGGTCCACGGGCCGCGACGTCGGCGCAAGGGCCGCAGCCCAGAACCTCGCCGACGCCGCCGCCATGGGGGCCCGGCCGGTCGCCCTCGTCGTCGGCCTCGTCATGCCGCCGACCACGCCGGTGACCTGGGTACGGGACCTCGCCCTGGGGCTGGCTCAGGGCTGTGAGTCCTGTGGGGCTGGTGTCGTCGGCGGTGACCTCAGCGCCGGCGACTCGCTGGTCGTGGCCGTCACGGTCTTGGGTGACCTCGAGGGCAGGGCGCCGGTGCTGCGCAGCGGTGCCCGCCCCGGCGACCTCGTCGTCCACGCCGGAGACCTGGGGCGCAGCGCGGCCGGACTCGCCCTGCTCAGCGCCGGGAAGCAGGACGTGGCGGAGCAGCATCGGGAGCTGCCGCAGGCCCAGGCCTGCCTGGCCGCGTTCCGCGCCCCCACGC
>CAUVMS010000078.1:0-12436 GCA_963552815.1 uncultured Actinomyces sp. | reverse complement strand
TTAACCCCCCCCCCCCCCCCCCCCAAACCCCGTTTCCCCCCCCCTACCCCCCCCCCCCCCCGCCCCCCTTTTTTGGGGGGGGGGGGGGGGGGCGGCGGGGGGGGGGGGGCGCGGCCCCCCCCCCCCCGCCACAGATGCCCGAGAGGTTCTGGTGGCCGCTGCCTCGGCTCAGGCCTGCTGCCGCTCCAGCAGGCCCAGGAGGTAGGTGCCGTAACCGGACTTGACCAGGGGCTCGGCGCGGCGGCGCAGACCCTCGTCGTCAATGAAGCCCATGCGCCAGGCGACCTCCTCGGGGGCGCCGATGTTGAGGCCCTGGCGGTGCTGGACGGTACGGATGAAGCTGGTGGCGTCGGCCAGCGAGTCGAAGGTTCCGGTGTCGAGCCAGGCGGTACCGCGGGGGAGGACCTCGACGGTGAGCCGGCCGGCCTCCAGGTAGGCGCGGTTGACGTCGGTGATCTCGTACTCGCCCCGGGCGGAGGGCTTAAGGTTCCCCGCGATCTCGACGACGTCGTTGTCGTAGAAGTACAGGCCGGGCACGGCGTAGGCGGAGCGGGGGTGGGCGGGCTTCTCCTCGATGGAGATGGCCTTGAAGTCCTCGTCGAACTCGACGACGCCGTAGGCCGTGGGGTCGGCAACCTGGTAGGCGTAGACGACCCCGCCGTCGGGGTTGGTGTGACGGCGCAGCTGGGTGCCCATCCCCGGGCCGTAGAAGATGTTGTCGCCCAGGACCAGGGCGGCGCTCTCGGAGCCGATGAAGTCGGCGCCCAGGACAAAGGCCTGGGCCAGGCCGTTGGGCTCCTGCTGGACGGTGTAGGACAGGTTGACGCCGAGCTGGGAGCCGTCGCCCAGGAGGCGGTGGAAGGCGGGGGCGTCGTGGGGGGTGGTGATGATGAGGACGTCCTGGATCCCGGCGAGCATGAGGGTGCTCAGCGGGTAGTAGATCATCGGCTTGTCGTAGACGGGTACCAGCTGCTTGGAGGTCCCCAGGGTGATCGGGTTGAGTCGCGTGCCGGAGCCTCCGGCCAGAATGATTCCTCGCATACTCCAAGCATGACCCATTCGGACCCCGGATGACGCCAGGATCGGCTGATTCGGGGAATCATGTCCGTGGTGCGCGGCACGTTCGACCGTGCCGTCCGTCTCAGAGGTGCTGCTACGGCAGCGCCGATAGACTTCCCCGACGGGGCGTTGCCATTGCGGCGACGTCGACGTCGTTGACTACGTACACAAAGGAGCCATCAATGGGGCAGATCGAGCTGGGCAAGCCGCTCGCCGTCGAGACGACGCCGATTCCGGGGTTCTTGCACATTGACCTGACCGTTCACGGGGACAACCGCGGTTGGTTCAAGGAGAACTGGCAGAGGGAGAAGATGCTGGCCCTGGGGCTGCCCGACTTCGGGCCGGTCCAGAACAACATCTCCTTCAACAACGAGGTCGGGGTGACTCGGGGTATCCACGCCGAGCCCTGGGACAAGTTCATCTCGGTGGCCACAGGCCGCGTCTTCGGCGCCTGGGTGGACCTGCGCGAGGGGCCGTCCTTCGGGACCGTCTACACCTGCGAGATCGACCCGTCGGTCGCCGTGTTCGTGCCCCGGGGTGTGGGCAACGCCTACCAGACGCTGGAGCCGAGCACCGCCTACACCTACCTGGTCAACGACCACTGGTCGGCCGACGCCCAGTACACCTTCCTCAACCTGGCCGACGAGACGGCGAACGTCCCCTGGCCGATCCCGCTGAGCGAGGCGATCCTGTCCGACAAGGACAAGGCCCATCCGCGCCTGGCCGACGTCACCCCCTTCCCGGCACCCGAGGAGAACAGCCAGGAGACCCCTGAGCACTGACCCTCACGGCGCCGCGAGCCCACCCGAGGCTCGCGCGCCCGCGCTGGCGTACGACTCGAGCGCCTGGCAGCAGGCGATCCTTCCGGCCGGCTGCCCTCCATGAGTCCGAGCCGGAATCGAAGCCGAATCGGTATCTCGTGACCGTCGCAGCCACCGAGGCTGTCCAGCACCTCGGGATTCCACCCGATCAGGACCGTTTGTGTCCGGTCTCGTAGGGAAAATGTCTCCGAACGGTGCTGTCGCAGGCGCAGGCGAGTTCCGCTCCCGGTACGGTGAGGCGCTATGAAACGACTTGAGCCCGCCCGCCAGCAGTACGCCTGGGGGTCGACGACGGCCATCCCCGCGCTTCTGGGCGTGGCCGACGACGGCGCCCCCTGGGCGGAGGCCTGGTACGGCTCCCACCCGGCCGGAGAGACTCAAGTCTGCGGGGATGGACCCCTGTCCGCCCTCATCGAGGCCGAGCCCGAGCGCCTCCTGGGCGACGACGTCATCTGGCGCTTCGGGCGCCGGCTGCCCTTCCTCCTCAAGCTCATCGCCCCCGAGCAGCCGCTGTCCCTCCAGGTCCACCCCAGTCAGGCGCAGGCCGCCGAGGGCTACGCCCGGGAGGATGAGGCCGGTATCGCGCTGGACCATCCCGCCCGCAACTACAAGGACACCAACCACAAGCCGGAGATGGTCCTGGCCCTCACCCGTTTCCAGGCCGTCGCAGGTTTCCAGGCCCCGCGCCGCGCCGTCGAGGTCCTCTCCGGACTGGACAGTCCTCTGGCCCGGCGGATGCGACGCACCCTGCGCCTCAACCCCACCCGGTACGGCATCCGGCAGGTCTTCTCCGACGTCGTCTCGGCCGCTACTCGCCCGAGCCCCCAGGAGATCGACGACCTCGTCACCGAGATCGCGGCCCGTTTCGAGACCGGCACCTCGCCCTCGCTGCGCGTGGACTCCAACGTCCTGAAGATGGCGGCCACCTTCCCCGGTGACCCCGGTATCGCTGCCGCGCTCCTGCTCAACCCCGTCACCCTGCAGCCCGGTGAGGCGCTGTTCGTGCCCGCGGGCAGTGTCCACGCCTACATCTCCGGTCTCGGGGTGGAGGTCATGGCCTCTTCCGACAACGTGCTGCGCGCCGGGCTGACGACCAAGCACATAGACGTCCCCGAGATGCTGGCCTGCGTCGACTACGTGGCGGCGCCCCCGGTGCGGCCGGCCCCCGAGTATCTCTCTCGAGCCACTCGCGCCTACTACGCTCCGGTGGACGACTTCGAGCTCATGGTCACCACTGTGGTGGCCGCCGACGGCCGCCTACCGGTCCCCGGGCGGGGGCCGCGCATCCTCCTGTCCGTCGAGGGAGCCATGACCCTGGTGACGCAGGCCGACTCGCAGACGCTCGCCCAGGGCGAGGCCGTGTTCGTCGGTGCCGACGAGCGCAGCCTGTCCGTCGAGGGGGAGGGGACCCTCATCCAGGTCGACGTCCCTTGATGGGGCACCGGCACCCCGTACGGCGGCCGGTACGGAGCCGCCCCTGCCCGCTGTACCGGCATGGGCAGGAGAGTCGTCAGTCGGCCTGAGCCTGGCAGATACCCTCTTGCCGGATCACGGCCGCGGCGACGTCGTCGTCGGCCTCGGGAGTCAGGACCACCGCCGTGCGCCCGGTGCTCCAGGCGGCCAGCACCTCCAGGAGCGCCTTGGCCGTTCGAGGGCGACGCACCAGGGCGGCGCGAGGTCCGTCCGTACCCGGCTCCCCGGTGCCTGCGGCGACGGCCTCGACCCGGGCCACCAGCTCACCTCGCGTCAACGTGGCGGGCAGGACATCTTCGGACGCCCCTCCCCGAGCCCCGGTCGCGGTGAGATCAGCGCTGAGGTCGGTGAGGCAGGGCATCTCCGCCGAGAGGCTCGCCGGCGTGAAATGGTCGGGGTAGGACATGAGGTCCGCGGCGCCGTCGAGCACCAGGGCGGGCAGATCGCCCGGCCAGCGCAGTGCCAGGGATGCCGAGGGGACCAGCACCTGCACCTCCGCCTCCTCGCACAGGTCCTCCGGGCTGAAGGCGACGCTCAGCTCCGGGGTCAGGCCGGCGGCCTCGATCTCCTCTCCGGTGCCCAGGAGGACGGTCCGTCCCGCCAGCCACGCCCCGCAGGCCCAGGCCACCGTCCGCCAGTGCGGTGGGAGCCCGACGTGGACTCCGTCCCCCGGCGTGGACTCTGATGTGATCAGTCCCGCAATCTTGGCCAGCCACATGGACAAAACGTGTCCGGTCAACTCGACGCGCTCATCGCTTCCATAACAATTCAGCCACGGCCTGTCGGCGTCATGGGGGCCTGGAAACAGCGCTAGCAAGGGGTCGTGCATGGCTCTAGATTGAAGCAGATCTACTGACATTCAGGAACCTTTCTGGTACTGTCCAGCCGGTTGGACCATCCTTCCGCTGCGAGGCATCGACCCTTGAATTCTCTAGAGTGCCGTACTTTTTGCTGCTGTCAGCCAGGCCGCGGCTACCTCCCAGGGGATTTGTAGGAAGCCAACATATGGTGTGCACCAGATGGGGTTCTTCCTTGAGATATCAAGGAATGCTGCGATGGTCACGAGAGGGTGTAGTTTCCCTCCCCGACTTGACTGGCCTTGTCTCACACGCATGTAATTCTTACTGGAAAGAAGCTCGGATCGAAGGGAGGCCAGCATGTGGAACATCCTCGGCGACGGCCCGCTGAAGCAGCCGGAGGAGCCTGACGCAGAGGTGCTCTCGCTCCTCTTCGGTGGTGGCGACGACGTCGATGAGGGACCCCTGGCATGGCAGGAGCGCGCACTGTGTGCCCAGACGGACCCAGAGGCGTTCTTCCCTGAGAAGGGTGGTTCCACACGTGAGGCCAAGCGGGTCTGTGCGACTTGCGAGGTCCGTGAGGAGTGTCTCGAGTACGCCCTCGCCAACGACGAGCGCTTCGGTATCTGGGGCGGCATGTCGGAGCGCGAACGGCGCAAGCTCAAGCGTCGCGCGGTATGACCCGCACCGGCTCCGCGCAGGGAGCTAGTCGGGTAGGAGCCCTGGCCGTCGTCGTGTCGGCCGGGGCGAGCCCGTTTCTGGCGCAGACACTGGCTGGAATCACGTCGCAGACCTGCCCCCCGGACGTCGTCCTCGTCGTCGACGTCGCCTCGCGGGCCAACGGGCTGGGGGACGGGACCCCGATCGAGGAGCTTGTCGAGAGCTCCGGGCTCGACACCGTCAGCGCAGTACGCGTTGTCCGCGTCAAGGAGGCCAAGACCTTCGGTGACGCAGTCTCCCGGGGGCTCGCCGCCTACGCCGAGCTCGTCGCCGCCGGCAACCGCAGGCGCCGAGGCGCAGGAGCCGTGGACAGCGTCGACGGAACGGACGGCTCGGACACCGACGGGTCATCCAGCGGATCGCGCACCTCCGTGCGCAACCTGCTGCTGACCGGCTCCGGTCCCATCACCGGCCCCACCGGTGCGCTCTCGCCGATCACCCCCTACGAGCAGCAGCTCGTGGCGCCTGTGCCGGCCCAACCGGAGGCGCCGGAGCACCAGGTGTGGTTCTGGCTCCTCCACGACGACTCCGCCCCGCAGGAGGACTGCCTCGAAAAGCTCCTCACCGCCGTGACCAACGCCCGCTCGGTCGGAATCGTGGGCCCCAAGCAGGTGGGCTGGGACAACCCCGAGCTGCTCCTGGAGGTCGGGCTGCGCGCCACGGCATCGGCCCGGCGCGCCAACGACATCGTCCCCGGTGAGGTCGACCAGGGCCAGCACGACGACCGCAGCGACGTCCTGGCGGTGGGGACCGCCGGTGCCCTCATCGACCGCGCCGTGTGGGAGGAGATCGGCGGCATCGCCCCGTGGCTGGGCCCCTTCGGCGACGGCCTGGAGCTCTCCCGTGCAGCGCGCCTGGCCGGGTACCGGGTCATCGTCGAGCCCACCGCCGTCATCCGCCATCGCCGGGCCTCCTACCAGGGGCTGCGTCGGCCCGCCCACGCCTCCCGGCCCGCGGCCCGCACCGACGCCGATGCCATCGAGGTCCAGCTCCCTGAACCCGACCCCGAGCGATCCTTCCGCGCTCGCCGCAGTGCCCAGCTGACCAACTGGGCGGCCTTCTCCACTCGACCCATCGGCCTGCTGCTGACCTGGTTCGTCATCCTCGGGACGATGCGGGCCGTGTGGCGGCTCGCCTCCAAGGCGCCGGCGCTCGCCCGTGACGAGCTCGGTGCGGCCCTGGCCGTCGCCGGACGCGGACGCAGGATCAAGGCGGCCAGACGCCGGCTCGCCCGGCACACCAAGGTGCCCGCCTCCGCGCTGGGACGCCTCTACGCCACTGCGGCCGAGATCCGCGGTGTGCGCCGTGACCGTACCCGTCAGGAACGGGAGCGCCGTGCCCGCGCGGCAGCCCCCAGCGAGCTCGAGCTGCGTGAGCTCGCCGCACTGGCCCGTAGCCGGCGTCGGACACTGGGCGCCGTCATGGTGGCGGTGGTGGCGCTGAGCACCTACGGCCTGTCCCATCTGCTGCTCACCCATTCCGTCACCGGCGGGGCGCTGCCCCTGTTCAACGGCGGCTGGCGGCAGATGTGGGATGCCGCCTGGACCACCTGGATCGCCACCGGCGACGGCTACCCGGGCGGTATCACACCGCTGCTGGCGATCCTGTCCGCGCCGATGGCGCTGGGCCGGCTCCTCGGGCTGGGGGCCGGCACCCTGGTGAGCGGCCTCGTGGTCCTGGCCGTGCCGCTCGCAGCTCTGGGGGCCTGGTTCGCCGCCGGCACCATGACCCGGAAGGTGGCCCTGCGCGCCTGGGCCGCGCTCGTGTGGGCCCTGGCTCCCGGTCTGCTGCTCGCTCTGGGGCAGGGGCGCCTCGGCGCGCTCCTGGTTCACCTCGTCCTTCCCTGGGCGCTGCTGGCCCTGGCCCGCGCTGTGGGCGCTGATCGGCGCGACCTCGTCCTGTCCGGGCTCGTGGGGGCGCACCTGCTCACCGATGACGAACGGGCCGAGCTCGACCGATTCTCCTCCGAGAAGGTCACCGACCTGGCCCACCTCGACGAGGAGGCAGCAGCCGCGGCGAGCCCCGACGACGCCCGCGAGGAGACCGATGGGTCGGTGCAGGACTCCGGTGAGTCGGAGGATAAGGCGGCACCGGGCGCCGCGTCGGCCGAGTCTGACGCGGACTCGGGCAGTGAGGCCTCCGTCTCCGGTAAGAGCGGTGACCGCGGGGACGGCTCAGGCGAGGATCGCGCCGAGGACGATGAGGAGACCGGTCGGGCGGTGTCGGCTCTCGCCACGGCCCGTGAGGTCCTGCAGTCCTTCAACGCCCCCGACCCTGCCGCTCCGGAGACCGAGGTCGACCTGCCCTCCACCGAGAAGTACGGCCACGGGTCGGCGACGGCCGCCGCCGTCGCCGGACTGCTGCTGAGCGTCGTCGTCGCGGCCGTCCCGGCCACCGCGGCCGTGCTCGCCGTCATCATCGTCCTGCTGTCGGTCACGACGCGGCGCGGCTCCAAGCTCATCCTCACCCTGGTCCCCATGGCTGTCACCGCCGCCCCGGCCTGGTGGGACGCGTGGCGACTGGGGGAGAGGGACGGCTGGTCCGAGGGCATCCGGCTGCTGCTGACCGACATCGGTCTGCCCGTCTCCGTTCCGACGCCGAGCAGCCTCGATCTGCTGGCCGGCTCACCGATCGCCCTTGACGCGATCGTCCCCGCCGGCGCCCTGAGCGCCGTGGTTCGGGTGCTGCTGCTCCTCGTTCCGGTTCTCGGCGTCGTCGGCCTGTTCATCTCCCGGCGCGTGCGGGTGGCCCGCACCGGCATCCTCCTGGCCCTCGGCGGTCTGGCGCTGGCGGGGCTCTCGCTGCGCACGCCCACCGGCCTGGGTGGCGATGTCTCCGGGGCCGGCCTGACCCCCGTGACCGGGTGGGCCGGGGCCGGAGTCTCCCTGGCCCTGAGCGGATTCCTCGCCGCGGCCCTGCCCGCCGGGGAGACCATCTGGGACATGGTCAGCCGGCGCGCCACCGACGGCCGCAGGGCCCTGGCTCGCAGGAGCCGCAAGGATGCTGAGACCGCCTCCTCCGCGAGCGACGCGCCGCGTACGGCAACCGCCGGCTCCCGGCGGATCACGGCGGCCTTCACCGTCGCCGCCTGCCTCATCCTGCTCGCCCCGGTGCTGGTCGGTGCCGTCTGGTCGATCCAAGCCCACCGAGGCAGCAACCCGCAGGTCATGGCGCTGCACCCCACGGCCCAGCAGGTTCCCATCATCGCCGAGCAGTTCCAGAGCTCGGCCACGGCGGGCCGCGTCCTCAAGCTCACCTCCACCTCCGAGGGCCTCCAGGCCACCATCTGGCGCGGACCCGGCACCCAGGTCAGTGACGTCCTGCCCGGTGCGGTCAACGCCGAGGCGCGCAGCCGAGCCGGCGGCGCGCTGGCCGCCCCCCGCCTGAAGCCCGAGGCCGGTCAGAGCACGGATCTGAGCACCGCACCCGCGGGCAAGGGCCTGGTCCTGGAGGACCCGGCCGACGCCGAGCTCGCCCAGCTGGTCACCCGCGCCACCGCCGGACAGGACAAGGATGTCGCCGATGCCCTGGCGGCCCACGGCATCGCCGTCGTCCTCCTGACGGACAAGGACGGCGACGCCGTCACCGCCGAGGCCCGCGTGGGCCTGGCCTCCACGCCCGGCCTGGAGCAGCTTGCTCAGACGGCCTCGGGCAACTCCTGGCGAGTCACCTCATCGGCCCACCCCGACTCGGCCCGCCTGAGCCTCATCGACAGCGGCGGCGATGTCACCACGGTCGCCTCCACCGGGGCCGGCCCCGGAACCCGCACCCGGATCCCCGCCGGTGCGGGCACCCGCACCCTCGTCATGGTCGAGCGGGCCGATGCCGGATGGAGGGCCACCCTCAACGGCCGCCGCCTCGAGCCCACCACCGTTCCCGGCCAGGACGGCAGCTGGAAGCAGGGCTTCGCCGTCGGCCCCGAGGCCGGGGAGCTGGTCGTGACCCACACCCGCCGGTCCGCCTCGCTCCTGACCTACACGATCTGGACCGTGTGGGCCCTGACCCTCGTGGCAGCGCTGCCCCTGCGACGCGGAAAGGAAGCGGCCTCATGACCCGGACCCACGACGGCGACGCCGCGAGCCACTCGGAGCGCGACGCTGAGAACGACTCGCACACCGACACCCAGCCCGGCACCGAGAGCCACACGGAGCAGCACGGCTCCGATACGTCGGAGCGCCACGAGACCACTGTGGAGACGGACCAGGTCGACGGCGCGCTCACCGCGGCCGAGGAGGCCGGTGAGGCCGGTGAGGAACGCCCCGCGGACTCCGGGAGTGAGCCCTGCGAGGACTCCTCCGAGGCCACCGACAGCGCCGACGCAGCCGACACAGCTGATGCAGTTGACGCAGCTGACCCGGTGGACAGCGACAGCGAGGAGCCGGCCGACTCAACCGGCACCGATGACGCTGTCGAGATTGACGATCCCGCCGACGCCGCCGACGACGCCGAGGCTCCGGGGCGCTCGAGGTCGGATGCCTCCTCCGGGGAGCGGCCGGCCGGCTCCAGGCGGCACCGCCGCAGCGTGGGGCAGATGATCATCCGCGGCGTCGGCATCCTGACCTCGATCGCACTGGCCGGCGCCGTCGGCGGTCTCACCTGGTGGGGGAACGCCGCCCCGACGGCGCCGACCCCGCAGCTGGAGGCCCTCAGCCTGGCCGAGCCCGGGGCCTCAACCACCTACGTGTGCCCCCATGCGCCCACCAACACGCTGCGGGGCACCGACGTCGGCGCCATGGAGTCGACCACCACCCTCATTCCTGCCAGCGGGGCCGAGGCGATCCAGTCCGCCACCTACGCCGGCCAGGCCGTCCCCACCGACGCCACCACCTCACTGAGCACCGCCGAGGGCGGCATCCTCTCCCTCGTCCCCGCCGACGGCCAGGTCGCCAACGCCGTCGGGTCGGTGACCACCCTGACCCAGAGCGGCGACCTGCGCGGGCTGACCGCCGCCCCCTGCGCGCAGCCGGCCGCCATGTCCTGGATCGTGGGCGGCTCCATCGCGGCCGGCTCATCGGCCGAGCTGCGCCTGACCAACCCCGGCACCACCCCCGCCACCGCGAAGGTGACCCTCTACGGCTCCATCGGCCTCCTCAGCCTGCCCAGCAACGGCGAGGTCACCATCCCCGCGGGCGGCTCCTCCTCCCTGACCCTGGAGACGAAGGGCAGCCAGGACCCGCGCATCGCCGTGTCCATCGAGGCCGACGGCGGCTCCGTGGTCCCCACCCTCGTCACCGAGTCCCTCGACGGGGAGACTCCCGCCGGCACCGACGTCATCACCCCCGGAGCCGCCCCGGCCACCGACCTCGTGGTGCCCGGCGTTGAGATCGTCGAGCCCGCCTCCCAGGGGGAGGTCCCCGATGCCACGACCGGCGCGGACTCCTCCGACAGCCCCGCCGTGCGCATCGTCAACCCCGGGCAGGCCCCGGCCACCGTGTCGGTGACCATGCTCACCAAGGACGGGGCCCGCCCCCTGGCCGGGGCCCAGTCGGTGACGGTCGACGCCGGCTCCGTCTTCGACATCTCACTGGCCGGCGTGCCCGCGGGCACCTACGGGGTGCAGGTCACCTCGAGCGCCCCGGTGGGGGCGGCCGTGCGCATGGTGCGCAGCGCCGCCGAGTACCCGGAGCGATCCCAGGCCCTCATCCACGACCAGGCCTGGGCGCAGGCCGCCCTGCCCGGTGCCGCCGACTCCGGCCTCCTGGCGGTGCCTCGCGTCTCCTCCCTGACCTCCGCGGTCACCGTGGCCAATAGTGGGAACGCCGCCACCGTCACCCTGTCCTCCCTCGACGGCTCCTGGAGCCAGGATGTCGCCGTCGCCAAGGGCAGCGCCGTCGCCGTCGAGGTCCCGGCCGAGGTCGCTGCCGTCCGCCTGAGCACAGGCGGGCAGGAAGGCTCCTCAGGGGCGTCGCGCACGCCGAGCGGCCTGGCCGCCGCCACGATCGTGACGGCTCAGGCCGGAGGGAGTATGGCCGGCACGCTCATCTCCACGATTCCCGCCCAGCCCGACGCCGCCGTCCAGGCCCAGCGTCGCATCCTGCTGGGCTGAGACCTCTGTGATGTCTCATGATTTCTGAGGATTCCGGGGCTCATGGCATCTGAGACATCACACATCTGAGACACGGGTGGGGTCTCCGGGTGCCGGTATCGCTTAACCGCGTCGCCGAAGGAGCGCGTGTGGTCGCTGCGGTGGCGCTGGGCGCGTACTGCACGAGGGTGGGGTTGTACTGGCCAGGGGTTGTCCGTACTGCACGAACCCCGGACCTTCGTGGAGTAGACCCGACTGTCGGCCAGTAGCACCCCACCCTCGTGCAGTAGCCGACCTGAGAGGGGCCCCGGCCGGAAGCGGCGTTGAGCGGGCACCGTCGGGAGTTAGACGAGTGACACCGGGAGCCGAACGAGCACCACCGGGAGCCAGAAGAGGAGCCAGAAGAGGGGCCGGGTGTCCAGATCGGTGACAAAGGCTCCGATCGCTCTCATCCTCACGAAGCGAAACCGCATGATTCCAAGGTTCTCGTTCATGAGATCTGGGGGTCCGGGGGCCCTTTGTCACCGATCTGGACACTGACAGGCCGTTTTCCCCAAGGAGTCCGGTGCAGCGGGACTGCCAGGCCGCCGTGATCGGTGCGCCGCCGGAACTGGGACGACGAGGCCAGCCAGAGGCGCACCTGGGTACGGGGCCCGACCTGCCCATCGGTCCTGGGGCAGGATGTCCGCCTCTCTCATAGCCTCGAGTCGGGATCGATCTCCTCGGGCCGGCGCCCCAGCATGAGGGCCACCTGCTCGACGACGACCCGGCGCACCAGGTCGGCCAGGTCCGCCTCATCCGTGGCCCGTGAGGCCACCGGGCGCCGGTAGATGATGACCCGCGCCGGCAGACCCGCGCGCGGCTCCGCGGCGAAGCCACGCCCCAGCACCACCGAGCGCTCCCACGGCGCCGGGTCTGAAGGGGGCACCTCCTCGACGGCGAACTGGATCTGGTCCACGGCCGGCCAGCGCCTGGCCAGGTCCTGGGCCGAGTTCACCACGAGCTCGTCGAAGCGTTCGGCCCGGGTGCGCCAGGCCGGTAGATGCGGCGGCAGGAGCGGACCGCGCAGCCCCCGGCCGTGGCGATCCCGACGCCTGGGCCGACGCCGCGCGGTCTCAGCGGCGGATCGCGGCGGAATCGGCCCAGGTGAGAAGGGGAACAGGTCGGTCACGTCTGCCAGCCTAGGCGCCGTCTGGATGACCGCCGGGCAGCGGCACGGTAATCTGCGGGCGTGAGAAGAGTCCGACACTGCCGCAAGCCCGGCTGCGAGCGCCCAGCCGTGGCCACCCTGACTTCCGTCTACGCGGACTCCACCATCGTGCTGGGGCCGCTGGCCACCGAGGCCCAGCCCGAGGCCTACGACCTGTGCGAGAAGCACGTCTCCTCCTTCACCGCCCCCCGCGGCTGGCAGATCATCCGTCTGGCCACCGAGTTCGAGCCGGCGCCCCCCAGCGAGGACGACCTCCTGGCCCTGGCCGACGCCGTCCGCGAGGCCTCCCGCGCACCGCGCCCCGTCTCCTCACCGGCCGAGCACCGCCCCC
>CAUVMS010000077.1:0-12620 GCA_963552815.1 uncultured Actinomyces sp. | reverse complement strand
CACCCCTACACCCAGCGCCTGGTCAAGGCCGCCCCCTCCCTGGCCTCCCGGCGCATCGAGTCCGCCCATGCCCGCGGCATCCAGGTCACTGACGACGAGCTCCTGGGAGCGAGCCTCGGGGCGAGCTCCACCGAGGAGATCCTGCGCGTGGAGCACCTCACCAAGATCTTCGAGGTGCGCGGCGCCAAGGGGAAGGACAAGACCCTCACCGCCGTCGACGACGTCAGCTTCGGCATCCGCAAGGGCACGACGACGGCGCTCGTGGGCGAGTCCGGGTCCGGCAAGTCCACGGTCGCCAACATCATCCTCAACCTCATCGACCCCACCTCCGGCAAGGTCTTCCACAACGGGGTGGACCTGTCCACCCTGGGCCCCAAGGAGCTCTTCGCCCTGCGGCGCATCATGCAGCCGGTCTTCCAGAACCCCTACGGCTCCCTGGACCCGATGTACTCGATCTTCCGTGTCATCGAGGAGCCGCTGCGGGTCCACGCGATCGGCACCGCCAAGGAGCGTGAGGCGCGCGTTGCCGAGCTGCTCGACATGGTCTCCCTGCCGCGCTCGGTCATGCGCCGCTACCCCCACGAGCTCTCCGGCGGTCAGCGCCAGCGCGTCGCCATCGCGCGCGCCCTGGCCCTCAAGCCGGAGATCGTCGTCCTCGATGAGGCGGTCTCCGCCCTGGACGTGCTGGTCCAGGCCCAGATCCTGCGCCTGCTGTCCGACCTGCAGGCCGAGCTGGAGCTGACCTACCTGTTCATCACCCACGACCTGGCCGTCGTGCGTCAGATCGCCGACGACGTCGTCGTCATGGAGCACGGAAGGATCGTGGAGGCCGGCGCCGCCGACGAGCTCTTCTCCGATCCGCGCCAGGACTACACCCGCGAGCTCATCCGGGCCGTCCCCGGGGCGGGCATCGACCTCTACAGCGATGAGATCTGACTGAGGGCTGGCTCCTTGAAGCGCGGCGGTGGACTCGATGCCACCGCCGCGTTTGTTTCCCCGCCATTATTAACTATTTGAACATTTCCTGAATGCTGGAAATGTATCCATCGAGTTTCGTGTGACAGGTATTGTGACCTCGTTCATTCGTTCGTACACGGCGTCACCTCCGATGCTGCCGGGTGCTTGTGCTGCGTGCGAAAGACCCTTGCACCGGCGGGTTGTTCGAAGAAGGAGAACGCATGCTCCCGTACCTGGCGCGCCGGATCGCGAACTATGCGGTCCTGTTGTTCATCGCCACGTCGCTGGCCTACGTGCTGGCCTCGGCCTCCCTGGACCCCTCAACCCTGTGGAACCGCCAGGACCCCTCTCTCAACTGGGACGCCATTCACGCCAACCTCGTCAAGTACAACATCAGCCACGACCTGCCCGTGTGGGACCGCTACGTCACCTGGCTGCACAACGTTGTCCTCCACTGGGACTGGGGGCGTACCCCCAAGGGTGAGCTCATCAACACCCTCATCGGCACCAAGATCCTCGTCTCGGTGCGGCTGGTGTTCCTCGGTGCCGCCATCGGCATGGTCGGGGGAGTGGCCCTGGGGGCCTGGACCGCCACCCGCCAGTACCGCTTCTCCGACCGCGCGATCTCCCTGATCTCCATGATCATCATCTCCACCCCCGCCATGGTCGTCGCGATCCTCCTGCAGGTCCTGGCCGTCCAGATCAACCGCTCCTCTGGTTACCAGATCTTCGAGTTCACCGGTGAGGGGGAGGGGGTTCTCGGTCGCCTCCAGCACCTCCTGCTTCCCACCTTGTCGATGTCGCTGGGCGGTATCGCCTCCTACTCCCGCTTCCAGCGCAACCTCATGCTCGACACCCTGGGCGCCGATTACGTGCGCACCGCCCGCGCCAAGGGCCTCATCAAGCGCAAGGCGCTGACCCGCCACGCGCTGCGCACCGCGCTCATCCCCATGGCCACCTACTTCGCCTTCGCCCTGGCCACCCTGTTCACCGGCGCCGCCATCACCGAGCGGGTCTACGGCTGGCACGGCATGGGCGAGTACTCCATCAGCGCGATCTCCGGCATGGATATCAACGGGGTGACGGCCGTCGTCGCCTTCTCCGGGCTGTGCACCCTCACCGGTGCGCTGCTGTCCGATGTCTTCGTGGCGATTGTCGACCCGCGAGTGAGGGTGAGCTGATCCATGGCGCGCAACGCTGAACCCAACGGGATGGCCTCCATCGGCAAGCAGATGACGGTGGGCGGCTACGCCGCCGTCGAGCAGGGCGGGGAGGCCCCACTGAGCCCTGAGGACCTGGGTGACATCACCAAGGAGACCCCCAGGGACTCCCGGCGTCTGACCCGAGGGCAGATCATCGCCCGGCGCTTCTGGCGCAACAAGGGAGCCGTTGTCGGTGCGGTCGGTTTTCTCCTCATGGTGCTCTTCGCTCTCTTCGGGGGCCTCCTGACCCACTGGACCTACACCGACGTCGACTCCTCCGCCTTCCTTCAGGCCCCCAGCGCCGATCACTGGTTCGGCACCACCCAGGGCGGCCGCGACGTCTACGCGATGGTGGTGGAGGGAACCCGCAAGTCCATGATGATCGGTGTCTTCGTGGCCCTGCTCCAGACGGGCATCGCCGCCGTCATCGGATCCTCGGCCGCCTACTTCGGCGGCTGGTGGGAGAAGATCGCCCTGTGGGCCACCGACCTGCTCCTGGTGGTTCCCTCCTTCCTCATCATCGCGATCCTCTCCCAGCGGGCCGGGGCAGCCAAGGGGTCGATCCTGTTGTTCATCATCCTGCTGGCCGGCTTCGGCTGGATGCTCACCGCCCGCGTGGTGCGTTCCCTGACCCTGAGCGTGAAGAATCTGGAGTACGTCAACGCCGCACGCTTCATGAACGTGCCCGGTCCCGTCATCATTGCGCGCCACATCCTGCCCAACATCGCCTCCCTGCTCATCGTCGACGCCACCGTCAACGTGGCCTACGCGGTCATCAGCGAGACGACGCTGTCCTACTTCGGCTTCGGGGTCCAGCCGCCCAACACCTCCCTGGGCACCCTCATCGCCGAGGGGCAGCGCTCGGCGACCACCTACCCGTGGATCTTCCTGGCCCCGGCCGCCGTGCTCGTCCTCATGCTCCTGTGCGTCAACGTCATGGGTGACGGCCTGCGCGATGCCATCGATCCCTCGTCCAAGTCCGGAAGCAAGGCATGAGTCCCATGAGCAGCCCCAGCACATCCATTGAGGCCACTGAGAGCACTGCGGCCGTGCCCGTCGTTGATGCCCGGAGTGCTGACGATGCGCTCCCGGACCCCTCCAGTACCGCCCCGCTGTTGGAGGTCGCCGACCTGCACGTCTCCTTCCCCTCCGAGGACGGGCGCGTCAACGCCGTGCGCGGAGTCAACCTGGCGGTCGCGCGCGGTGAGGTTCTGGCCCTGGTCGGTGAGTCCGGCTCGGGCAAGTCCGTCACCTCGACGGCGGTCATGGGCCTGCTCGACGAGTCCGCCGCGGTCACCGGGTCGGTGCGCCTCCACGGCACTGAGCTGCTGGGCCGGCCCGACGGTTACCTGTCCCGCATTCGTGGCTCTCAGATCGCCATGGTCTTCCAGGACCCGCTCAGCGCCCTGACCCCCGTGTACACGGTGGGTGCCCAGATCGTCGAGGCCTTGCGGATCCACCACCCCGATATGAGCGAGGCGGATGCCCACAAGCGCGCCGTCGAGCTGCTCGACCTGGTGGGGATCCCCAACCCGCAGGTGCGTGCCAAGGCCTACCCCCACGAGTTCTCCGGCGGTATGCGCCAGCGGGCCGTCATTGCCATCGCGATCGCTAACGACCCCGATCTCATCATCGCCGACGAGCCCACCACGGCCCTCGACGTCACCATCCAGGCCCAGATCCTCGACGTGCTGCGCACCGCCCAGAAGGAGACCGGTGCCGGCGTCATCATGATCACCCACGACCTGGGGGTCGTGGCCGGTATGGCGGACCGGGTGGCCGTCATGTACGCCGGGCGCATCGTGGAGACCGGCGATGTCGACGACATCTTCTACCGATCGCGCATGCCCTACACGATCGGTCTGCTCGGCTCCCTGCCCCGTCTGGACGCGCGCAAGGACTCGGCCCTGGCCACCTTGGAAGGCAACCCGCCCTCCCTGCTGGAGCTGCCCCGAGGCTGCCCCTTCATCCCCCGCTGCCCCATGGCCCAGGCCGAGTGCGCCCAGGACGAGCCGGCGCTCTCCCTCGTGGAGCGCGGCGGGGCCGACAGCGAGGAGACCCACTCCGGCTCTCAGTACTCGGCCTGCCACCGCCGCGGCGAGATCGAGCGGGACAACCTCGACTACTCCCACATCTACCCCGTCCCGGCTCTCAAGACTCCTGAGACCATGAGCCTGCCTCACGCCGAGCGCCCCGAGGTCCTGCGCGTCACCGACCTCGTCAAGGAGTTCCCCCTCATGAAGGGGGCCGTCTTCAAAAGACGTGTGGGCACCGTCCACGCCGTCGACGGTGTCTCCTTCGACATCCGCCGGGGTGAGACCCTGGCCCTGGTCGGCGAGTCCGGATGCGGCAAGACCACCACCCTCATGGAGGTCCTCTCCCTCCAGGCGCCCCTGGAGGGCAGGATCGTGGTCCTGGGCAAGGACACGGCCGACCTGGGGCGGGCCCAGCGCCGCCAGGTGCGCCGCGACCTGCAAATCGTCTTCCAGGACCCCATGGCCTCCCTGGACCCGCGCCTGCCAATCTTCGACATCATCGCTGAGCCGCTGCGGGCCAACGGGTGGAAGAAGGAGGACGTCGGGCCGCGCATCGAGGAGCTCATGGAGCTCGTCGGGCTCGAGCCCAGTCACGCCAACCGCTACCCGCGCAACTTCTCCGGCGGACAGCGCCAGCGCATCGGCATCGCCCGCGCGCTGGCCCTCGAACCCAGCCTCCTGGTCCTCGATGAACCGGTCTCCGCCCTGGACGTGTCCATCCAGGCCGGCGTCATCAACCTGCTCGACGAGCTGCGCGCCACGATGGGGCTCAGCTACCTCTTCGTGGCCCACGACCTGTCGGTGGTGCGCCACATCGCCGACCGCGTCGCCGTCATGTACCTGGGACGGATCGTGGAGATCGGCGACGTCGACACCATCTTCGAGGCCCCGGCCCACCCCTACACCCAGGCCCTGCTCTCGGCGATCCCCATCCCGGACCCGGCCAAGGAGCGCGGCCGCAGCCGCATCGTCCTGGAGGGCGACCTGCCCAGCCCCGCCAACCCGCCCTCGGGTTGCCGCTTCCGCACCCGCTGCCCGAAGTTCGCCGCAGGACTCACCGACGACGAGCGCTCGGCCTGCCTGGGAGCCATGCCGGAGTTCCGCTCCCAGGGAGAGGACCACGAGGTCGCCTGCTACTACCCCGAGCGCACCGCGGTCTTCTGACGTCCCTGGACCCGAGTCCACTCATCGCACTGTCCACCGATCCTGTCCACCGATCCTGCCCACCACCGCGCGCCGACGACGGCGCCCTTAGTGAACGGAGATTCCCATGAAGCTCAACCGTCGCATGTTCCTTGCCACGACAACCTCTGCGGCCGTCCTGGCCGCCCTGGCCGCCTGTGCCAAGAACGGCTCCGGCTCCTCGGGGTCCACTGCCGGTGTGCCGAGTGCCGCCCCCGACGAGCTCCAGGACGGGGGCACGCTGCGCTTCGGCATCGGCTCGGCGCCCGCGAACTGGAACGCCATGACCGTGGACGGCAACGTCGTCGACACACGCCGGGTGATGCAGTTCGTCATGCCTTACACCCTCGACTGGGCTGAGGACGGCAAGGCGACGCCGAACCCCGACTTCCTCACCAAGCTCGAGGCCGAGGAGGTCGGCGGCAAGACCGTGGTCACCGTGGCCGTCAACGAGAAGGCCACCTGGGGCAGCGGGCGCAAGTGGGACTCCGAGGACATCAAGGCCTCCTTCGACCATGTCAATGACCCCAGCTACTCCTGGGCCTCCACCTCGGGACTCGATAAGGTCGAGAAGGTCGAGATCGTGGACAAGCAGACCGCCAAGATCACCTTCAACTCGGTCTACCCCGACTGGTCCGCTGCGCTAGCCACCCTCTACCCCAAGGAGCTCGTGGCCGACGCCACGACCTTCAACGAGTCGATGGCCGGTGCCACCAAGTTCAACAACGACTACTTCGCCGGTCCCTTCAAGATCAAGAGCTACGACGAGTCCAAGCAGATCATCACCCTGGAGCGCAACGACAAGTGGTGGGGAGCCGCCCCCAAGCTCGAGACCGTCAGCCTGCACGTCCTGGACGACTCCGCCCTGGGACAGGCCTTCGCCAACAAGGAGATCGACGTCCTGGACTACATCTTCTCCGCCGACGTCTACCAGCAGGCCAGCGGCCGCGACGACGCCGAGGTCCGCCAGAACACCGGCCTGCAGTGGCGTCACATCATGTTCAACGCCTCCTCCGGTCCCCTGGCGGACAAGGCTGTGCGTCAGGCCATCGTCCGGGCTACCAACCGTGAGGCCATCGCCACCTCCGACCTGGCCGGTCTGCCGGTGGACGCCAAGAAGACCCTCATGGGTAACCGCTTCTTCCTGCCCGTCCAGGAGGGCTACGTGGACAACTCCGCCGACTGGAGCTTCGACGTCGAGGCCGCCAAGAAGCTGCTCGACGGCGCCGGCTGGGTGGCCGGCTCCGACGGTGTACGCACCAAGGACGGTGAGAGGCTCGAGCTGGTGATGACCATCCCCACCAACGCCCCCGTGGCCACCAATGAGGCCAATCTCCTCCAGAAGCAGCTGGGCGAGGTCGGCATCGCCATCACTGTCTCCACGGTCGAGATCGACAAGTACTTCCCCGAGTACATCAACAAGAAGAACTACGCGATGACGGCCTTCACCACCGAGAACACCCAGTACCCTCTGTCCACCGTGGGGCACTATTACGCCTCGACCAGCCAGTCGAATTACACCGGTCTGTCCGTTCCCGAGGTTGACGAGTATGTCACCAAGATCGGTTCGACCCCTGACGGCGCCGAGCGCAACAAGCTCGCCAACGAGCTCGACAAGATCCTGTGGGAGAACGTCTTCAACATCCCGATCTACCAGCGCATGCAGCTGACCGCCGTGCCCAAGACACTGCGCAACTTCGGCGCCCAGGGACTGGCCTCCTTCCGGCCCGAGAACATCGGCTACGTCAAGAGCTGACCTGGTGCCCGCAACCGGAACGGATGGCGGCGGCTGGGAGCGTGTGCGGCATGATGCGCCCGTGCAAGAAGTCGTGCCCACCACCGTGCCCGCTGCCATGCCGACCGTTGTCATCCGTTCCCTGTCGGCCCGTCTCGGCGCCGCCCTCATCGGCCTCGCCGCCTCGGGGATGGCCCTGACGATCGGGCTCGCCGACGGCGCGGCGTACGGACTGCGCGCCATGACCTGGGCGGGCCTGTTCACCTTCCTCACCTGGCTGCTGTGGTGGGCCCCGCAGATCACCCTGACCCCGCAGTCGCTCACCATCCGTAACGCCTGGCGCAGTCATGTGCTCGGCTGGGACGAGGTTGAGATGTGCCGCACCCGCTGGGGCCTGTCGGTCATCACCCGCGACGACGTCGAGGTGCGGGCCTCGGCCGCGCCCCGCCGCGGCGGCATGGCCGAGTCCTTCCGACGCCGCCAGGCGCTGCGCGAGCAGCAGGAGCGGCGTGACGGACTGCGGGACTCCGTGCCGGTCCCGGCGGTGCGCCCGGAGTACCTGGCGGGGGAGGGGACCTACGGCACCAATCTCGACGCCGGCGACGCCGGGTCCCTCATCCAGGCCTACGCCGAGCAGGTGCGCAGCCGTCCCGGTCAGGCCGCCGACGGTACGGCGCCTGACTCGATGGCCGACACAGTGACCGGCGTGACCAGCCGCCTCAACCGTCCGGTCGCCGTCGTCGCTGGGCTGCTCGGCATTGCGGCTGCGGCCGTGACCGTGCTCCTCTGACGTCACCTGTCGGTGACCTGAGCGTGAGTGGGCGCACAGGCCGGGTGTTGGTCCTGACATGGCAGGTCGGGGTCGGTGTCCTCTACTCTTTTCCTGTTTCATGCCCTTGCGGTCGCTGCCCTGAGTGGTCTCCGGCCCACGGCGTCCCCCACCGGAAGAAGTGCCCCCTATGAGCGTGCGCCAGGACCTGCGCAACGTCGCCATCGTCGCCCACGTCGACCACGGCAAGACCACCCTCGTTGACGCCATGCTCTGGGAGGCGGGCGCCTTCGGGGCCCGGGCCACCGAGGAGACCACCGGTGAGCGCGTCATGGACTCCGGCGAGCTGGAGCGTGAGAAGGGCATCACGATCCTCGCCAAGAACACCGCGGTCCACTACTCCGGTCCTGCCGCCGCGGACGCCGGCTGCCCCGAGGGCATCACCATCAACGTCATCGACACCCCCGGGCACGCCGACTTCGGCGGTGAGGTTGAGCGCGGGCTGTCCATGGTCGACGGCGTCGTCCTCCTCGTCGACGCCTCCGAGGGGCCCCTGCCCCAGACCCGCTTCGTGCTGCGCAAGGCGCTGGCCGCGAACCTGCCGGTCATCCTCGTGGTCAACAAGGTGGACCGCCCCGACTCCCGGCTCGACGAGGTCGTCGCCGAGTCCACCGACCTGCTGCTGTCCCTGGCCAGCGATCTGGCCGACGAGCACCCCGATATCGACCTCGATGCCGTCCTGGACGTCCCCGTCATCTACGCCTCCGCCAAGGCCCGCCGCGCCGACACGGAGGCCCCGGCTGACGGCGAGCTGCCGGCCAGCGAGAACCTCGAGCCGCTCTTCCGCACCATCATTGAGCGGATCCCCGGCCCCTCCTACGAGGAGGACGCGCCCCTGCAGGCCCACGTCACCAACCTGGACGCCTCGCCCTTCCTGGGGCGCCTGGCGCTGCTGCGCATCCACAACGGCACCCTGCGCAAGGGCCAGACGGTCGCCTGGGCCCGCCACGACGGCTCGATGGCCTCAGCCCGTGTCTCCGAGCTCCTCGTCACCGAGGGCCTGGACCGCAAGTCCGCCGAGGAGGCGCACGCCGGTGACATCGTCGCCGTCGCCGGGATCGAGGACATCACCATCGGTGAGTCCCTCGTGGACCCCGAGGACCCGCGCCCCCTGCCGCTCATCACCGTGGACGACCCGGCCATCGCCATGACCATCGGCATCAACACATCCCCGATGGCCGGGCGCACCAAGGGCGCCAAGGTCACCGCCCGCCAGGTCAAGGACCGCCTGGACCGCGAGCTCATCGGCAACGTGTCCCTGCGGGTCCTGCCCACCTCCCGGCCCGACGCTTGGGAGGTCCAGGGGCGCGGGGAGCTGGCGCTGGCGATCCTCGTGGAGCAGATGCGCCGCGAGGGCTTCGAGCTCACCGTCGGTAAGCCGCAGGTCGTCACCCGCACCATCGACGGCAAGCGCCACGAGCCCATCGAGCGCATGACCATCGACGTCCCCGAGGAGTACCTGGGCGCCGTCACCCAGCTCATGGCCGCCCGCAAGGGCCAGATGGAGACCATGACCAACCACGGCACCGGCTGGATCCGCATGGAGTTCCTCGTGCCGGCCCGCGGCCTCATCGGTTTCCGCACCCAGTTCCTCACTGACACCCGCGGTACCGGCATCGCCTCCTCCATCGCCGAGGGCTACGCCCCCTGGGCCGGGCAGATCGTCTCGCGCACCACCGGCTCCCTGGTCTCCGACCGCGCCGGCGCCGTGACCGCCTACGCCCTCATCCGCCTGCAGGACCGCGGCAGCTTCTTCGTCGAGCCCACCCAGGAGACCTACGAGGGGCAGGTCGTGGGGGAGAACCCCCGCGGCGAGGACATGGACGTCAACGTGGTCCGAGAGAAGCAGCAGACCAATATGCGCTCCTCGACCGCGGACACCTTCGAGGCCCTCGTGCCTCCGCGCCGCCTCACCCTGGAGGAGGCCCTCGAGTTCGCCGCCGACGACGAGTGCGTCGAGGTCACCCCGGAGGCGGTGCGCATCCGCAAGGTCATCCTGAACTCCCAGGAGCGCTTCCGCGAGAACGCCCGTCGTCGTCGTGCCGAGGCCTGAGAGGAGCCGCCACCCATGAGCCAGTCCCTGAACCGCGAGGGGAAGTCCGTCTCCGCTGCCGTCGCCGACGCCGCTGAGCCTGTTGAGCCCGTCGAGTCCGTCGATTCGGGTCAGCCGCCCATCACCGAGCCGGCTGAGGAACAGGCCAAGCAGCCCGACGGCGCTGCGGCCTCTCCCACAGAGGAGCCTCAGGGCGCTTGCGAGTCCGCGGCGGGGACCACCGTCGAGGCTGCCGGCCAGCGCTCGAGTGAGGCCCTTGCCGATGAGTCGGCCGGTTCTGACGACCGCGGGCCGGCCGCCGCTGAACCAGTGGTCGTGGAGCCGGTGGCGACGCCCGCAGCGGTGCGCGCCCTGGACGAGGGGGCCACCCCGGCTGAAGCCCTCTCGCCATACGATCTGGCCGCCGCGAATGCCTCCGCTGACCCCTCGGGAGCCTCCGAGTCCGGTGGTCGCACGGCATGGAACCCCGACGCCAGCACTATGCCGCCGTCGATCGCGCCGAGGAGCCTGGCCTCCGTGCAGTCCCCCTCCGCGCCCCAGCAGGGCGTCGCCGGGGCAGCAGCGTCCGCAGCTGCGGACGAGAAGACCGAGGGAGCACCGATCGAGCCCACCGGCGTCTACCTCGAGTCGGTGGTTGCGGCAGCATTCCCAGAGACCTCTTCCGAGTCTGTCGCCGCCGAGGCTGCTCAGGCCGGGAATGCCGACACGAGAACCGACACGGCGACCGGCGGACCGACTGATGGACAGGCGACCTCACGCCGTCGGCGTCTCATCCCCGCCGCCTGCGCCGCCGGTGCCGCGGCCCTGCTGCTGGCCTGGGGCGGCATCGCCTGGTGGACCACCCAGCACATCGCCTCGGGATCCAGTGTCTCCGGCGTCGACGTCTCCGGCCTGAGCCCGAAGGAGGCTCAGGACCGCATCAGCAAGGGCGTCGGCGACCAGCTCGCCCAGCCGGTGACCCTCACCGTGGGGCAGGGCAGCTCCGAGCTCGTGCCCGCCAGCTCGGGTGTCTCGGTTGACACCGACGCCTCGGTCAAACGGCTCACCGGCTTCACCCTCAACCCCCTCACCCTGGCCCAGCGCCTGGGCGGCCAGCGCACCGACGCCGTCATCCGGGTCGATGCCGCCGCTATGCGCGGTGCCCTGGAGGACCGGGTCGACTCGATGGCCAACGGCACGGTCTCCGCCACCGTGACCCTGGAGGGCACCAAACCGGTCACCACGCCTGCGAGCAACGGCGTCGGCCTCGACGTCGAAGCCTCCCTCAAGCAGCTCACCGGCTCCTGGCCGCTGGGCCAGCAGACCATCGCCATGCCCGAGGGCACCGCGATCCCCGCCATCACCGACGAGGAGGCCACGACGTTCGTGGACGGCACGCTCACGCCGCTGCTCTCCAGCGGGCTGACGGTCGACAGCGCCGGTGCCAGCACGCAGGGGAAGGCCACCGGTGCGGCCGCGGCCTTCTCGCCCCAGGACACCGCCGACATGCTGCGGATCTCCTCGGAGGGCGGCACGCTGAGCGCCGCCTTCGACCCGACCGTGCTGCACGACGCCGTCGTCGCCAGGATCGGCCAGGTCGAGACCCCAGCCCAGAACGCCACCTGGAAGATTGACGGCTCCGCCGACGGAGCCCCCGGGGCCCGCCCGCAGTACGTCCCTCCCGCTCAGGGCAACGTCATCGACACCGCGGCCCTGTCCGCGAGCCTGCTCAAGGCGGGCACCTCCGCCACCGACGTCGCCGGGCGCACCGTGACCCTGCCGATGGTCGTTGCCGAGCCGACGGTGACGACGCCGCAGAACGAGTGGGGCATCGGTGAGCCGATCGGCGAGTTCGCCACTCCCTACAACAGCGGGGACGCGCCGCGCACCCAGAACCTCACTCGCGGCGCCGAGCTCATCAACGGCACCGTGGTCAAGCCCGGCGAGGTCTTCTCCCTGGAGCAGACCCTCGGCGAGGTCGACTACGAGCACGGGTTCGCCGACGCCGGCGTCATCTCCAACGGCCAGCACGTCGACTCCCTGGGCGGCGGACTGAGCCAGGTGGCCACCACCGTCTTCAACGCCGGCTTCGAGGCCGGCATGGACGACACCGAGCACCACGCCCACCAGTACTACTTCGACCGCTACCCGGCCGGGCGCGAGGCGACCCTGTGGACCGGCAAGCTCGACGTGAAGTTCACGAACTCCACATCCAGCGCGGTGCTGGTCCAGGCATGGCTGGACGGTGAGCAGATCCACGTGCGGATGTGGTCGACCAAGTACTACGACGTCTCGATCACGTCCTCGGAACGATTCAACTTCCGACCGGTGCGCACCGAGCGTAAATCCGGCCCCGGCTGTGAGCCCTATTCGGGCGGCAACCCCGGCTTCGACATCACCGTCACCCGCACCCGCAAGCACGACGGCAAGGCCCTGCCCGACGACGTGCTGACCACCCAGTACGCCGCCGACAACGACATCGTCTGTTCCTGACGCGGACGTCTGAGTCATTCCCTGAGCGCTTTCCAGTCGAGATCGCCACAGATCACGGCTGCTCAGAGGTCGCGCCATGAGGTGGCGCGCTGCCCGTGAGCAGTGACGAGGTCTGGGGGCTACTGGCCGACAGTCGGGTGTACTGCACGAGGGT
>CAUVMS010000076.1:0-12749 GCA_963552815.1 uncultured Actinomyces sp. | reverse complement strand
TGAGCTGCCTGGCCAGGTGAGGTAGCACCGTTGCGGCTGCGTCGGTGCCGGCGACAGTGACACTCTGAAGTTCCAGGGCCGAGACGATCTGGCCGGCCCAGGTGGTGTGGCGTCTGCACCCGTGGGCCTTGAGCTTGGCGTCAATCCTTGTCCTGCCTGCGCGCTTCAGGTCGGCTGGGGTGGGCCAGGCGGCGACGGGCCTCCAAGATGGCGTCGTGCGCCCGGCCAGGGCCCCAGCACAGCCTCGAGGGCGGGGTGGATCTGGGTGAACGACTGGCCCCGGATCCGGTTAGCGCTCTGGTTGACCTGGCGGGCCAGGTCCAGGTCGAATCCCGTGAGCATCGACAATGCGGCCGCGTCCTCGTCCGAGGCGCTGACGGCTCTCAGGGTGTGAGGCATGCTCCTGGCCGCGCCGGCGATGACGGCCGCGTCCTTGGCGTCGGTCTTGGCGCTGCCCGGCGTCAGGTCGGCGATGCGTCGCATCGACAGTCCGGGCAGGTAGCCCACGGTGATGCCCATGTCCTGGGCCACCGCCACGGCCAGGGCCCCGATGGTGGCGGGCTGGTCGACCACCACCAGCAGCCTCCCGTGGTCGGCCAGCTTGCCGTAAAGGGAACGCAGACGTGCCTCGTCATTGGGAAGGGGCTTGTCGAGGACCTTCCGCCCGTCCCGGCTCAGGGCCGTGGCCCAGTGGTCCGTCTTGCCGACGCCCGGTGCCGATGAAGACCTCGATGTCCTCGATATCCATCTGTCTGCCGCCTCTCGGTCAAGTCGATACGGGGCCAGCCGGTGGACGACCGGTTCCGCACCCACGCCTGCGAAAGACCTCACACACGGTGGGTCGTTCCCCTTATCAGCGCTCCCCAGCGTCCGGCTGCTGCGGGTGACAACACCCCCCGGATCATCTACGGACAGGGGCAAGACATCATGCCCACAGCAACTGGCCCAGCCCCCGGCACCTACCACCAGGGACCACCAACAAGGTAACGGGCGTTGCCGGACGGTCGCCGGCTCCCGGCTGGGTGAACGCACAGGTCGACTCATAGGTGATGCTGACCGCGACGATCGGCGATACTTAGGAGCGTCCAATATGAAATACAACAAACCTGAGGCCTTGGTGATCAGATCACCACAGGCTAGGCTTACCTTGCTTTAAGGGATCCGAGAAGAATTCGTGACATGGAGGCTGAGTGTTTCTCGCCAACCTGCTGATCGCCCTACGGGAGGGTCTGGAGGCGGCTCTTGTCGTCAGCATCATCGTTGCCTACCTGGTCAAGGCCGACCGCCGCGACGCTCTGCCCAAGCTGTGGATCGGCGTCGGACTGGCCGCCCTCCTGCCGCTGGCCACCGGCGCCATCCTGACCTGGGGGCCCAAGACCCTCACCTTCCAGGCCCAGGAGATTCTCGGCGGCACGCTGTCCTTCGTCGCTGTCGGCCTGGTGACCTGGATGATCTTCTGGATGGGCAAGAACGCCCGCGAGCTCAAGGGCGAGTTGGAGGGATCACTGTCCAGGACCCTCGCCGAAGGCGACTCCGGCTGGGGCGTTGTCTGGATCGCCGTCGTCGCCGTCGGGCGCGAGGGAGTGGAGACGGCCCTGTTCATCTGGGCCACCGTGCGCTCCAGCATCGAGAGCTCCACCATGCAGACGACGGCGGGCGTCGTCACCGGTCTCGCCCTGGCCATCGTGCTGGGTGTCCTCATCTACCAGGGCGCGGTGCGCATCAACTTCCGCATCTTCTTCGCCGCCACCGGGTACTTCCTTGTCGTCGTCGCCGCCGGCATCGTCGCCTACGGCGTCGGCGACTTCCAGGAGGCCGGCGTCTTTCCCGGCATCATGAGCCACGCCTGGGACCTGTCCGCCCACCTGCCGAGCAGCACCTCGCCCCTCCACTGGCTCTATGTGCTGCTCCAGGCCATGTTCCAGCTCAACCTCCAGCCCACCGTGCTGCAGGTCGTGGGCTGGTGCCTCTACATCGTGCCGATCCTGGTGCTGCTCACCGTCCAGATCCGGGGACCGCGGCCCTCGCCGCGCCAGGAGATCGCCGCCGACCAGACCCGCGAGACCGCCGCCGACGTCAGTGACACCGCGTCCGACGTCGACACGAGCAAGGTCCCCTGACCATTCCCGCACACCCTCATCCATCACCGCCTCCTCACAAAGGAAAGACAGATGCCGATCATCAAGCGACGCAATGTGCTCACCCTGCTCCCCCTGACCGCGATGGGCCTGGGCCTGGCCGCCTGCGCCGACAACCCCAAGAACGCCCAAGGTGGCGCCTCAGGATCCGGCAAGGCCCAGGAGATCACGGTGACCCTCACCGATGACTCCTGCCAGCTGTCCTCCACCTCCTTCCCCTCGGGCGTCGTCACCTTCATCATCACCAACTCCGGCTCGGCGCCCAACGAGCTGGAGATCCTCACCGAGGACAAGCTCCAGATCATCTCCGAGCAGGAGAACATCGGCCCCGGCACCACCGCGAAGCTCACCACCTCCCTCAAGGAGGGCACCTGCTACGCCGCCTGCAAGCCGAACATGGTCGGCGAGCTCAAGGGCGTCACCCAGCTGACGATCACCAAGGGCGCCGCCGTCGACGTCAGCGCCGACGAGGCCAAGGCGCGCGAGGCCGCCGTCACCAACTACACCGCCTACGTGCGCGATCAGGCCGGTCAGCTCCTCACCGCCACCCAGAGCTTCGTCACCGCCTACACCTCCGGCGACACCGCCACCGCCCAGAGCCTCTACCCGCTGGTACGTCAGTACTACGAGCGCATCGAGCCCACCGCCGAGTCCTTCGGGATCAAGGAGGCCGGAGACCTCGACGCCTCCCTGGACACCCGCGTCCAGGACCTCGCCTCCGGTGCCGGTAAGGCCGTCACTGACAAGGAGGTCATCGACGGCTGGACCGGATGGCACCGCATTGAGGCCGACCTGTGGGTCCAGGACCCCGCCAGCCCCTTCAAGTTCACCGACGACGCAGCCCGCCAGAAGGTCGCCGACCAGCTCAACGCCGACACCAAGTCCCTCTACGACCTCGTCTACGGCAACATCAACGGCACCGGCGGCAAGAAGTTCGAGCTCGAGCTCGAGGACGTCGCCAACGGCGCCGCCACCCTCCTCGAAGAGGTCGCCACCACCAAGATCGTCGGTGAGGAGGAGACCTTCTCCCACACTGACCTCTACGACTTCCAGGCCAACGTCGAGGGCGCCAAGGTCGCCTACGGCAACGTCGAGGACCTCATGAAGAAGAAGGACTCCAAGCTCGCCGAGAAGATCACCACCCAGTTCAAGACGGTCGAGGACCTCGTTGCTGCGCAGGTAAATGGTCAGACGGCCGACGGCCAGAAGACCTACGTGGACTACTCCACCATCGCCTCGGTCCAGAAGGACGCCGGCGAGACCCCGGACAAGAACTCCTACACCGACGTGCAGCGCAAGTTCTCCGACGCCGTTAACGCCCTGAGCGAGTCCCTGTCACAGGTCGCCGGAACCATCCTCTGAGCGCCGTCGTCGTCACCCCCGGAAGGAGCAGACAGTGAGTGGCAAGCCGGCTGACGAGTCGGACGAGGCCCAGGTCGCGGCCGACGCGACCGGCCCGGAGGCATCGCAGGCGCACCAGGAGTCGGGAGCCCCGACGTCGGAAGACCCGGGCGGTGGCTCGGAGGCCTCCGGCGCCTCGGGAGATCCCGAGACCCCCGGCGTGTCTGAGAAGCCCGGAGGACCAGGCGAATCTGACAAGCCCGACAACCCCGGCGTCAAGGGCACGAGCCGCCGCGCCATGTTCACCGGTGCGGGCCTGGGCGCCGCGCTCGCGGGCCTGGCCGGTGTGGCCGGCGGTCGCGCCTGGGAGGCGTCCCAGCGACCCGAGGACGCCATCCTCACCGTCTACCCCTTCCGGGGTGAGCACCAGGCGGGGATCACCACCCCCGCCCAGGACAACATGTTCACCGCGGCCTTCGACGTCTCCACCACCGACGTCGAGGAGCTCAAGACCCTCCTGTCCGACTGGGCCGTGGCTGCTGAGCAGATGACCGCCGGGGAGCTCATCGGCGGTCAGCCCAGCTCCAACAAGCAGCTGCCGCCCAAGGACACCGGCGAGGCCTGGGGCTACAAGCCCAACGGCCTGACCATCACCTTCGGAGTGGGTAAGGGCCTGTTCGTCGACGCCGAGGGCAACGACCGCTTCGGGCTGGCCGCCAAGATGCCGGCCATCCTCAAGGAGGGCATGCCCTCCTTCTCCGGTGACCAGCTCCACGCCGCCCAGTCCGACGGCGACCTGCTCGTCCAGGCCTGCTCCAACGACGCCCAGGTGTGTGTCCACGCGATCCGCAACCTCACCCGTATGGCCTTCGGGACCGCGACCCTGAGGTGGAGCCAGGTCGGCTACGGGCGGACGTCGTCGACCTCTGTGGACCAGGAGACGCCGCGCAACCTGTTCGGCTTCAAGGACGGCACCAACAACATCAAGGCCGAGGACCCCGCCGACCAGCTCAACGAGCACCTGTGGGTCCAGCCCGGAGACGACGCCGCGGCGGCCTGGATGACCGGTGGCACCTACTACGTGGCGCGGCGCATCCGCATGCTGGCCGAGGTCTGGGACCGTCTGAGGCTCATCGAGCAGGAGCAGACCATGGGGCGCGACAAGCGCTACGGGGCGCCGCTGAGCATCGCCAACCCCACGAAGTCCTCCGAGGAGTTCACGGCCGTGGACTACGCGGCCAAGGACGACAAGGGCGAGAGTCTTGTGCCGGCCGACGCGCATATCGCCGTCGTCTCACCGGAGCAGAACCAGGGGCGCCGGATGCTGCGCCGCGGCTACAACTACACCGACGGCTCCGACTCCCTGGGCCTGCTGCAGACTGGGCTGTTCTTCATCGCCTTCGTGCGGGATCCGCGCACGAACTTCTACCCGATCCTGGACCGCATGACCAAGAGCGACGCTCTCCAGGAGTACCTCAAGCACGAGGCCTCGGCCCTGTTCGCGATCCCACCGGGCATCAAGAAGGGCGACACCATGGTGGCCGCCTCCCTCTTCAGCTGAGCGGAGGCCAGGCGGCTGGGGCTGTTCCGCTGATGCGTCGGTGACTGCGGTTTGCGTCGAGGACGTACTTTCCGTTCGGGGACTGCGTTTTCTCGTTGATGACTGACTACTGCCCGTAGCCATCTTCGACGAATCGCAGTCCCCACGGCAAAAGTACGTCCTCGATGGTGTGGCGGCTCCCGCAGCTGGCCCGCGGTCAGCGCTCTGCGCCGACCAGCGCCTTGAAGCCGCTGACCGCAGCCAGCGCCAGGGCCAGGATCCCGGCCAGTAACAGGGTCAGGCCTCGGAAGGTGGGTACCAACATCGCCAGGAGTGGGCCGATGCTCGTGCCGATGAACAGAATGAACCCGTTGAGCGCCATGCCGCTACCGCGGTTGGGGGCGGACACCTGCCCGTAGAGGCTGATCATCGCCGGCGCGGCCAGCGCGACCCCGGCGACATACACGACGCTGGCGGCCACCAGGCCCACCAGGCTGCCCGCGAGCAGGGCCTCACCGACCATTCCCAGTGCTGACAGCCCGAAACCGAGCCGGGCCACCTGGGGCCAGGACCACCTGGTCGCCAGGGCGCCCGCACCGAGGCTGAGGAACATGGCCGGCAGGGCCGCCAGGCGAATGAGGATGATCGTCGAGGGCCGCATACCCAGCGACTCCAGATGACCGCCGATACCGGTGTACATGGCGACGAACACCATGAGCAGCGTGAGGTGCGCGAGGCTGAGCGCGAGGACCGCGGGTCTCAGGGCGAGCCGCCCCAGCGCCTGGAACTGCCCCCGCAGCGAGGAGCCCGATGGGCCGGAGGCGGGAGCGGCGTCGTGCACGACGGCGAGGATGACGACCAGTGCGACGGCCAGCAGGCCGGCGCACAGGGGGAAGAACCATCGCCATCCCAGGTGCAGCGCGACTAGTGAGGCGAGCACCTGGCCGGCGATGCCCGCCACAAGGAACGACGTCGACATCGCCCCGATCGCCCTGGGGCGCCTGGGCGGAGCCGGCGCCTCGGACAGGTGGGCCAGGGCCACAGGTGCAAAGCCGGAGGCGCTCAGTCCCTGAACCGCACGCAGCGCCGCGAGCACCGGCAGTGACGGGGCCAGGGCGCAGCAGGCGGTGGAAACGGTGAGGATTCCCAGCGCAAGCGCCATGATCCTCCTCCTGCCGTAGTGGTCAGAGACCGGCCCCCAGATGAGGAAGCCCGCGGCGTAGGTGAGGCTGAAGGCCGTCGATAGCGCGAAGGTGGCGTTGCCGTGCAGCTGGTCGGAGACCGGCCTCAGCAAAGGGATCGCGGCGTACAGCTGGGTCAGGACGAGTAGTGCGGTGACCACAAGGGTGGCGGTGGTGCTGCTGCCGGCGGGGTGGGCGGGTGAGGTTGACCGAGTCGTCGACTGGCTGGACGGCTCGGGGGAGTGGGCGACGTCGGGATGCTGATCGGGTCGGTGTCCGGGTGACATGAGAACCCCTTTCCAACGTAATCGTTGGAATTGACCCTAGTAGACTGGAGAGACAGTTGCAACGGTAGCGTTGGAGTTTGCTGCCGGCGCTCGCGGACACGGGAGGAGGCGTCATGGCCTGGGACACCGAGGGCACCAAGCGCAAGATCAAGGACGCCGCCACGGCCGAGTTCACCCGCCACGGGCCCGCCGGAACGACCGTCGAACGGATCGCCAAGCGGGCCGGTGTCAACAAGGAGCGCGTCTACAACTACTTCGGCTCCAAGGACCGCCTGTTCTCCGTGATCCTGCGCGACGAGCTGACCAAGGTGGCCCAGGCCGTTCCGCCCGCCTTCGACGAGGGGGAGGACGCGGGCGACTACGCCGGGCGCCTGTACGACTACCACCGGCAACGCCCCGAGCTCATCCGGCTGCTGTGCTGGGAGGCCCTCACCTTCGACGGCGAGGTGCCCGAGGAGGAGCTGCGGCGCGAGCACTACCAGCGCAAGATCGCCGGGGTGCGCAGCGGCCAGGAGACCGGCGCCCTGGCTCGGAACGTCGACCCCGGTGCGCTCATGCTCATGATCATGTCCCTGACGGGCTGGTGGTCCACCGTGCCCCAGGTGGCGCGGATGCTGTGCGGGCCCCTGGATGACGAGGAGGCACGCGCCCGCCAGCGCGCCGTCGTCGTTGAAGCGGCCCGCCGGCTCGCCGCGCCCCGCGACTGAGCGCCGGGCGGCTGGATAGGCCCGGGGGAGAGGCGCGCGGTGGCTACTGCACGAGCCTCGGGGCGCACTGGCCAGGGGTTGTCCATACTGCCTGAGGTTCGGACCTTCGTGGAGTACACCCATGTGCTGGCCAGTGGAGTTCGACCCTCGTGCAGTGCGGGCGGCCGGGGGTGAGCGATGGTGCGGGGATACGTCTGCGCGGTCCGGCCCCCGTGCAGTACAGGCCGCCGGGGGTGAGCGATGGTGTGGGGATACGTCTGCGCGTCCGACCTCCGTGCAGTGTGAGCGGCTGACGGCGTCGGCAGAGTCCGATGAGGCGGGAGCGGTTCGGGCTGCCGAGTCGGAGCGGAGATGCCGCTGGTTGGCGGCATGGACGGATCGTGCAGTACGGGCCGCGGATGGGCATGATTGCCTTATGCGCGACCTGAACGACCTGACCCGCCCCACCGTCCCCTCCAGTGCCATTCAGGAGCGAATGGCCGTCGAGACCGAGGAGCGCCGCCGCGTCGTCGGCCCACCGGCGTCCCTGCCCGACGACGCCGGAGCCCCCGCCGACCTGCGCGCCGCCCTGGGCGAGGCCGTCGCCGAGCTGGCCCCGCAGATCGTCGAACTCTCCCACGACATCCACGACCACCCCGAGACCGGCTTCGAGGAGCACTACGCCGTGGCCACGGTCGCCGCGCTCCTGCGCCGCCACGGCATCGAGCCCGAGGTCGGCGTCTACGACATGGACACCGCCCTGCGCGCCGAGATCTCCGGGACCGCCGGGACTGACCCGGCTGCAGGCGGCTCCGGCGAGCCGGCCGGCACCATCGCGATCCTCGCCGAGTACGACGCCCTGCCCGGCATCGGCCATGGCTGCGGCCACAACGTCATGTGCGCCAACTCCGTGGGCGCCTTCCTGGCCCTGGCCGCCCTGGCCCGTTCCCGCCCCGGCGCCCTGCCCGGCCGCGTCGTCCTGCAGACCACGCCCGCCGAGGAGAACTCGACCGCCAAGGAGGTCCTGGCCGTGCGCGGCATGCTCGACGGCGTCGACGCCGCCATCCAGACCCACTCCTACGCCCACGACGTTACCCACCAGACCTGGCTCGGGGTGCGCCGCCTGAGCGTCGTCTTCCACGGCGTGCCCGCCCACGCCGCCTCCCAGCCCTTCATGGGCCGCAATGCCCTGGACGCCGCCACCCTGGCCCTGACCGGCATCGGCCTGCTGCGCCAGCAGATGCTCCCCATGGACCGACTCCACGCCATCATCACCGAAGGTGGCGAGGTCCCCAACATCATCCCCGAGCGCACCGAGCTGTCCATCATGGCACGCTCCAAGTACCTCGAGACCCTCAAGGAGATCACCGAGCGGGTCGAGGAGGTCGTCCACGGTGCCGCTCTCATGACCGGCACCGGCGTCGAGATCCTCACCTCCGAGGACAGCAACGAGGTCCCCGTGCGCGACAACGGGCCCCTGCTCACCTCCTGGGTGCGTTCCCAGCGCGAGCGCGGCCGCGACCCCCTGGCCCCCGGGGTCCTGCCCGAGACGATCGCCGCCGGCACCGACTTCGGCAACGTCTCCCAGCGCGTGCCCGGCATCCACCCGCTCATCAAGGTGACCGACCGGCCCGACGTCGCCCTCCACACCCGCGCCATGACCGAGGCCGCCGGCGCTCCCACCGGGGATATGGCCGCCCTCGACGGCGCCTACGGGCTGGCCTCCGTCGCCCTGGACTGGCTCCACGACGCCGAGCTGCGCCGGGCTGTGCGCGCCGACTTCGAGGCCACCGGCGGGGCGATCGACGTCGCCGGCTTCTGGGAGGAGTAGGCAGGCGCTTCCCGCGCTTTCGCGGTGCGCGGCCGGCGCAGGCGGTCCTCGTGTCGGCCACGTCCGCGCGGCCGTCCCTCACGGGCCGGTGCCCGAGCCCCCGGAGCAGGCCACGAGCCGTCAGGTACGGTTGCGCGCCGGGCGGCTCAACCCTCAGTCCGCCGGGCGGCGGATGAGCAGCGCCCCGGGGTCGAGGCGCACCCGCATGCCCTGCGTGGGCGCCAGCAGGTCCCCGTCGACCTCCACCAGTGCCGGTGCGGAAAGCCGGATGGCCACCTCCCCGCCGCGCCGCAGCACCACCCGGCCCAGGGAGCGGCCGGACTCGGAGTAGCGCGCCGCGTAGGGCGGCAGCACCTGGAGCGCCAGGGATCCCCACCCGGCCAGGCCGGCGACCGTGTCGATGGCGGCGACGTCGAGCAGGCCGTCATCGGTGCGGGCCTCGGGCAGCAGGGTGATCCCGGCCGGGAGACGACCGCCGTTGGCCACCAGCAGGTTGCGGGCGGTCAGGCGCTCCACGCGCCGCTGGCCGTCCTCGTCCAGGAGGCTGAGAACCAGGTCCATGCGCGGTGAGCCCAGGTTCTCCATGGCCGCCAGGGCGTAGGCGCCCCAGCCGACCCGCGCCTTGAGGGCCGGGCGCGTGGAGGCGACCAGACCGGCGTCGAAACCGATCCCGGCCACCACCATGCAGGCGTGCTCGTCCCCGAGGGTGGGCCGGGTCCACTGGCGGGTGCGCCGGGTCGCCCTCTGGACCGTGCGCACCGCCCGGGCCGCCTCGGCGGACAGCTGCGGTGAGCCGGCTGAACCGGCCGGATCGGTCGGACCGTCTGGATCGTGGGCCGGCTGGGCTGCGGCGACTCCGTCCGAGGCGTTCGTCGAGCCGGCGGTTCCGGCTGCTGCCGGGCTCGCTCCGTCGTCGGCCTCGGCGAAGGGCTCGGTCCTTACCCAGGCCAGGTCGGCGGGCAGCTCGACGCCGCGGGCCGCCACCCGGGCCGCGGCCCGCGGGTCCCCGACCGGTATCCCGAGATTGCGGGCCGCCAGGTTCGCCGTGCCCAGGGGGATGATGCCCATCTGGGCGCTGGTGCCGGCCACGCCGGCCGCCACCGAGCGCACGGTCCCGTCACCGCCTACGGCCACCACCAGCCGGGCCCCGGCGGCCAGGGCCAGGCGCGCCTGCATGGCACCGGGCTCGGAGACGCTCGTCTCCAGCCAGACGGGGCCGGCGTACCCCGCCTCGCGCAGCTCGCGTTCCAGCAGGCCCCGTACCGCGGCGGTGGCGCGCGGCTTGGAGGGGTTGATGACGACGCAGGCCAGCGGCTGCCCGGTGCGCGTCGTCGTCACCCGGGTCCCGCCGTCGGAGAGCGAGCCGGTCATAGAGGCAGGGTAGCCTCCCGTGCGGCCCCGGTCACGCCCCCGCAGCGCCGGAGAAGGTCACGAGAGGAACCGGAGATGGCTCGAGGCTGTGACTCGGAACGGGCCTCAGGCCGCGGTCGAGAGCTTCACGGGGGAGACGGGCAGGCCGGCCTCGCTCACCAGGCGCGAGATGAGGCTGGCCAGCTGGGCGAAGTCGGCGCCGCGGGAGGAGGAGACCCGGTGAACCAGGCCCATGTGGCGCACCGGTGCCTCGCCGCCGAAGCGGGCGACGCCGTACTCCAAGGAGGGAGCCAGCAGCTGCAGGGCGCCTTCGGGGATGATCGTCACGCCGGAGCCGTGGGCGACCATGCGGGTCACCGTCGACAGGGTGGTGGCCACCGCGACCGGGGGATGGGTGCCGTAGCGCTGGCACAGTGCCAGGGTCTGGTCGCGCAGGCAGTTGCCCTCGTCAAGCAGGAGGAGGGGCTGGTCGTCGAGCTCGGAGGGGGTCACGTCCGTGCGGCCCACCCAGGGGTGGTCGGCGGCGGTGAGGATGACGAGCTGCTCGTCGAACATCGGGATCGCGGTGGTGCGCTGGAGGTCGTCCTCCAGGGCGATGATGGCGGCGTCGAGGCGCCCCTGAGCGAGCTGGTCGAGGTTGTCCCCGGTGACCATCTCGCGCAGGTCCAGCTCCATCTGGGGCAGGGCCTCGCGCAGGCCGTCGATGAGAATGGGGGCCAGGTAGGGGGCGATGGTGGGGATGATCCCCAGGCGCATCGACCCGCTCAGAGCGGCTCCCTGGCTGGAGGCGGCCTCGGTGAAGGCCTCGGCCGCCAGGACCGCGTCGCGCGCGAAGGGCAGGAGCGCCTCGCCCAGGGAGGTGACCAGCACGCGGCGGGTGGTGCGCTCCACCAGCTCGCCACCGACGCGCTTCTCCAGGGCGGTGATGGCCTGGGACAGGCTGGGCTGGCTGACGCCGAGCGCTGTGGCGGCCTCACCGAAGTGCTGGTGGTCGCACAGGGCGACGAAGGCACGTAACTGGGAGAAGGAGGGAGATGATGAGATCGGCATGAGTTGTGGTCCTGTGGTCGGGGCCCGCATCAACGCGATCGGCGAGCCAGATGATGACGGAGTGACAGAAAGTCGGAGGCAGAAGACTGGCCGGGAGGAGTGGGGAGAGCGGTGTGAGATCCGGTGTGGGCGGGCCTCCTACGTGGCGGCCCGGGAGCACCGTCAGGAACTATAGGGTACACCGATCGAAATAGATTATATTCACAGGTGGATTACGTTGGTAGAGGGATGCGGGTCACGTTCGTGTACGGGGGCTGGTGCGCGCCGGTGTGACCGTGTATGGCCTGCGCGCCTGCGACTCGCCCCGATCTTCCGGTTGATTCTTGGCTTTCGGGGTCCTGCCCCCTCTCCCGAACGACGTCGACCCGACGGCGATTTCGGGGGTAATCAACCGAAGTGTCGGGTCCGCCACTGGAATGTGACTTCCTCCCGACTGTGGCCGACCGTGGCCGACCGCGTCTGACCGTCTCCGACCGTCTCTGACCGATTCTCCTGGTTGTCCGCCTGCCGCCCGCCCACGGCCCGGCTGCACCCGGGGGCTGATCCGAATGCTGCCTCGGGCGCGGTCCTGACTACACTCAGGGCCATGATCGACCTGCGTGCGCTTCGCGAGAACCCCGAGCCCTTCCGAGCCAGCCAGCGAGCCCGTGGTGCCGACGTCGAGCTCGTTGACCGCGTCATCGCCGCCGATGAGGCCCGCCGCCAGGCACTGGCCGCTTTCGAGACCCTACGCGCCGAGCAGAAGTCGGTCTCCCGGTCCGTGGGGAAGGCCTCGCCGGAGGAGCGCCCGGCGATCCTCGCCAGTGCCAAGGAGCTGGCCGAGCAGGTCAAGGCGGCCGAGGCCGCCTCCTCGGCCGCCGCCGCAGAGCTCGACACCCTGGCGCGACAGTTCGCCAACCTCATTGAGGGGGCGCCGTCGGGAGGCGAGGAGGACTACGTCGTCCTGCGCCACGAGGGCGGAGAGCCCCGCGACTTCGCCGCCGAGGGCTTCGAGCCCGCAGACCATCTGGCGATCGGTGAGGGCCTGGACATCATCGACACCCGCCGCGGCGCCAAGGTCTCCGGCGCCCGCTTCTACTACCTCAAGGGCTGGGGCATGCGCCTGGAGCTGGCCCTCATGACGGCCGCCCTGGATGCCGCCGTCGCCCACGGCTTCACCCCGATGACCACCCCCACGCTCGTGACCCCGCAGGTCATGGGCGGTACCGGGTTCCTGGGCGCCCACAGCGACGAGATCTACTACCTGCCCGCCGACGATCTCTACCTCATCGGCACCTCCGAGGTGGCCCTGGCCGGCTACCACGCCGACGAGATCCTCGACCTG
>CAUVMS010000075.1:0-13002 GCA_963552815.1 uncultured Actinomyces sp. | reverse complement strand
GTCAGATGGCGTCGATCCACGTGAGGTGGACACCCTGGCCAGCACCGGGAAAGACGGTACTCGTGTTGAGCAGGGCTCAATCGGCACCAGCCCAGGTGGCCGGATGTGAGGGCAGGTCACGCAGCCACAACGACATATCCGGCTCTCACGACCGCACCTTACGTTTCGCAGGCTGCTCTGGAGACTCACTATCCAACCTCCGAGGCAGCTTGGTCATTTCCCGCTTGCGGCATTGTCGAGCACGCGGCCCACGTAGCGGCCGAACTGCTCAGTGATGCTGTCGTGGTCGTCGTCGGGCGACTCGCTCCAGGTGTGGCGGAAGCCCGCCGCGCGGTAGTAGTTCAGGCTGTTCCTGGCGTGCCCGATGCCGTCGAATCTGTCGACGCTGTTGCTGGGCACGTCGCGCGTCCCAGTCACCCAGTTCAGCGAAAGCCGTTCCTTGGCGCCTGAGGAGAAGGCCGCCGTCCCTTCCTCTTCGGGCGCGTCACCGCCGCCGAAGAGGATGAAGCCCCCGCCCGCCATGCGCTCGGCGTAGGCGGGGAAGAACCACTGGCTGATGAACTCTGACCCGCCGGAGTACCCCACGAGCCAGACCCGCTCCGTGTTGGCCCCGCACTCGACCGCCACGTAGTCGAGCGCCTCCTCCAGGTACCGGACCTTCCCGTCCTGGTCGCCCACCCACCAGATCCCCTCGTCGCCGGGAGAGCGCACCGAGACGACGTCGTACCCGCGAGCGCCCGCCGCCTCGGCTACTCCCCCGTCACCGGCCAGACCGCCTCCGGATCGTTCGGCCGAGTTCTGGCCGCCCTGGTTGTGGAATGGATGCCCGTCACCGTCGAGGTAGACGACCAGTCCGACCGGCGCATCCCCGGCCGCGTAGAAGATGCAGTCAGAGGTTTCGTCGCCGGAGTCGGTGTAGGAGAAGGCTACGGGGGCGGACAGGTCTCCCGCCGCCCGCCGCAGGCTCGGGGCAGCGCTCGCCCCTCGTGAGCGCGGGTGCGGCGGCGGGCTGGTACGTGCGGCCGGATGCTGCGGCCTCTGGGGTGCGCACCCAGCCAGAATGAGGGCGGTCAGGGCACCGGTCAGAGCGCGTCGCGAAAGGTGTGCCGCCACGTACTCCCTCCACCTTCCCGATCGGTGTCAGCCATTCAAACGTAGTACCGCCACCCCGCTCCCGCGCGCCAGGAGCTCGGCGGAGCCAGAAGCGATCTTGCTCACGCAGCCGCCCCACTCCTGCGCCGATGGCAGCCGGCGGGGCGCGTGTCCTGGTCGTGCAGCGGGTCTGGCCCCGCTCCCGCGCCGGCGGCAGCCGGCGGAAGGGGCACTGCGCCTACTTCTTCCCCGTGAGGCGAACGTAGATAGAGATCGCGATCATGGCCGCAACGATCGACAGTCCCCACCTGATCCAGTCAATACCCGGCGTCACAGCGACGCCGAGAGACCTGGCCGCGGAGTCGCCGATGAAGGCCCCGACGATTCCCAGCACGGTGGTCCACAACAGCGAGATGTTCTGCTGTTCTCTCAGGAGCAGCCGGGCCAGAGCACCGATAATGGCACCGATGACGATTGTCCACACGAATCCTATGATGCTGAACATATTGGGTTCTCCTTCAGAGGCGGGTGGCATGTCGATGATCCCAGCGATCGTCGCCGGGACGCGGTGAGAGCTCCTCACACCCTCTCTCCCAGTGAGACTGCGGAGCCGACGAGAGCCGGCCTCCGCATCCCCCTCGGTGACGGGAACCCGCCCCGGAACGGTTTGATTCCCAATCCGCTGCGTCAGCTCATCCCTGTCGGCCCTGCCCGCCGGAGGCGCGCCCTCGACGCGACTGGCCCGAGCGCGAGCCGCCGCCCCGCTGGGAGCCAGTTCTGCGCCCGCTGCGTCCACCGCGGCCTCCATGACCGCCCTGCCTGGCTCCACTTTCCTGACCGGCGCAGTGGCCGGCAGGGTGGCCGGCGCCCCGCCCGCCGCTGCTGCCGCGTCGCTTGGCCCCGCGGCCACGACCGCCACGGCCGGGCCGGTCACGCCCCGGCTCACCGTGGCCCGGCCGCCCGGTGGAAGCTCGCCCGCTGGGGCTACCACCCTTGACGGCCACGCCCTCGGGCATGTCCTCGAGCTCGACGACGTCGGCGACCTTCCCCACGAGGACGGCTACGGCGTCGTCGTCGGGCCGGATGCGCTCGATGTCCGCGCGGATCCGGGCCTTTCGGAGCAGGACCTGGACGTCGTGGCCCTGCTCGGGAAGGACGAGGGTGATGACGCTCCCGGCAGCCCCGGCGCGGGCGGTGCGCCCGGAGCGGTGCAGATAGGCCTTGTGCTCGGCGGGCGGGTCGACGTGGACGACGAGCTCGACGCCGGAGACGTCGATGCCGCGGGCGGCGATATCGGTGGCGACCATGACATGGACCTGCCCGGTGGAAAAGGCCTTCATGGCGCGTTCGCGCGCGTTCTGGCTCATGTTGCCCTGCAGCTCGACGGCGGGGATGCCTGCCTGGACGAGCTTGCGGGCCAGGCGCCGGGCGAGGTGCTTGGTGCGGGTGAACAGGATGCGCTGGCCCTCCCCGGAGGCCAGGCGGCGCACGACGCCGTCCTTGGCGGTCTTGTCCGCCACCATCCACACGCGGTGGGTCATGGCGTCCACGGGCGAGGTCGAGGGGTCCACGGAGTGGTGGAGCGGGTCGTGGAGGAACTCCTTGACCAGCGTGTCCACGCCGTTGTCCAGGGTGGCGGAGAACAGCAGGCGCTGGCCGCGCTGCGGGGTGGCGCGCAGGATGCGGCGGACGCCCGGCAGGAAGCCAAGGTCGGCCATGTGGTCGGCCTCGTCCAGGACGGTGATCTCAACCTCGTCGAGGCTGAGGAGGCCCTGCCCCATGAGGTCCAGGAGCCGGCCGGGGCAGGCGACGACGACGTCGACCCCCGCCTTGAGCGCCTTCTCCTGGGGCTTGGCGGAGACCCCGCCGAAGATGGTGGTCACGTCCATGTCGACGACGCGGGCCAGGGGCTCGATGACCTCGGCGATCTGGAGGGCGAGCTCACGAGTGGGAGCCAGGACCAGGCCGATGGGGTGGCCGGGGCGGGCCTTGTCCTGCTGGGCCAGACGCTGGACCAGCGGGAGACTGAAGGCGAGGGTCTTTCCCGAGCCGGTGCGGCCACGGCCGAGCACATCACGCCCGGCGAGGGTGTCGGGCAGGGTGGCGGCCTGGATGGGGAAGGGAGCGGTGAAGCCGCGCGAGTCGAGGTCGGCGGTCAGGTCGGAGTCCACGCCGAGGGAGGTAAAGGTGGCCTCCCCGGCGGCCGGGGTCCTTCCGGAGGCGAAGCGGTGGGAGGCGGAGGTGCGGTGTGCGGCCACGAGGGTCCTGTCGGTTGGGACCGGGAGCACGCCGCGCGCAGATCGCTGGCAGCGTGCGCGTCGGTGCGTGAGGTGCCGGCGTTCGCGGCTCGACGGCGCAGGGCGTCGACTCATGCGACGCGCGCCGGGACCGGGGCACCAGCCAGGCCGGGCGGCGCCCGGACCAGGGAGTCATCCTGCCCGAGTATCCGTCACATCCCAAGGACGCTGCTCACATGCGCGCCGGAGCGCCCCCGCCAGATGCAACAACATGTAGCAAAGTGTATCGGTGTATAACGCCGTATAGCGATGCGCTACACTAGCGTAGACTTTCCTACACATCGGCAACAGGGAGCACCTCATGGACCCCGTCCTCAATCCCTATGTTCCTGGCGCCGGGCGGCGCCCGAACGCGCTGGTAGGACGCGACGACGTCATCCGTACCTGGTCGATCAACCTCCAGCGCGCCGAACGCGGCATCACCGACCAGCCCCTCATCCTCTACGGACTTCGAGGCGTAGGTAAAACCGTCCTACTCACACGACTTCGCCACGACGCCGAAGCCAGAGATTGGTTCACCGTACAGATCGAAGCCGGCTCTAATCGCAGTCTTCGCGAGATGATCGGAGAAGGCCTCTACGGACCACTGAGCGACATCGCACGCCCATCCGCAGGACGACTCCTGCGCAAGGCCCTCAAGACAGCCCTCTCTTTCAAAGCATCATACGACTCCGCAGGAACATGGTCATTCGGAATCGACCTGAGCGACGTCCCGGGAGGCGGCGCAGACAGCGGCGTCCTCGAAACAGACCTGAAGAAGATCATCAAAGACATCTCCCAGGCCGCCTCAGAAGAGGGAATAGGACTGGCAATACTCATCGACGAAGCCCAGGACCTAGACATCAACGAGTTAACGACATTGGCCGTCGTAGCTCAAGCCGCCGCACAGGATGGCCAGCCGGTTACTTTCGCCCTAGCAGGCCTCCCCACCCTCCCGCAGACACTCGCCGAAGCAAAGTCCTATTCCGAACGATTCCAGTACGTAAAGGTGGAGAATCTCGACACACTGGCAGCCAAGAAGGCCCTCACCCAACCCGCAGAAAAAGCAGGAGCCTCCTGGCAGGATGACGCCCTGCAGTACGTGATTGACGCATCGGGACACTACCCGTACTTCATTCAACAGTTCGGTCAGGAATCCTGGAACGCGGCATCAGGATCAAGCATTACACTCGTTGACGCAAAAATTGGTGTGGCATCCGGCCAGAACCAACTCGATAACGGTTTTTTCCGAGCGCGCTGGGACCAGACAACAGTGGCCGAGAAACGCTATCTCAAGGCGATGTGCCCACAAGGCGACACCGGCATCGGATCAGGAGAAGTGGCTGTTCGACTCGGAAAAAGTATTAACGGCTGCGGACCGACTCGCGCAAAACTCATTCACAAGGGACTAATTTACGCACCAGATCACGGCATTGTTGCATTCACAGTCCCTGGAATGCACGGATTCATCATGCGCCAGAAGAGCTGACTCCGCCCCGTCACCTTGTTGGTGGTCCCGGGTGACCCGGGGCTGGGCCAGGCGCTGTGGGCACGGTTGTCTTGCCCCTGTCTTCCAATGATCCCGGGGGCAAGAGTCACCCGTGGCAGCCGGGCGCTGGTGACCGCTGATAAGGGGAACGTCTCACCGCAAAACGGCACAGGTCTAACGCAGGCGTGGGTGCGGGACCGATCGCCCACCGGTTGGCCCTGCACCCATGCAGCGAGAGGCGGCAGGAGAGATGGATATCGAGGACATCGAGGTCTTCATCGGCACCGGGCGTCGGCAAGACGGACCACTGGGCCACGACCCTGAGCCGGGATGGGCGGAAGGTCCTCGACATCGCCCTACCCAACGACGAGGACCGGCTGCGTGTGGTCTACCAGCGCCTATAAGATAAGGACAGGTGCTGGTGGTGGTCAACCAGCCCGCCACCATCGGGGCCCTGGCCGTGGCGGCGGCCCAGGACATGGGTGTATCGCCCCGTGGACTGACACGTTCTGATACATGCGGGTGCGTCACATGATGGGCGCACCCGCACTCGGGCGATCTACGTGCCGCTGCGGCACTCTGGGCGCCGCGGGCGCGGCGCGCGGCCGTCCGCGCTGGCCAGGGCCACGGCCACCGAGACCAGCACGAGCCCGGTGACCTCCCAGCCGCTGGGCAGCTGGCCCAGCACCGCCACTCCCACCAGCATCGACGTCGCCGGCATGAGCGAGGACAGGAGCGCGAAGGTATCTGTCCCCAGCCGTTTGAGCACCACCTGATCGAGCCCGTAGGGCACCGCGGTCGACAGCAGCCCGACTCCCAGCGCCATCGCCGTCGACCTTACCGACGTCAGGGCATCGGCAGCCGTGCCGACGGCGAAGGGAGCGTAGACCAGCGCACCGAACACCATGCCCACGGCGAGCGAGTCGATCCCGGCCCCGGCCGAGGCCACACGTCGCCCCAGAAGGATGTAGCCGGCCCAGGCCACGCCGGCCGCCAGCGCGAGCACGACCCCCGTCCTCTGACCCGGCTCACCCAGATCGACGCCGAGCCCGGAGATGGACACGACTCCCAGCAGCGCCAGCACCGCGGCGCAGCGCGGCCGCCACCCGCGCCCGGTGATGGCGGCGACGACGACCGGCCCGAGGAACTCCAGGGAGACGACCGTCCCCAGCGGAAGCAGTGAGATCGCCGCGTAGAAGATGACATTCATGGTGGCCGTGGCCGTCCCGAAGGCGGCGGCCAGCACCAGCGCCTTGCGCGTCCAGCTCCGGCGCCAGGGGCGTCGGAGCGCCATGAGCACGGTGGCGCCCACCACCAGGCGCCACCAGGCCACCGTCGTCGAGGGCATGAGCGAGAACAGGGAGACGGCCAGGCCCGCACCGAGGTACTGGGAGAAGGAGGAGACGACGAAGACCAGCGGTGCCGGGACCCTGCCCGCCACCGCGCTGCCCACACCGCTCATACCTGCGCTGCTGCCCAGGTCGCGGGGTGGGCGGGAATCACCGCTCATCACTCCCGTATTGTCACCCGCCCTGCTGCAGCTCCTTCACGCGCCGCCCCTTCGCGGTTACACCGCAGCGCACCCGGCGCAGACGGCGGCCGGCCCGGCTACCTGCCCAGACGGCGCTCCCGGCTGGCGAAGTCGCGCAGCGCCCGCAGGAAGTCCACGCGCCGGAAGGCCGGCCAGTTGACCTCACAGAAGTAGTACTCGGAGTGCACCGACTGCCACAGGAGGAATCCGGAGAGCCGCTGCTCGCCCGAGGTCCGGATGACCAGGTCGGGGTCGGGCTGGCCCTTGGTGTAGAGGTGCTCGGTGATGTCCTCCTCACGCAGCGAGGCGGCGACGTCCTCCAGGCTCGCCCCGGCGGCGGCCCGCTCGCGCAGGAGCTCGCGCACGGCGTCGGCGATCTCCTGGCGGCCCCCGTAGCCGACGGCGATGTTCACCTGCATGCGCCGGTCCTCCCCCGCGGCCTTCCCGGCGCCCTCGCCCGCCTCGGCGACCTCGGGCCTGGACTTCGCGACGGCGGCGCGCAGGCGCTCGGCAAGCGGTTCGGGCAGGAGGTCGACGGCGCCGACGAGCCGCAGGTTCCAGCGGCCGGTCTCGGCGAGCTCGTCGACAGCGTGGGCGATGATGTCCAGCAGCGGCGAGAGCTCGGCGGGGTCCCGGGCGAGGTTATCGGTGCTCAGCAGCCACAGGGTGACGACCTCGACCCCCGTCTGCTCGGCCCAGCCGAGGAACTCCTCGATCTTGTCCGCCCCGCGCTTGTGACCCTGAGCCGCCCCGAACCCCATGGACTTGGCCCAGCGCCGGTTGCCGTCGAGGATGACCCCCACGTGGTGCGGCACCGTGGCCGGGTTGATGCGCGCAGCCAGCCGGCGCTCGTAGAGGTCGTAGAGGATATTGTTGCCTGCCATGCCGGTTCCTCAGGGATTCCTCGGTGGACTTGATGGGGACGGGGACCCGACGGCGCGGGGCCATATCCAACGGTATCGCGCACCATCGGACCTGCGCTGAGCGAGTCGGATAACAGCCAGGCCAAATCCGGCTGTCAGGTTCGCCCAGGGTTGCTGGGGCATAACGGAGACACCTATGGACATTCGGCCGCCCCGAAGGCCCCTGCCCACGGATCGGTCCGTGGAACGACGTGGCCGGCCCGGCTCCCGAGCGAGCCGGGCACAGCGGAACGCCGCCGGAGCAGCACGGACAGGCCGGATGCAGCCCGAGTCACACTCTGTCGACATAGTCGCGCCAAGTAACCTACGTTGGCGTAACCTACGCATCCGTAAGGTATGAGTCGGTCCCAGCCCGGCTCGCGCACCCCAGAAGGACGCTCACGCCATGTCACCGACATCGTCATCGACGCCGCCGGCCCCGCGCCGCAGCGCGTCCACGGGCGCCAAGAGCGTCATCAACGCCGTCAAGCCCAGGTTGCGCGGGTGGATCCACGCTGGGACGGCCCCCCTGGCCCTGGCCGCCTGCATCGTGCTGACCGTCCTGGCGCCGACGGCGGGCCTGACGTGGGCCTGTGCCATCTACCTGACGTGCTCGCTGCTGCTGTTCGCGAACTCCGGCGCCTACCACATCGGCACGGGCCGCTGGCCCACGAGGGTCGCGGCCACGCTGCGGCGGATCGACCACGCGAACATCTACCTGCTCATCGCCGGCACCTACACGCCTCTGTCGGTGGCGCTGCTGCCCACGCGCACGGCCGCCCTGGTCCTGGGCATCGTGTGGGCCGGCGCCGCGATCGGTACGGCCACGAACCTGTTGTGGATGAACGCGCCGCGCTGGTTCACCACCGCCCTCTACATCATCCTGGGCTGGGTGGCGGTCTGGTTCCTGCCGCAGTTCTGGACGGCGGGCGGCCCCGCGATCGTCTGGCTGCTGGTGGCCGGCGGCGTGACCTACACGCTGGGCGCCGTCGTCTACGCCCGCAAGACGCCCGACCCCTCGCCGCGATGGTTCGGCTTCCACGAGATCTTCCACGTGTGCACCGTGGCCGCGTGGGCCTGCCACTGCGTGGCCTGTTTCCTGGCGGTCCTGAGCTAGGCGGGCCGTCAGGTCGCGGCACGCCGACACGCCGTCGGGCAGTCTATTTTTCCTACCAGTCTTCCTGATGGCGGCGTACGACGCCGATCGGGCAGGCCGGCGCCGTTTCATCCACCTCGGGCCGCGATCACAGACCCTCAACATTTCAACACCTACCGTCAACTACTCAGTGTTCTTCCAGGCCTCGGCGTAGAATCGCGCTTCAAACCCGGTTGGCCCTACGAGGAGCCGCCGGGTGTCGTCGTCGCAAGGTGGCTCCGCAGGCCGCCGAGCGACCAGTACCAGTCATCCAAGGAGGACCCATGTCCGAGCAGTCACAGGGCACCTGGCTCACACAGGAGGCCTACGACCGCCTGTCCGCCGAGCTCGAGCACCGCAAGACGACCGAGCGCAAGGAGATCGCCCAGCGCGTGGAGGCGGCCCGTCAGGAGGGTGACCTGAGAGAGAACGCCGGCTACCACGCGGCCCGCGAGGAGGCGGGGCTCAACGAGGCGCGCATCATCCAGCTGGAGGAGACCCTGGAGAACGCCCAGATCGGCGAGGCGGCCGACGACGGCTCGGTCTCGGCCGGCACGATCGTCACCGCGAAGGTGGCCGGCAAGGATCAGGTCTTCGCCCTGGGCGGTCAGGAGATCACCGAGGACGTGCCCGACGGCGTCAAGGTCTTCTCTCCCGACGCCCCGCTGGGCCAGGCCCTCATGGGGCACCGCGCGGGCGACACCGTCTCCTACGAGGCCCCGACCGGCCGGGAGATCAAGGCCGAGATCGTCAAGGTCGAGCGGGTCTGACCCCCTTTTCCGCCGAGCCGGGCATCTTTCGCGTAGCCCCACAGAATTTCTGTTGGGCACCGCGAGAAATGCCCGGCTCGACGCATCACTCCTCCGATTCCTCGCGGTCAGTGAAGCGCGGGCGGGAAGCGGGGACGGGCGCAGTACCGTGTCCTCATGTTCAACGCCCTTCGTCACTCGCTCAGCGGATCGGCGCCGGCCGTCCGCGAGATGCCGGTTCTGCCCGTCCCCGGAGACCACCCGGTGCTGGGGACTCCCCTGGACGGACCGTGGCCCGAAGGCAGTCGGGTCATCTATCTGGCGGGCGGCTGCTTCTGGGGCGTGGAGCGGATCCTGTGGCGCCAGGACGGCGTCGTCTCGACGTCGGTCGGCTACATGGGCGGCCAGACGCCCAACCCCACGTACCAGGAGGTGTGCACCGGGGCGACCGGTCACGCCGAGACGGTGCGCGTCGTCTATGACCCGGCCGTGTGCGGCGAGGGCGGGGAGTCCCTGCTGCGAACCTTCTGGGAGAACCACGACTCCACGCACCTCAACCGCCACGGCAACGACGTCGGCACCCAGTACCGCTCGGCGGTGTGGACGACGACGCCCGCCCAGAACGAGGCGGCCACGCGGATCCGCCAGGCCTTCCAGAGCGAGCTGACCCGCCTGGGCCTGGACACCTGCGTAACCACCATTGAGGACGCCGCGGACGCGCCGGATCAGTTCGGCGGCCCCTTCTACCTGGCTGAGGACTACCACCAGGCCTACCTGCACAAGAACCCGGACGGCTACTGCAACCACGGCCCCAACGGGGTGACCTGCCCGGTCGGCATCACGGACCTGCCCGCCCAGACCGACGTCCTGGCCCCCGGAGAGGCGCCGTCCTGAAAAGGCGCCGTCCTGAGGCGATGGCCCACTAGCTGCCCAAAGGCACAACGCCAGTCGCTGCGCTTCCATGCCGACGATGAGGCGGGCCCACTAGCCGCCCAAAGGCACACCTCTGGAACAAGGATTGGTGTCGATCCCGGCGGGCCCGCGGCGGGATGAGCTAGGACCGACCGAGGACGTACTTCCCTCACGAGGACTGCGTTTTCTCATAGACCGCTGAGCACTGACCTCATAGCCCTTGATAAAACGCAGTCCTCACGGTACAGGTACGTCCCCAACGGTGAACACAGTCATCAGTGAGGCGTCTTGAAATCCTCCACCACTGTTGTTCCCCACCTATCCACTCCAGCCTTTCAAGGTTAAACCACCAGGGTTTTCACACATTGGTTTGAGATGCTCGCCACCGGCCGCCGGTCCACACTCCCAGCTGTGAGCGCTCGCGGCCGCCTGACCCGTTTCCCTGCGCACCACAGGAGGCTCAACCCCGATGAGCAGCCAACAGACCAGCACCCAGTCCCCGGACCAGACACCGAAGGGGACCGAGCCGGAAACCCACTGGGCCGAGGACACCGACTTCCAGTGGCACGCCGCGACCGAGCTGCTCATCGCCCTGGGAGTCCCGCGCTCCATCGCCCGCCTCACCAGCGACCTGCGCACCTCCATCGCGCATCTGGAGGAGGTCGACGCGCGCCTGCCGCGTGACGGCAAGCCCCTGCCGGAGGCCGACCGCCTCACCCGCAACAACGCCGTCGACGACGTCGCCCGGGCCATCCTGCCGCTGGCGCACGCCACCCTGGAGCGGATCCGGGCCGAGGAGCTGCGCATGGAGGTCGTCGGCGTGGACTACGACGCCCTGTGCGACGCCGTCGAGCAGCTCGAGACCACTTACCGCGCTGACTGGTGGCGCGCGGCCGAGCGGGAGGGCGCCGACTTCTTCCTGCGCGAGGTCGAGGCCCTCGATCGCCTCAACGTGCCCCCGGTGCGGGCCACCTGGCGCGACGCCGGCAAGATCGTCAGCATCCTGCGCAAGATGCCCGACTCGACGCTGCGGCGCATGGCCCCGACGACCAACCCCCTGGCGCTGCGCCTCATGGTGCTGTTCGGACTCCAGTCCGGCTACCGCGATGGCCTGTTCGACAAGACCATCTCGATCCCTCGTCTCATTCACACGCGCACCAGCGAGTACCGCAGCACATACCGGGCCGGTTCAGCCGCCTAGCGCGAGCCGGGCAGCCACCTCCGGCTCACTCACTTCGACAGAAACTTCACAATCGACGCGGCTCCGGGTCGATTCTGAAGTTTTGGTCGAAGTGAGGGAGGGGCTCACCATCGTCGGCCGGTGGGCCGGACCCCGGCGGCGGCCAGTCGCCGCAGCATCTGAGCCCCGGCGTCGGCCCAGGCCTGCCCCCACGTCCAGCGGGCCACCATCAGACCCGAGGCCCGCAGCGCGTCCTCCCGGAGCTTCTCACGCCACACGACATCCTCCGGGTCCTGACCGAAGGAGGCCGACCGGTACTTGACTCGGCCGTCGAACTCCCCGGCCACCTCATGGTCTGGCCAGTAGTAGTCCAGGATGTAGAGCTCCTGCCCGATTCGCACACTCACCTGCAGCTCCGGCTTGGGAAGACGGTGCTCCCACATGCGCACGCGGGACATGGACTCGCCCGGTGACTCGGATCGGCCGTCGGCCAGGCGCACGGCCTGCCGAGCGCGGGGGCCACCACGCGCCGTCGCAGGCAGACGCTCCAGAGCCTCCTCCATGGCGTCTGCGGAGCATAGCCCGTTGTGCAGGGCCGCATCCATGGCAACGACTCCCGCCATGAGGCCGCTCCACCGAGCCAGGTCAATGAGTGAGTCCGGCAGCGCGACGGCGAGATGCGCGCCCACCCTGACGACCTCAGTGCCCAGGCGCCGGAGGTGGCGCCGCAGCAAGGAGGTCCGCACCCGCCCGGGGCGCCCATCCACAACCTCCGCCCTGCGCAGGACCGTCCCCACCAGCGGCAGCCCGTAGGCGGCGACGGCGGAAGCGCCCGCCAGCACCAGGTCCTCACCGTACTTCCGGTGCGCCGCCTCGAGCAGCAGCTCATAGCGTTCCATCCACGGAGCCTCCTGCCAGGCCGAGCGGGGCGCGTAGACGCCCGCGGCGACCCGCAGCCAGTCGTGGCTGAGGTCCGGGCGCGCGCACGCGGCGCCGTCGAGGCCGGTCTCGTTCCACAGGAGCGGGCGCAGGGCCCCGCCGTCGAGCAAGGGCGGGGAGGAGATCGCGGTGGTCATGCGCCCATGCTGCCCGCAATGCCCCGGCACTCACCCGGCGCGCTTGCCGTCCTGTGGAAACAGGGGGCCGACGGTGCCGTTGTGGACACCGGCACCGCGGATCACTTCGACCGATTCTTCAGAAACGACCCGGAGCCGCGTCGTTTGTGAAGTTTTGGTCGAAGTGTGAGTGGGAGGCCGGCCGTGCGGGAGGAAGGCCGGACGGGCAGCCGCGTCGCGCTGCCGCTCAGTCCTCGCCAGACCGGCCGGCCAGCTCGAGCTTGCGGTAGCGGCTGACGGCCGCGCCGACGTCGACCATCCGGGGGCGCACGAGGAAGGCGGGCCGCTCGCGCTCGTCGGTGAGGGCGTCCAGGCCCTCGTCGTCGAGCAGGGCCTCGAGGTCGTCCAGGCACTCGCGCAGCGGGGAGGCCCCGTCGAAGCGCTGCTCCAGCAGGGCGCGCAGGGCGTGGGCGATGGCCTCGGCCTGCCCGGGGTCGGTGACGCCGCCGACGTCGGAGATGTCGATGTCCTCCCGGTCCAGGACGAGGGTGGAGGTGCCCTGGGCGCGGGTGCGCACGGGGCCCCGGCGGGTGCGCGGCGGGGAGCTCCGAAGAGCGTCGTGGAGCCAAATAGAGTCACAAACGGTGAAGATATCCGTGGTCGCCCAATCATTAAAAAAAA
>CAUVMS010000074.1:0-13003 GCA_963552815.1 uncultured Actinomyces sp. | reverse complement strand
GTGGACCGCATGCGCGCCATCCACGTGGAGCTCGATGCCGCCGTCGCCGCCGCCTACGGCTGGGAGGACCTCGACCTCACCCACGGCTTCCACACCTATCGAAAGATGACCCGCTGGACCGTGCCCCCGGCCACCCGCATGGAGATCCTCGACCGGCTCCTGGAGGAGAACCACCGCCGCGCCGCCGCGGAGGCCGCTGCGGCGGCGGCCTCCGGCCAGTCCACCGGCGGTCCCCGCTCCCGGCGCGGCCGCAAGCCCGCCAACACCGTCCAGGCCCAGGAGGCGACCCTTGACATCTAACACCGCGCCCTCGGCGGACACGCCCTCCACTAAACCGTCGGTTGCGGGCCACTCCCACGACGGCACCGCCTACGTCTTCGACGAGAAGCTCGGCGACACTTCGGCCTCTGCTCGGGCCGGACTCGTCGAGGTCCTGAAGCGCGAGCTCATTGGCCCCGCCGAAGGCGACACCGAGGTCCTCACCACCCCACCCGATGATCGCTACCTCCTGGGCCGCATCGCCCCCACCCGCCTGACCGGCGCCGCCGACGACCTCGAGGCCGCGGCCTCCACCGGCGCCCCCGTCACCGGCGTCGAGGAGGAGATGACCAACGCCACCGCCGAGGAGGACCCCGGCGAGGACACCGATGATGAACCCGTGCGCCGCGGCCTCATGATCCCGGCCTCCATGGGGCTGCGCTTCCAGGTCCCCGCCGACCCCACCGAGCTGGAGTCCATTTCCATCCACGTCAGCTGGGGCACCTATGAGTCCACCGGCCGCGATGACCCAGAGGTTCCTGCTCCCTCCTCCGATCCGGCCAGTAGCCGGGATTCTCATATCACTCGCTACCGGCGCATCCCGCATCACCACAGCCTTCCTCTGCGTCTGGCCGACCTCACCCCGGGCTGCACCCAGGACTACGTGCTCGAGGACGATGTCACCCTGCGCGTCGACTCCTACCTGGACACCTCACCGGCCGGCGGGCCGGGTGGCCGCTACCTCATCGAGCTCGCCCTGTGCAACGACCAGGAGACACCCCGCCGCATTCCTGTCCATGCCTGGATGTTCCAGACCCAGATCCATGTGGATGCGGACAACCGGGATGTCTTCCTCCCCGTCCACGATCCCCTCCTCCCGCCGGCTCCCGGCGCGCAGCCGGCCTCCGACCCGGAGGAGGCCCGCCTCGAGCTCCAGTACCGCGACCGCCTCGAGTTCGCCGTCGGACGCACCTGCTCGGTCGACTGGAGCGTGCGGAAGACCCTGCCCGGCGAGAGTGCACCCCGCCGCGCCTTCCAGGTCCGCACTACCTGGATGCCCACTGTGGAGACGCCCCAGACCGCGGCCACTCCCGTCCCGGCAGCCGAGCTCAATATGCGCACCCTGGCCACCGCGGCCGAGTCCCAGAACACCGCCCAGCTCCGTTCCGCCCTGGAACCCATCGTGGAGGCCTACACGGCCTGGCTGGGGGAGCAGGAGGCCGCCGTCGCCGCCCTGCCGGAGCACCTGCGGGACACCGGCGCCGAGGCTCTCGCTGAGGCCCTCCAGGTCCGCGACCAGCTCACCGAGGGCATTGACCACCTTCTGACCGACCCCGAGGCCCGTCGCTGCTTCGCCTTCATGAACCGGGTCATGGCCGACCAGCGCGTCCACTCCCAGATCGCCGCCGCACGCGCCGTCGACTCCGGCCTCAGCGTCGAGGAGGCTGAGGCCCGCGTCCTGGCCGGCGGCCACCCCCACCACTGGCGCGTCTTCCAGCTCGCCTTCATCCTCATGCAGCTGCCGGCCCTCACCGATCCCGCCCTGCCGCGCCGCTCCGGCGACCTGGCCGCCGCCCAGCTCCTCTTCTTTCCCACCGGTGGAGGCAAGACCGAGGCCTACCTGGGACTGGCCGCCTACGCCTTCGCCATCCGCCGCCGCCAGGGACTCCTCGAGACCCCCGACGGACCCATCGACGGGCGCTCCGGCGTCACCGTCCTCATGCGCTACACCCTGCGCCTGCTCACCTCCCAACAGTTCCAGCGCGCCACCACCCTCGTATGCGCCGCCGAGCTCGCCCGCCGCGAGGATCCCACCACCTGGGGTGAGGAGCCCTTCCGTATCGGCCTGTGGGTCGGCACCGCCGTGTCCCCCAAGCGGGTGAGCGAGGCCGAGGAGGAGCTCAAACGGCTGAACGACCAGGGCGGCAGCGGGGCCGGGCACCGCTTCTCCGCCCTCCAGCTCGGCCACTGCCCCTGGTGCGGCCGCACCCTCACCCCGGGCGACGTCAAGATCGGCCCCGCTGCCGGGAGCACTGATCGCGTCATCCTGCGCTGCTCCGACGAGCTCGGCGAGTGCCCCTTCTCCGAGGGCGACGGCAACGTGCCCGACGGCCTGCCGGTCCTGACCACCGACGAGGAGATCTACCGGCTCGCTCCGGCCTTCGTCATCGCCACCGTAGACAAACTCGCTCGCCTCGCCCGCGAGGGCCACGCCGCCACGCTGTTCGGGCACGTCGCCCGCCGCTGCGAGCGCCACGGCTACGTCCCCCACCCCGGTCACGACTCCACCCACGACTTCACCGGCTGCACGCTCGGCGAGAACGGGCGTCACCAGGCAAAGGGGGAGCTGCCGGTGGCCACGATCCGCCCCGCTACCCGGCTGCGGCCCCCGGACCTCATCATCCAGGACGAGCTCCACCTCATCACCGGGGCCCTGGGGACCACGGTCGGCCTGTTCGAGACCGCCGTCGAGACCATGTGCGCCTGGAAGGCACCCGACGGCCGGCCCGCACAGCCCCTTCTGGTGGCCTCCTCGGCCACTGTCCGCAACGTCGCCGACCAGGTCCGCGGCCTCTACGGCCGCGACGTCACCATTTTCCCGCCCCAGGTCCTCGATGCCTCCGACACCTTCTTCTCCCGCACCGTCGAGGTCGACGACGCCCACCCCGGGCGCCTCTACGTGGGCCTGTCCACCACCGGGGTGCGCCTGACCGCGGCCGAGATCCAGACCACCCAGACCGTCATGGCCGGCGCCCAGCTCCTCTTCGACCGGCTCGGGGCCGCCGCCGACCCCTACATGACGCTCGTCGGATACTTCTCCGCCACCCGGGAGCTGGCCGGCATGGCCCGCTACGTCCAGGACGACATCCAGACCGGCCTGGCCAAGCCCGGCCGCGACTCCCGCCTGCCGCGCCGCCGCGGCACGGCTTTCGGCGCCTTGCACCTGGGCGAGCTCACCTCGCGCATCGCCTCCACCGATATCACCGCGACCCTGGACCGCATGGCGCTCACCTTCGACCCGGGCGTCGACTCCACCACCGCCAAGGCCGCCGCTGCCGCAGCCGCGCAGGCAGGCAGCAAGAAGGTGGAGCGGCGAGAGGCCGCGGCGAACCCCTACGACGTCGTCCTGGCCACCTCCATGCTCCAGGTGGGTGTGGACGTCTCCCGCCTCGGCCTCATGCTCGTCGTCGGCCAGCCCAAGAACACCGCCGAGTACATCCAGGCCACCTCCCGCGTGGGCCGGGATGCGAACCGTCCCGGCCTCGTCATCACCCTGGGCAACTGGGCCCGACCCCGCGACCTGGCCCACTACGAGCAGTTCCGCCACTTCCACGAGACCTTCTACGCCCGCGTCGAACCGTTGACCGTCACCCCCTTCTCCGTCACCGCCATTGACCGCGGGCTCGACGGTGCCCTCGTGGCCGCCGCCCGAGTCACCCAGGCCGGATGCAGCGGCGGCCTCAACCCCGAGCACAACGCCGGACGCGTCACCGAGCAGGCCGAGGCCCTCGACCGGCTCGTAGGCAAGCTCTCCATCCGCATCAGCGCGGCCGCCGGCGAGGAGGAGAGCAAGTACGCCCGGGACCGCCTGGCCGGCCGCGTGGGGGAGTGGAAGAAGCGCCAGCGGGAGGTCGCCAAGAAGAGCGGCGAGCTCGTCTACGAGCGCGGCGCGGACAACGTCAGCTACTTCCCACTCCTGCGCTCGGCCGAGTCGGCTGGCAGACGCGGTTCCAGGCCCGACGACGCCCCTTTCGTCGTCGCCGGCTCCATGCGGGAGGTCCAGCCCGAGATCAACCTCCTCGTCTCCCCGGACCCCGCCCGACTCATCGACGACTCGACCGACAACGCCCCCGCCTGGGAACGCCAGGAGCCCCGCGAGGCCAGTGACACCAGTGACGTCCGGACGGATCAGGAGGAACGGTGAGCCAGGACCAGGACATTGACCAGGACGGCTCGGGCGCCCTCGACCTCGACGACGGGATCGGCGTCGACCCCCTCGGCGACGCCGACGACCTCAGCCAGAACCAGGCCAAGAAGAACTTCGCCAAGGTCGGCTCCGCCCGCCCCACGACGCTGCTCTACACCTACGGCCCCGGCGCCATCATCGACCTGCCCCACTTCACGGTCATGCCCACGGGCCTGGACGACTGGCAACGGATCTGGCAGCGCCGCGCCGCCGACCCCGTCACCGTCCACGCGCCCCGCCTCCTGGAGACGGTCCAGCTCATGCTTGGCCACCAGGTCAGCGAGCTGCGGCGCTTCCCCTGGCAGCCCCCGAGGCCGGGTGCGCGCCGCGACGGCGATGACCTGGGCGTGCCCGCGCGGGTCTTCCCCCAGTGGATGCGCTGCACCGGCTGCGACCTCTTGGCACCGCTGAGCAGGTTCGTCAACGGCTACCACAACACCCATCCCTTCCGGCCCGACCAGGCTGTCTTCGAGCACATCGACTGCCCCGGGCGCCCCGCCCGGGCAGCCGCGGCCCAGGGACGCAGGGGCGCCAAGGGTGCAGCCAGGCGCCGGGGCAGACGACGCTCACCGTGTGTGCCCGCCCGCTACCTCATCGTCTGCCCGAGCGGTCACCTCGATGAGTTCCCCTACGACTGGTGGGTCCATGAGGGCGCCCACTGCCCCAAGGCCGCCCATCCCGAGCTCGCCATGAGCGACACCTCCCAGCGGGGCGCCACCGCCTTCATCTCCTGCCGCGCCTGCGGAGCCCGCCGAGGAATGTCCCAGGCCCTGGGGGAGGAGGGGCGCCAGCGGCTCCCGCGCTGCCGTGGCCGCCACCCCCACCTGGGGATCTTCACCGACGCAGGCTGCCAGGCCGAGCCTCGCGTCATGCTCGTGGGAGCCTCCAACCTCTGGTTCGCCGCCACCCAGTCCATTATCGACATGCCGCGCCTGGACCCCGAGGAGCAGAAACGCGATCGCCTGACGGCCCTGGGACGAGCCGTGGGCGACGACCTCGAATCGGTGGGGGAGAACCTTCCCTTCGTCCGCATGCTCCTCAAACGAGGCGACGCCGACGCCGTCCGGCTGCTGGACCTTAACGATGACGAACTCACCGAACTCCTGAGGGCCCTGACCCTCCCCGTGGAGAGCGACGACGACCGCCTCAAACGGCGCGAGAGCTGGGATCCGGTGGACCTCCTCGTGCCCGAGTGGAACTACCTCCTCACCGAGCCGCCCGGCGACCACCACGAGGACCGCGACAGCGGGCTCGTCATCTCCCCACGCAGCCTCGGGGACGTGCCGGCCGGAGTGAGCCGAGTGCTCGCCGTCGACCGCCTGCGCAAGGTCAACGCCGTCCTCGGATTCACCCGCGTGGACGACTACGACCGAGTCGACGACTCCGAGGCCCGGCTCGTCTCCCTGGTCCGCTCCGGCCGCCCCACCTGGGTGCCGGCCACCGAGGACCGCGGCGAGGGCATCTTCATCCAGCTCGACGAGGACGCCGTCGCCCACTGGGAGGCCAGGGTGCTCACCAGCTCCGTGTGGGCCGCCCACCGCGCCGCCCACCGGCGTAACTTCGAGCGGCGCTTCTCCGAGACGGCCAAGCAGATCAACCCCGACGAGCGCCTCGCCCCGCCGCGCTACTGGCTCATCCACACCCTCGCCCACGCCCTCATCCGCCAGATGGCGATGTCCTCGGGCTACGGGGCCGCCTCCATCAGCGAGCGCATCTACGCCTGGCGCGCCACCGAGCAACGCGAGGCCGCGGCCGGGATGCTGCTGACCACCACCGCCTCCGACTCCGACGGCACCCTGGGTGGGCTGGTCTCCTTATCCGAGCCCGGCCGCCTGGCCGACATCCTGGGCCAGGCCCTGCGCGCCATGGCCCGCTGCTCCTCGGACCCGGTCTGTGCCCGACGCGTCCCCCAGGACCCCGAGGACTTCCTCCACGGCGCCGCCTGTCACTGCTGCACCATGGTCTCGGAGACCTCCTGCGAGCGCGCCAACCGTTTCCTCGACCGGCGCTTCGTCATCCCGCTGCCGGATACGGACGGTGGGACGGGCGCCGGTACAGGGAGTAACCGCGACCTCGCCTTCTTCTCCGACTACCGGGGCATGTAGGGGAGTCTCATGGTGCCCGCCGACGATCCCGAGCCACTGAGCCCACTGCGCGCCCTGGGCGCCTTCCTCACCGGAAGCGAGGCCGACGGTATCGCCGCCCGCCTGGCCGGCGGGGCGACGCTGAGCCAGGCGCTCGTCGTCGTGCCCGCACCCAGGAGACCACGGGCACGGGAGCTCCTGGGCGCCGCAGGACTCGGGCCGCAGGCGCGGGAGCACTCCGTGGCCGTCCTGCGCGCCGTCGCCGGTGCCGCCTCCAGAATCAAGGACGTGACCCCCGTGTGGACCGCCCCGGCCGGGGCGGTCGGCGGTGGGGCCCTCACGGCGGATGTGTTCGCCCTGGTCGGCGGCGCCAACACCTCGGTGGTCTGCGCCACCTACAACCTCCAGCCCACCTCCGCCCTGTGGGCGGCCCTGGTGGACCTGCGCGCGCAGCGTCCCGGCGTGTCCGTGCGCCTTTACCTGGACACCCAGGCCGCCGACGGGCCCTTCCACCGGTCCGAGGGCCGGCGAGAACGTCAGTGGGTGCAGGACCGTTACCGGGGCGGCGGCTCCCGCCTGGACACCGGTGAGATTTCCCGGCGGCTGCGCGGTGCCGTCGTCATGCGCACGCGCGCCCCCGAGGACGACGGGCGCGCCGTGACGAGTCACGCCAAGTTCCTCAGCATCGACCACCGCTTCCTGCTGGTGGGCAGCGCCAACTTCTCCTACAGCGCCGAGGAGCGCAACGTCGAGCTCGGCCTGCGCCTCGATGACCCCGCCCTGGCCCACAGCGTGGAGAAGCAGATCCGCGATTTGGAAGAGACCGTCTACGAGCGGGTGCCCTGAACCCCGGTTCGGAAGAACCCGACTGAGGGACAAGCCGCGGGCGGGTGACGCGATGCTCAGGCGTGCCGGCCCCGGCGTCGCGCCGCCCCGGGCCCGGCCCCGCTAGGGTGGACGGGTGCGCCTTGTCATTGCCTCCTGCTCCGTTGACTACTCCGGCCGCCTGGACGCCCACCTGCCCCGGGCCACCCGCGTGCTCATGCTGAAGGCCGACGGCTCGGTCCTCGTCCACTCCGACGGCGGCTCCTACAAGCCCTTGAACTGGATGAGCGCCCCGGCCCGCCTCGCGGTCACCGAGCCGGATGAGGAGGCCGCCGCCGACGGCGTGCGCGAGGTCTGGGAGGTGAGCGCCGCCAAGACCGACGACCGCCTCGTCATCCGCGTCTTCGAGACCATCTCCGACGTCAGCCACGAGCTGGGGGTGGACCCAGGGCTCACCAAGGACGGCGTCGAGGCCCACCTCCAGGAGCTCCTGGCCGAGCAGATCGAGGTCCTGGGCGCCGGCTACCGCCTGGTGCGCCGCGAGTTCCCCACCGCCATCGGCCCGGTCGACATCATGGCCAAGGACGCCGAGGGCCGCTCCGTGGCAGTGGAGATCAAGCGCGTCGGCGGGATCGACGGCGTCGAGCAGCTCACCCGCTACCTCGAGCTCCTGGACCGCGACCCGCTGCTGACCCCCGTCCGGGGCGTCTTCGCCGCCCAGACGATCAAGCCCCAGGCCCGCGTCCTGGCCGAGGACCGCGGCATCCGCTGCGTCACCCTCGACTACGACGCCATGCGCGGCATGGACGACCCGACCTCCCGCCTGTTCTGAGGGGAGGCAGCCGTGCCCGCCGCCCGCCAGTCCTCCGCGCCGCTGCCGCGCGAGGTGAGCCTGGCCCGCATCATCTCCCAGGGCCTCATCCCGGCCACCGCCGCGCCCGACGTCGCCGCGGCAGTCGCCCGCCAGCTCGCCATCCAGGGTCAGCAGGTCTCCGCCGTCCCGCACGCCCTGCTTGTGCGCGCCCCGGACGCCACCCCGGCCGACGTCGAGGCCGCCTTCGCGCGAGGCGACCTGGTGCGCTCCTGGCCCATGCGGGGCACCGTCCACATCACCACCGCCGCCGACCACCACTGGCTGCGGGCCGCCCTCATGCACCGCACCGACGCCTGGGTCCGGCGCAGTGAGGCGGACTACGGCGTCGATTCCGCCCTGTGCGAGCGCGCCGCCGAGGTGGCCCTGGGCCTCATCGGCGACCAGGGCCCGCTGACGCGCGCCGTGCTCCTAGCGGCCTGGCAGGAGGCCGGCCTTATGGAGGCCTTCCGCGGCGAGGACGTCTCCTCCTACCGGCGCCGTCACCTCCTGGTGCGACTCCAGCGTGAGGGGATCCTCGTTCAGGGGCCGCGGGCCGGCAACGAGCACCTCGTCATGGACGCGCGCATCCTGCCCGACGCCGACTCCGGGCCCGCCGGCGCAGGCGTCGCCTACGGCGGGGCGGGCCACCGCGCCGCCTGCGCGCACATCGCCTACCGCTACGTGGCCGGTCACGGCCCGGTCAGCGCCGAGGACTTGGCCCGCTGGACCACGCTGCCCAAGACGCAGTCCGCCCGCGCCCTAGAGGACGCCGTCGAGCTAGGGCAGGAACAGGACGCCGCCTCGCCCGATGGCGTCGGGGAACCGGCCGGGATCCGCCTCCCGCTCGTGCGGGCTCTCGCCGAGGGCGGGGCGCGCGGCAGCCTGCGCGTGCTCGGCCCCGGCGAGGCGGCTCCGAAGGCCGGCCTGCTCTACATGCGCGCCGACCTGCCCGATCTCCTGTCCGCCCACCGCGCCGCCGCGCAGGCCACGCACTTCCTGGGCTCCTTCGACGAGCTGCACGTGGGCTACAAGGATCGCTCCTGCCTGACCGACGACGCCGGCGAGCGCCTCATCTGCCCGGCGAGCAACGGCATGTTCCGCCCGCTCCTGGTCGACCGGGGGAGCCTCGTCGCCGTGCGCCCGGTCGGTGAGGGGCTGCTGTGGAAGGGCGGGGCGGCGCCGTCGGCCCGCGTGGAGCGCGACGTCACCCGGGCCGTCACCCGTATGGAGCAACGCCTGGCCCAGTAGACGAGGCCCCATGAGGGACCGCGCAGGCTGCCGCGCGCTGTTCTGTCACCCAAAGGGGTTTGCATTTCAAACAAGAGGGCGTATCCTGATCTCAAGGTTTGAATCACAAACTGGTTTTCAATGACGAATGCAAATGAGGAGCTGCCGTGGAAGCCGCTACCGCGCCCCCGCGCGAAGTCGCTGTCATGGAGTGGCGTCACGTGGCCAAGCGCTACCCGAAGGCCTCGGGGCTCGCCCTGAGCGACGTCTCCTTCGTGGTGAACCCCGGGGAGATCGTGGTGCTGGTAGGCCCCAACGGCTCGGGCAAGACCACAGCCATGGAGATGATCTCCGCCCTGCGCCTGCCGTCCTCGGGCGAGGTCCTGGTGAACGGGGAGGCCGTGCGCCCCTCCACCCTGCAGCGCGCCCTCGTCGGCGTCCAGCTCCAGGAGACGAGCCTGCCTCAGAGGCTCAAGGTGCGTGAGGCGGTCCGCGGGGTTGCCGGCCTGTACGCCGATCCGGGGCCGGTCGACGAGATCGTCGCCCAGCTCGGCCTCGGTCCCTTCATGGCCCAGACGGTCGGCTCCCTGTCAGGCGGGTGGGCCAGGCGCCTCGACGTCGTCCTGGCCTGTATCGGCCGGCCCTACGCCCTCGTCCTCGACGAGCCGACCAGCGGCATCGACCCCGTGGCGCGCGCCGAGCTGTGGGAGTTCCTGCGGCGACGCCGCGGCGAGGGCGTGGCGGTCCTGGCCTCCACCCACGACCTGAGCGAGGCCGAGGCCTACGCGGATCGGCTGCTGGTCCTCGACCGCGGGCGTCTGGTCCTTCAGGGGACGGTCGATGACGTCCTCGGTCTGGCCGGCGGCCGGTGGCGGCTGCGACTGATCGGGGTGGACTCCTCCGTGGACGCTTGGGCCCGGGCCTGCGGCATCGAGCTGGTCGAGGCTGGGGACACGCGCGTCCTCATCGCCGACAGGCAGACCGTCACCGCCATGGCCGACAGGATCGAGGCCGCTCGCGACCGCGGCGACCTGCGCTATCAGGACCTCCTCAAAGGGCCGATCCGGCTGGAGGACGTTTTTGCCGAGGCGGTTTCCCAAGCGAATCAGGAGGTGGCCCGATGACCGCGCAACCACAGCAGACCCGGCGGGCGCATCGCGCGCACCCGCAGTCCAACGCCGCCATGGCACCGTCCGTGCCCGGCTCCCCTCCGGCCGGCTCCTCCGAGGCTGGGCGGTCCCAGTCCAGCCGGCCCCAAGCCCCGGCTCCCGGATGGCGGGTGGTGGCGGTGTGGGCCCGTCAGGAGCTCGTCCTGCTGCTGCGAGAGCCCGTCGCCGTGTTCTTCTCCCTCGCCTTCCCGGTGATCATGTACGTCTTCATCGGCATCCCCTACGCTTCCAACGAGGTCGCCCCCGGCGTGAGATTCATCGACGTCATGTTCCCCTCGCTCATCCTGTCAGTCATGGCCAACCTGCTGCTCATGGGAATGCCGATCTACCTGGCCGAGCTCCGCTCGCGCGGGATCGACCGGCGCTACGCCACACTCCCGCTGCGGGGCCGTCACTTCGTGATCGCCCTGCTGCTGTCCACGCTCGTGCTGGTCATGGCCGCCTCAATGGTCATCGTCCTGGTGGTCGCCGTGCGCGACGGCGTGAGGCCCGAGCTGTGGAACCCGCGATTCCTGATGGTCATGGTGGGGTCGATCGCCTGGCTCTCGGCGCTGGGCTTCTTCATCGGCGCGCTGAGGGTCTCCTCGCGCACGACACAGGCCCTGTCGGCCGCCGTCTTCTTCCTCATGTTCTTCGGTTCGGGCGCGGCCATGCCCCTGGACCAGCTCCCCGAGGCCCTCCAGAGGATCCTGGAGTGGAACCCGCTCAAGCAGTGGCTCGACGTCGCGGTGGGCCTCTACACGGGCACCGGGGTCGAACGGGTGGAGTGGCTCAAGCTTCTCCTGGCGCTGCCGTTGCTCGCCTGCTGCGTCCTGGCGGGGGCGCGGATGTGGAGGCGGCGTTCATGACAACGAGAACGACCGGACGCTTCGGCGTCGCTCGGCGTGCCGGCTTCTGGAGTACTCCGGGGACTGCTCGTCTCGCGCTGGGGCTCGTCCTGACGATTTTGATCCTCAAGCTGCCGGCGGCCGGCGTCGCGCTCCTGTTCCCCGAGGGGTACGGAACGCTGGTTCCCGCCAGTGGAGGCGGTAAAGGTGTGTGGATATCGTTGAGCTGGATCGCCTTCACCCTGGTCGCAGTGGGTGCCCGTCACTGGATTGGGGCGGTGTCGGCGGTCTGGCTCCTCACGCTGTCTGTCATCACCGGAGGACGGCTGCTGTCCGCCGGCTACCTGGCCTGGGGGCTCTGGCAGATGGCGACCTCTCTGGTGGGGATGATCGCCCTCGTGCTGGCACTGCGTGCGGGTGGTTTCAGCAGGAAACGGCGCGGCGCTGACGGCGCTGATGGCGCTGGCGGCCGGTGACCAGTACCCTCGCGCCCTGTGTGCAGTGGCCTGGCAGCAATGCTGCCGAGCCACTGCGGACCCGGAGATGTGTATGCGGGCCCGGGCCGGGACCCATGCCCAAGGCGGGCCACTGCGGACCCGGAGGTGTGGGGGAGAAGACGCCGACAAGGAGGTTGTCTGATGTCTGGAGTAGTGACAGAATCCGATTCATGAGCAACGAAGCCATGCAGGTCCGCGCACTGCGGGGGCGTGTCGTCACCCCCGACCACATCATCGACGACGGGGCGGTCGTCCTGTCCGGGTCCCATATCGCGTGGGTCGGGCCTGCTGACCAGGCTGCCCGGGCCGGCTTCGGAGACGTCGTCGAGCAGGCGCAGGCCGCACCCGAGGGCGGCTACCTCCTGCCGGGACTGGTGGACGTCCACTGCCATGGCGGCGGCGGTGAGTCCTTCCCCAACGCCGAGACCGCCGAGCAGGCGATGGTCTCCGTGCTCGAGCACCGCCGCTTCGGCACCACCTCGCTGGTGGCCTCTTGCGTGACGGCCGCTCCCGACGTCCTGCGCGCGCGCACCCGGGTGCTGGCCGGGCTGTGCGAGGACGGTGAGCTCGCCGGCATCCACTTCGAGGGGCCCTTCGTCTCGGTGGAGCGCTGCGGCGCCCAGGACCCCACCTACATCATCGATCCCGACGCCGCCCTGACCCGCGAGCTCATCGAGCTCGGTGGCGGGCACGTCGTCACCATGACGATCGCCCCGGAAAAACCCGGCATCACCGGCGACGACGGCGTCAACGCGGCCCTCATCGAGGGCGGGGCCCTGCCCTCCTTCGGGCACACCGACTCCGAGGCCGCCCCCGTGCGCGCCGCCCTGGCCGATGCCGCCGCCCGCATCGCCGAGCGCGTCGAAGCCGGCGAGCCGGTCCGTTCCCCTCGCTCCACCGCCACCCACCTGTTCAACGGCATGCGCCCCATGCACCACCGCAAGCCCGGGCCGGTGCCCGAGTTCCTGGCGGCCGCCCAGCGCGGCGAGTGCGTCCTGGAGATGATCGGCGACGGCGTGCACTTGAACCCCGCCATCGTCCTGGACATGTTCGAGACCCTGGGGCGCGACAACGTCGTCCTGATCACCGACGCGATGGCCGCCACCGGCATGGCCGACGGCGACTACGTGCTCGGATCTCAGCCGGTCACCGTGGCCGACGGCGTCGCCCGCCTCACCGAGGGCGGCGCGATCGCCGGCGGGACCGCCCACCTCATCGACGTCGTGCGCACCACCTGGCACGGGGGAGTCGACCTGGTCGACGCCGTCTACGCCGCCAGCGTCCAGGGCGCGCAGA
>CAUVMS010000073.1:0-13258 GCA_963552815.1 uncultured Actinomyces sp. | reverse complement strand
CGGCCCATCAGGCAGTTCGTCAAGCGTGAGAGACGTGCCAGCGAGTTCACCACGATAGGCTTCATTAACCAAATCAACATACAGTTGCGCAGGCAAAAGATCTTCGATATCAGCCTCCTCGGCCCCGGAGGCATTACCGATCTGGACGATTCCAGCATCGTACAGCTTGCCGCTCGCTTTCAACCTTCCGATGGTCTTATTGTTCTGCGCTGATGAATCTGCAAGGACGCATACCTTCATCTGATTTGCTCCAAAGAGCGTCAGGAACGCAGCAAGCTTCGAAATACCGCCACCAGGAACGAGAACCCACCGATCATCAAGTCCAGTCTTTCCAGCCTTGACAAGTTGCTCAGAAAGGTACTGTAGATAGATGACATCTGACGGACCTTCAACCAATAGAACGTTTGGCCCAACAAAAAGCGTTTGCGTCAGCTCAACCCCAAGGGCTGCATGCAACGGGAACGCCGACTCAGCATCTGTCTTAAGGATATCAGACGACACAGTGGTGCCTGTTTCAGGAGCATCAATCACTGTTCTCACACAACCGAAATTATGTGGATCAATCATGAACGGTGAGTGCGTGGTAAAAATTACTTGATGGCGCGGCGCAAGACGTTCATTGATAAATCGAAGAAGATCGTGCTGTGCTGTCGCATGAAGACTCAGACCAGGCTCGTCAAGCAGAAGAATAAGTGGCTGAGTCGACTCCTCTTCTAACTTCGAAAAGTACGCCAGGAATGAGAAGAACCAGACGAACCCACGGGAGCGCTCGTCGAACGGGACGGTGACGCGGTGACGTCGGTTTTCCACACGAACTTGCAGAAGCGGTGCTTGGTCAAGTGGAGCTTCCGCCCCTAACTCAGCTGTTGCGATAACTTGCAATTTCACCTGAAGTTCTTTATTCTGGCTCCAGTATTCAAAGACTTCGTCACTGATAGTGTTCGATGCATTCTCCATCTGTCGAATCAGATGTTCGTGACTATCCGGAGAGCTGAAGTCTTCAAGTTCCACCTCGGCCATTGACAGAAGTGCCAAAAGAGCCTCTTCGCCACGCTCAAGCGCACCACTATCGCGGTGAGAGATCAATCTCGGGATAGAGACTTTGCCAGGCATGACATCATAGTCACCAAAGTAGACAAACTTCGGACGACGTTTGCTCAAGATGTCAATCGCAGCAAGAACAGGATCGCTGTCACGCCAGGCTTTGATTTTCTCCAACGTAGCGGTGGCGGTCGGTGTGTCCGATTCAAGACCTTGAAGAATCTCGACCAAACCGTCGATAGTCGAGGCGCCTTCCACCTTCGATTTATCTGCTGCCGGTAGGTCGAGACTATCGCGAAGAGAATTCAGTACTTTCTCTCTATTTACAGATATTGACCAAGTTGTTTTATTGAACCGAAATCCAGCCGCGACAACAACACGTTTATCGTCGAGAACCCCAGGACAAAGGGATGCTTCGACAGCAGCGATATCATCACCGTCGAGTTCATAGGTTAAATCAGTAACCTTAACCGTCGCCCCCTTTGCGATTTCTCTAGTTCTATGGGTTGGAAAGTCAAGGTCAGGATCAAACTTAGCGCGATCCACCGGATTACTCTTATAGAGAGACTGTAACACTGCGGTTTTGCCGGACTCATTCTTACCGACAAGTGCTGTTACATCAGGTTCCACATCAAACTCTGTTGGTTCGCCGATACTGCGGTACCGTTGAATACTAGCGTGAACGAGCTTCATTTACTTCTCCTAGTGAATTGTTTGCTGGCATGTGTTCCGTCCACTACGTGCCATCCTTCATTATACATCAGATATCATCACAGAATGGTCACGTTTCACCTCCTCGACACCTTGCTCTGCGAGACTATGTAGCCCCTTCCTTGCTACAGGCATCGAGGCTAACCGGCACGTGCTTACAGGGTGCCACGCCAAAAAATACGCTACAGCTGACTTCGCTACATTGCGAAAATAGACCGTTCATTATTCTTCTCATAACCTCGAAATCATTGTATACTGATTGGAGTAATGAATGTCTATACATCGAAATATTCGCGTTTACCTGGATCGTCCTATAACGAATCACTGAACCACGCCCGCCGGGAATATAACGTAATCGCGCACTCAACCAAACGGCAGCCCTATGTCAAGTCGAAGTACTTCAATGGCAACAAAGTATTTTTGAAGGTGTTTTGGGATCACGTAATGCAGAAGCGATTGAAGGAACGCACAAGACGGCTCCGATTCTACCGCGCTGCACTCGACGTCTTGCGTCACTCGCAGATCACACCGGAAACAACTTTTAATGCCGACGACCGCAACATCTTGCTCCACCGCTTTTACGGAGTTACCAAAGATGGCATCTATTTCTGTGTGCAAGTCAAGGAAGACAAGCGCACCGGACGCAAGGACTTCATGTCAGTCTTCGATAGGAAACCGCGCTAAATCAGCCTAAAATAAAAATCTCCCGCGGGGTAGCCTGAAAACTACATGCCGGAGATTTCGGGTGACACGGCGATCAACTGTGTCTGTTTATGATTATATGCTTTTCGTCGGTAATGTCAATAGTAGTTTTCAGGATTTACATCGACTGGCGATCATCACAGATGGACGCTGCGGCACTATTTTCCGAACCCCAGTTCTTGCCTCTGGAGATTATTGCTGCTGACAGCGCAATAGCGACTGTCCAGCATAACCGGCGGCGACAACGAGAGAAGACAAGTAGTGGCGTACTGACTCTGTTTTCTCCACTCCCCGGGTGTCAGTCAGGCCTGTGCCACCGCCAGATGCTTGCTCACCGTATCCCGGCCGAAGCCAAGCTCCAGCCCTATCTCAATGTAGGTGCGGCCCTGGGCGTGGAGCTGCTGAGCACGCCGGAGGTCGTCGTCCGTGAAGCGTCGCTTGCGGCGGGGTGGTTGCTTGGCCTGGCGGCACGTGGCACGGACGGTGGACTCATCGACACCGACCTCGACAGCGATCTCGCGGGCAGACATACCTGTGGGCTCAAGGCTCAGGATCTGCTCCTTCTTCGCTGCGCTGATCGGACGGCAGGCTGTCTTGCGGATACTACGGACCGTCGCGGTTTCGCTCGCTTCTGCCACAGACGCTACGCTAGACGTGTTCGACTCCGGAGCTACCTCACCCGCGATGAGGCGCTCACGGAAGGCGAGCAGGGGTAGCCAGTTGTTCGAATTGATGCTGCCCAGGTGTACAGATCTCGGATCCCGACGTCGTTGGGCCTCCGCAGTGCTGATCAGTGGTGGAGCGAGTGCGTTGCTCACTCCAGCCGCTGCCTCTCTGTGGGCCGACGTCATACTGGTGAGCCTGCTGGAGAACTGCGAGCAAGCATTTTTGCCACCTTTCAGCCTGTCCGGGGGCACGAGACTTGACTGAGGCTCGGTTCCACTGCCGGGGTGCTGGCAGATCGGAGTCCTGTGAGCCCTCGGGACTGGAACGATGAGTACGATCCACCTCTGCCTCCCGCTCCGGAGGGGGTCCAGGTAGGCCTTGTCGTCACCGCGACCTCGGCGTGCTGATCGGGGCGGCCTGGTAGGTCCGCTGCGCCGGACTCTTCAGAGGAATCGGCTCGGTGGTGTCCAGATCGGTGACAAAGGGCCTCCAGCCCCCAGGCCGCATGAACGAGAACCTTGGAATCATGCGGTTTCGCTCCGCCTGGATGAGAGCGGTCTGAGCCTTTGTCACCGATCTGGACACCCGACCCCACTTCTGGCCCTTCTTCTGGCTTCTGGTGGTGCCCACTTGGCTCCTGGTGGCGCTCGATCAGCGGGCCGCTTCCAGCCGAGGTCTCTTCAGGTCGGCTACTGCACGAGGGTGGGGCTGAACTGGTCAGGGGTGGTGCGTACTGCACGAGCCCCGGCCCTTCGTGGAGTACACCCGCCCCTCCTTCAGTAGCACCCCACCCTCGTGCAGTACACCCACGTGCCGGCAAGTCACATCCGAGGCTCGTGCAGTACACGCGGGACACCTCCGCAACGGCCGCTCCCGTCGCGTCCGGCAAGACAACCAGAGAATCTCACCCCAGGAGGCCCACCCCACCGGTGTCTCAGATGTCATGCCATCCGAAACCCTCGCAAGCCGTGAGACAACACGGGACTCGTTGCCAACGTAGGACTTGACCGGATCACCGTTCCAGCCTCAACCCGCGACGAGCTGCAACAGGGCAGGAGGACTCAGCTCCCTATGAGCTAGGCTTCAGCGCCGCCAGCACCCATGCGACATCCACGAGCAAGGAGGCGTTGAACCCCGCGACGCCTGTTCTTGCCGGTGGGCCTACTGCTCGTGCTGGATGACCTCGAAGCCGAGAACCTCCACGCTCATGCCTCGGCGCTTGTCGTCCTCGTGCCCGCCGTCGGGCCGCGCAGCCTGCCAGCGCTCATAGTCCTCACGCGTCTCCCACCTGGTCACCACGAAGTAGCGGTCCTCGCCGACGACCGGGCGCAGCAGCTCGAAGCTCTGGAAGCCCTGCGAGGCGTCAACCCCCCGCTTGCGTGCGGCGAAGCGCTTCTCGATCTCGGCCTCGGCGCCCTCGGGAAAGGTCAGTGCGGTGATGTTGACATAGGTCATGGCATTCTCCTTGGTCTCTACGTCCTCTACGTCGGCTCCGTGCCGAAACAGACATCGCGATGAACGGTACCGCCCGACCGCTGCCTCGGACCACAGTCACCGGTGCCCAAGATGCCAGGCAGTCCCGAGGCCCGGTGGCCGCCGGGTAGCCTGAGCCCATGACAACTGCCCCGTTCACCCGCCAGGACGGCCGCGCCGTCGACGAGCTTCGCCCCGTGACCCTGACCCGTCACTGGCTGGACCACGCCGAAGGCTCGGTCCTCGTGACATTCGGACGCACCCGTGTCCTGTGCGCCGCCTCCTTCACCGAGGGCGTTCCGCGCTGGCGCAAGGGCAGTGGTGAGGGCTGGGTGACCGCCGAGTACGCGATGCTCCCTCGGGCCGGATCGGAGCGCTCAGGACGCGAGTCAGTGCGTGGCAAGGTCGGTGGCCGCACCCACGAGATCTCCCGGCTCATCGGCCGCAGCCTGCGCGGCATCATTGACGTATCCGCGCTGGGCGAGAACACGATCGCGCTCGACTGTGACGTCCTGCAGGCCGACGGCGGCACTCGCACCGCAGCCATCACCGGCGCCTACGTGGCCCTGGCCGACGCCGTCGCCTGGGGCACGGAGCAGGGACTCATCAAGGCCCGCCCCGGCAAACCGGTGTTATCGGACTCCTTGTCCGCCATCTCGGTGGGGATCATCGACGGCGCGCCCTGCCTCGACCTGCCCTACGAGGAGGACGTACGCGCCGAGACCGATATGAACGTCGTCCAGACCGGGGACGGCCGGTTCATCGAGGTCCAGGGCACCGCCGAGCACGCCCCCTTCGACCGCTCCGAGCTGGGAGCGCTGCTCGACCTGGCCGCCTCCGGCAATGCCCGGCTCGCCGCGCTCCAGCGCCGTGCCCTGGCCGGCCCCAGCGGCGAGCCCTTCACCGTGTCCTCCAGCCCGTCCTCCACAGCCTCTGACGACTCCTGGGCCTCGGGACTCACGGAGGCCTGAACCGTGAGCGCCTCTTCCGCCAGCGACGACGTCGATCAGATCGAGTACCGGGCCACGACTCCTGCCGGGGCCCGACTCGTCCTGGCCACCCACAACGCCGGCAAGCTGGCCGAGCTGCGGCAGATCCTTGAGCCGCTCGTGCCGGGTCTGGATCCCGGCGCCGTCATCTCAGCCGCCTCGCTCAAGACGTCCGAACCGGTGGAGGACGGACTGTCCTTCGCCGACAATGCCCTCCTCAAGGCCCGTGCGCTGGCCCGGGCCACGGGTCTGCCCGCAGTCGCGGACGACTCGGGGCTGTGCGTCGATGTCCTAGGCGGGGCACCGGGGATCTTCTCAGCGCGCTGGAGCGGTCGGCACGGTGACGATGATGCGAACCTTCGGCTGCTTCTGAACCAGCTGGCCGACGTCGCCGATCCTCACCGGACGGCGCGCTTCACCTGCGCCGCGGTCCTGGTCCGGCCCGCAACCGGAGGGCAACCGGAGCAGGTCACCACGATCAAGCGGTCCATGGAGGGGCGCCTGGCCCACTCCCCTCTGGGCGAGGGCGGATTCGGCTACGACCCGATCTTCGTGCCCGTCCAGGAGGACGAGCCGGAGGGGCGGGGCCGCACCACAGCCCAGATGGCACCTGAGGAGAAGCACGCCATCTCCCACCGGGGCCAGGCCTTCCGCGACCTCGCGCCGGTCCTGGCGGAGATCCTGATCCGGTGAGCCCGGTGGAGGGTGTAGCTCTTGTGCCAGTAGCTCACCCAGGGAACGCCTCGTTGGCGGTGGGTCACTCAGGGGTGCGACCCGTGTCCTGCTCCTGCTGAGCGAGGCGACGTTCCAACGCTTTGGGGGTCAGGGAGTCATGGGCGCGCACGTAGCCGTAGAGCCATCGCCATCCTCCCAGGAACACGAGGAGGAAGGTCCCTGTCATCACTGCCCAGGAAACCACGGATGCGACATCGTCCAATGCCGCTGTCAGGTAGTGCAGCGCGGTCCAGATCACCCAGGTGAGCCCCACGACGATGAGTCCCTCGGGCAGTGCCATCTCCAGATGATCGGGGTGGCGACGTCGTAGGAACCAGGTAGCGCCCCAGGCGACGACGACGGCTGCGCTCGCCTGCCACAGGGGGTCGAGGACCTGTCCCAGGCTGTGGGTGGAGGCGGCGCCGAACAGGGCCACGAGCGCCACCGCCGCCAGGTCCGCGGGCACCACCAGCCACCAGCGTGTCCGCCGGTCCCGGGTCCAGGGGCAGTCCGCCCCGTCGGGAAGCGCCGGGGTGAAGGAGATCCTCCGCCGCTGACGGGGGCGGTCTCGCCCGTCGGCGCTCACAGATCCCAGACGGCGTCCGCCGTGGCCGCCTCCAAGGGGCCCGAGTAGACGGCTGCAGCCTCCTTGAGAGGCACGGCCGGATCCGTCCAGGGCTGGATGTGGGTGAGGACCAGGCGGCCCGCACCCGCCTGAGCGGCGAGCTCGCCGGCGCGACGACCCGTCATGTGCATCCCTCTCAGGGTGTCCCGGCCTTCGACGAAGGCGGCCTCGGCCAGGAGAAGATCCACGCCCTGAGCCATGTCATTCATGCCCTGGCACGAGTCGGTGTCACCGGTGAAGGCCAGGGCGACCCGCCGTGAAGGATCCTCCTCACTCGGCCCCTCGATCCGGTAACCGTAGGCCTCCACCGGGTGGAGGGCCTCGAAGGGTGAGATCACCATGGGGCCCACGCTGTAGGACCTGCCGGGAACGGCGGTGACGAAACCGAACTCCGTGGCGTAGCGCTCGGTGGGCGGGACGCCGTCGACGCCCTGGAGGCGCTCCAGCAGCTCCGAGGGGCCGAGGCAGGCGACCGGCCCAAGCGCCCCGGTGGGCAGCCAGCGGCGGTAGACGTGCATCCCCACCAGGTCGACCATGTGGTCGGCGTGACAGTGGGAGATCGCGATGGCGTCGAGCTCGGCGGGATCCAGGTGGCGCAGCAGCTGGCCCATCGAGCCCGGCCCGAGGTCCAGCACGATCGAGTAGGTGCGCAATGCGCCGTCGGTATCGACTCCGTCGGCCTGAACCAGGTAGGAGGAGGCCGAAGACTGGGGACCGGACATGGATCCGGTGCAGCCGATAATCGTGAGTCTCATGCAAGTCCTTGGGAGATGACGGGAAGAGAGGGGGCATCGGGGGGCCCGAGGTCGCCCGCGGCGTAGGCAGCCGGGGTGATGCGCTCAACGGCAGCGACCTCCGGCCCGAGGAACCGCTGGGCCAGGACGGAGAAGGCCTCCGGATCGCCGGTGGAGCGGAACTCGTGACGCGGCTGGGAGGCCTCCGGTCCGCGCAGGAGGTTCTTGCGGGCCAGTGCCCGGTAGACGTCCTTGGCGGTCTCGTCCGAGGAGGTCACCAAGGCCACGTCCTCCCCCATCATGTAGGCGATCGGCCCCACCAGCAGGGGGTAGTGGGTGCACCCCAGGATGAGGGTGTCGACGTCGGCGGCCTTGATGGGGGCCAGGTACTCCTCAGCGACGTCGAGCACCTCGGGACCGGTGGTCACGCCTCGTTCGGCGAGCTCGACGAAGCGCGGGCAGGCCTGCGAGAAGAGCTCGACGCCGGGGACGGCATGGAGCGCGTCGTCGTAGGCGCGCGAGTCGACTGTCCCTCGGGTGGCGATCAGCCCCACCCGGCCATTGCGGGTCACCCGGGCCGCCGTGCGCGCGGCCGGGTGGATCACCTCGATCACCGGGACCCCCTGACCCAGGGTGTAGCGCTCGCGAGCATCGTGGAGAACGGCCGCGGAGGCGGTGTTGCAGGCGATGACGAGCAGCTTAACCCCGCGGTCCACGAGCTCGTCCATGATGCTCAGGGCCAGGGAGCGGACCTCGGCAATGTCGCGGGGACCATAGGGACCGTTGGCGGTGTCCCCGATGTAGAGCACCTGCTCATGGGGCAGCTGGTCGAGGACAGAACGGGCGACGGTGAGGCCACCGACCCCAGAGTCGAACATCCCGATCGGTGCATCGTTCACACGGCGAGACTATGCGGGCCCTGTGCCCCCGAACAGCGCAGATACCAGTGATTCCTGCCACCAGGTGACCATGTCGTAGACGAGCGCAGTGCCCCGGTACCACTGCTCGTGAGAAGTCTCGCTGTCAGGAGTCTCCTGAAAGGCGACGTTGTGAACGTGCCTGGCGTCCTGAGCCGACTCGATGCCCAGGCGCTGGGCCAGGACGAGCCGGATGTCGTTGATCGCACCCAGCCAGTCGGTCTCCTGGCCGAGCGCCACCAGCACCGTCCCGTCAGGACCCGACGGCGCACGCAGCTCGGCGACCAGCCGCACCAGGCGGTTGGCCTTGTCATCACGCAGTCGCCCGCGCGTCAGGCTGCTCACCTCCATCGCGGTGATGGGATCCTCCGACGCCTCCGGGAGCAGAATCCCGACGACGGGGTCCGTGCTCGCCCGACCGGTGTGGACGCGGTTGGCCGGCGGATCGACATCGAAGTCCAGGGCCGCCAGGACCTCGCGGTCCCGCTCGCTCTCCCCTGGGCGCCCCGGGTCGCGCCGGGACGACGGCGAAGCAGCTTCTGCGGCTTCCGGTTCACTCGCGCCCCCACCAACGTCGCGGGCACCCTCACGAGTGGGGTCATCGGCCTGGAGGAGGGCTCTGACCTCGAGGGCCAGGCGGGCGAGGAGCTCTCGCTCCCAGTCGTCGAGACCGCAGGCAAGCCCCTCGGAGACACGGCGGAAGGCTCGCATCAGTGCCCTCCTGAAGAATCGCCTGCGGGAGTGTCGCCGTCCTCGCCCAGGGGCTCGATCGTGGCACGTAGACCGTAGCCGTGCATCGCGGTCACATCGACCTCCATGCGCTCACGGGCTCCCCGGGAGACCACGGCGCGGCCGGTGGTGTGCACCTGCATCATGCGTGCCTCGGCCACGGGCAGGGAGAAGCCGAAGTAGGAGTGGAAGACCCAGGTCACGTAGCTCATCGTATTGACCGGGTCGTCGTGCACCACGGTGCACCACAGGCGCTGAGCGCGGACACGCGACTCCTCCAGGATCTCCGGTTCCGCGACAGGCAATGAGGCGCTCATACCACCAGGGTAGCGGCGGCCTGGTGATCGTAGGCCAGTGTCACGAGCCAGGGTCGGGGGCGGTTGATGGCTCAGCCTGCGGCAACCCGCGATAGGTTGTTCCCGTGAACGACTACGCGCCCACCACCGCAGTGACTGCCGAATCCGCCACAACTTCTATCGATGTGTCCACCGCCTCGACCTCGCTGCTGACTGACATGTATGAGCTCACCATGCTTCAGGGTGCGCTGGGGTCGGGAACCGCCACGAGACGCAGTGTCTTCGAGCTCTTCGGTCGCGGGCTTCCGGGATCACGTCGCTTCGGCGTCGTTGCTGGCACCGGCCGGCTGCTGGACGCCGTCGAGGCATTCACCTTCACCCCCGACCAGATCGACTTCCTGCACCGCACCGGAGTCGTCAACGACGAGACCCTGGACTTCCTGCGTGACTACCGCTTCACCGGCACGATCCGGGGCTACGCCGAGGGCGAGTGCTACTTCGCCGGTTCTCCTCTCCTGACTGTTGAAGGCACCTTCGCCGAGGCCTGCATCCTGGAGACCCTGGCCCTGTCGATCTACAACTACGACTGCGCTGTCGCCGCAGCCGCCTCCCGCATGACGATCGCCGCCCACGGGCGTCCGTGCGTGGACTTCGGCGCCCGCCGCGCCCACGAGCTGGCGGCCGTTGCCGCTGCGCGTGCCTCGGTCGTCGGCGGCTTTGTGGGGACGAGCAACCTGGAGGCGGGACTGCGCTACGGGATCCCCACGGTGGGGACCTCGGCTCATTCGTTCACTCTTCTGCACGACACCGAGGAGGAGGCCTTCGCCGCGCAGGTGGCCAGCCTCGGCCCGGGCACCACCATCCTGGTGGACACCTACGACATCGCCACCGGAGTGGAGCGGGCCGTCAAGGCGGCCAGGGCAGCCGGGGGCGAGCTCGGGGCAGTGCGGCTGGACTCCGGCGACCTGGTCGCCGAGGCCTTCAAGGTACGGGCCCAGCTCGATGCCCTGGGGGCGACGTCGACGAAGATCACCGTGACCAATGATCTTGACGAACACGCCATCGCCGCGCTGGGAGCAGCCCCGGTGGACTCCTACGGCGTGGGAACCAAGCTCGTCACCGGATCGGGGCGCCCGACCGCAGCCCTCGTCTACAAGCTGGTGGAGCGCGAGGGAGCCGACGGCACCATGGAGGAGGTCGCCAAGTTCTCCTCGGGAGGCAAATCCACCGTGGGCGGCCGCAAGTGGGCCGGCCGCATCCTCACTGCCGAGGGCACTGCGGCCGAGGAGCTGGTGGTCTCCTCCATCTCGCAGGATCAGGGGCTGGCGGCGCTGGACGAGGCCGGCGCCAGGCCGCTCCAGGTGCTCCTGGTCGATGAGGGTCGAATCATCGAGGAGCACCGCGGCAAGGAGGCCTTGAGCGCGGCGGCGAAGCGGCACCGGGAGTCCCGCGCCGAGCTGCCCTACGACGCCTGGCGCCTGAGCGACGGGGAATCGGCGCTGCCGACCCGCCACGTCGACCTCGACAGTCGAGGCGCCACCCGGCGCTGAGCCGGCCGCGGCGGGCCCGTCGCGTCCAGATCTGAGCCCGACCGGTCAGCGCCTGCCGACGAACCAGCGTCGCAGGGTCTGGATGCGCTTCTCGATCTCCTCGGTGGAGGCGGCCGCCACCTCCGGGCCTCCGCACACGCGTCGGAGCTCGGTGTGGACGACGCCGTGCGGCTGGCTGGAACGGCGGGCCCAGGCGGCGACCAGCTGGGAGAGCTCCTTGCGGGCCGCTGCCCGGCGCCTCGCGTCGTCGACGCCTGAGTTCTTCCGCCTCTGCGCCTCGGCCGCGGCCTGCTGCTTCTGGAAGGCGATCTGCTTGTCCTGGCGCTGACGCAGCAGGGCGGTCACCTGCTCGGGCTCCAGCAGCCCCGGCAGCCCCAGGTACTCCTGCTCCTCGATGCTGCCCACCATGGCGCCGGTCCCGAACTCGCCGCCGTCGAAGAGCACCCGGTCAAACTCGGCCTGGCTGTCCATGGCCTCGAAGCCGGGCAGCAGCTCGGCCGAGGCGTTCTCGGTCTTGTTGGCCTCGGCGAGCAGCCGATCCTCGGGGCTGAACAGGGCGTCCTCCTGCGCCGCCGAGTCGGGGCGGCTCAGGACGTGGTCACGGGCCACTTCCATCTCGCCGGCCAGGGCCAGCAGGGGCGTCACCGAGGGGAGGAAGACCGAGGCGGTCTCGCCGCGGGCCCGCGAGCGTACGAACCGCCCCACCGCCTGGGCGAAGAAGAGCGGGGTGGAGGTTGAGGTGGCGTAGACGCCTACGGCGAGCCGGGGGACGTCCACGCCCTCAGAGACCATGCGCACGGCCACGAGCCAGCGGTCGGTGGAGGCGGAGTAGGCCTCGATGCGGCTGGAGGCGCCGTTGTCGTCGGAGAGGACCACAGTGGGTGCCTCACCGGTGATGGCGCGCAGCTGCTTGGCATAGGCGCGGGCCTTGGCCTGATCGGAGGCGATGACGAGGGCTCCGGCATCGGGCACCTGACGGCGCACCTCGGTCAGGCGCTGGTCGGCGGCGGCCAGGACCGCGGGGATCCACTCCCCCGCCGGGTCGAGTGCGGTGCGCCAGGCCTGGGCCTCCAGGTCCTTGGTGAGGGGCTCGCCCAAGCGGGCCGCGACCTCATCGCCGGCCTTGGTGCGCCACCGCATCTGCCCCGAGTAGGACATGAACATCACCGGGCGTACGACCCCATCGCGCAGCGCGTCGGAGTAGCCATAGGAGTAGTCCGCCTGGGATCGCTTCGAGCCGGAGGCGTCCTCCCGATACCGCACGAACGGGATCGGGGAGGTGTCGGAACGGAAGGGGGTTCCGGTCAGGGCCAGCCTCCGGCGCGCCGGGGTGAAGGCCTCGCGGATCGCGTCCCCCCAGCTCAGGGCGTCTCCGCCGTGGTGGATCTCGTCGAGGATCACGAGGGTACGGGCCTGGTCCGTGCGGGCGCGGTGCAGGTTGGCGTTGGCGGCCACCTGCGCGTAGGTCAGGGCGACGCCGTCGAAGCGCGAGCCGAGCGCTCCCTGGGAGTTGGAGTAGGAGGGGTCGATGTGGATACCGACGCGGGCGGCGGCCTCGGCCCACTGGTACTTGAGGTGCTCGGTGGGGCAGACGATGGTCACCTTGTGGACGTCACCGGCGCTGAGCAGCTCGGTGGCCACCCGCAGCGCGAAGGTCGTCTTGCCGGCCCCGGGCGTGGCCACGGCCAGGAAGTCCTGGGGCATCGCCTCCAGGTACTGTCGCAGGGCCGCGGCCTGCCAGGCGCGCAGCGACCCGGCCGTTCCCCAGGCCGCGCGGCGCGGGTAGGCCGGGGAGAGGTTCTGGGCCGCCGACGTCGAGGCCCGCGTCGGGGCTGCGTGGGTCGCCTGGCCGCCGCGGGCGGCGTTCACCGACCGCCTCGCCCGAAGGGGAGGCGGGGGAAACGAGGCCCCTTGCCGCTGCCGGAGTCGCCGCCGCGCATCTCCTCATAGATGGACTTGCAGGTGGGGCACACCGGGTACTTCGACGGGTCGCGCCCGGGCGTCCAGACCTTGCCGCACAGTGCCACAACGGGGCGCCCGGTGACGGCGGCCGCGGCGATCTTGTCCTTGCGGACGTAGTGGGCGAAGCGGTCGGCGTCGCCGTCGTCGGT
>CAUVMS010000072.1:0-13911 GCA_963552815.1 uncultured Actinomyces sp. | reverse complement strand
GCGCGCTTCCATGGCATGGAAGAGGTCGGGGGTTCGAATCCCCCTAGCTCCACAGCTCTTCACCAGCAGGCCCCGCCGTCAGGCGAGGGCCGTTTTGTTTCTCTGCTGGCCACCGGCGTGCGCGGCACCATGCGGGTGCGACCCTCGCTGCGCCGGTCAAGTCCCCGGGGCCTTTTGTCCATGACTTGTCCATGACGATGCCTACCACCACGACCCGCCTCATGGGCGTGATCCTGACATCCATCGCGGGGCAGATGATCGTCGTCGGGATCCGCCACCTCGTCGCGGACTGGCCCGCTGAGACACGCTCCACGTGTGGGTTCCCTCGAGGAACTGGCCCCTCAGGGACTCTGAGGGTAGCCTCACCTTCAGATGTTGCCGGGAGCACCCCGCTCCCACGTGCGGCAACGCGGTAGGAAGGTAAGCGTGTGACGTCCGTTCAGGTCCCCGACATCATGCAGCGCGCCCGGCGTATGGCCAGGCGTCTTCTGGCCGGCAGCGGAAGCGCCGCAGTGACGGCGTACCGCATCGACCCCTCGGCCCCGGCAGCCTTCGTCGCCCACGCTTTGCGGGCCGACGGCCGGATCCTCGTAGCCGCCTGCCCGCCTGAGGGCACCCCGCTGGCCATCGCGCCCGACGACGTCGCCGTCGATGTCCGACTCGACGTCACCCTCGACGCCGCCGAGCCCGGTGTGCGCATCACGGCCGCCACGGCGCACCTGCTGGGCAACCTGACCTGGGTGGACGGCGAGGACCGTGCACTCGTCCTGGCCTCGTCCCGCACTCCCACCTGCCACTGCGCCATCGTCGGTGAGGACCCGCTCGAGCGCGTCCGCGAGATCGCCTTGTGGCCCGGAGGGCGCCTGGGCGTCATCTCATGCGAACGCGTCATGCTCCACTGCGTCTCCGGGGTGTCCAGCCACGACATCGAGGAGATCCTCGACGTCACCTCCGCCGACGCCGGCTCGCTCCCGTCCGTCTCCTGGAGCCCGCAGGAGGTCATGGACGCACATGAGGCGGTCAGCGCGGTCGGCCAGCTGGGCCTGCGCGCCGTGTGCGAGGCCGTACGTGAAGGACAGATGCCCGGCTGGATCTGCTCCTCCCGTCCCGCCGTCGGCGTGTGCCCCACGCTGTGGGACAGGACGCTGTGCGTCGACGTCGACTCCCACGGGGTAACCCTCATGTCCATCACCGGTGAGGAGGTCACTACCTTGGTGGTCTCCTTCCCGGAGGCTCTGACCAGTGCCGCCGAGGTCGGGCCGGTCCTGGAGCGGCTGGCCTCCCAGGCCCTCCCGCAGCGCCTGGCCCGGCCCTGAGACGGCCGTCCCCCGGTCGCGTCGGGTCCGGCCACCGCCCTGACCGCAGAGACCGAAACGGGGGACGCCACCGTGGTGGAGTCCCCCGTTGGCTCCCAGCCGCTCGAGCTGGGGAGCCTTCCGGTCAGCGAACCTCGTAGGTCTGGCAGGAGGCGGTGTCGCCGCCGACGTTCACGGCGTCAGCCGTGCACATGAGGTCCTTGTTGTGGACGCACTCAAGGCGCTGGCAGGCACCCACGTGGCCCTCGGCCACGGGCAGGCCCCCGCGGGCGTCGAGGCTGATGAAGGTGTCACAGGCGGGTGCGCCGCTGTCGCCGCCGACGGTGATGGCGAAGGCGGTACAGCCTCCGTTGTTGAAGGCGCAGGAGGTGGTGGCGCAGGAGGCGATCTTGGTGACGGACATGGTGCTTTTCCTTTCGAGCGGGTGGGCGCTGCGGACATGAATAACGTAAATCCGCTCCAGCGCTCCGGCAACGAAGGGCAGCCTGGCCTGCCTATCCTCGCATGTCATAACGTTGGAATTGCAACGTTTTAAGGCTCCTATCGGGGGGAGTCCAGTGAATGTGTGGTCGTTGAGAAAATGTGGAGTTGTGTGCCGTTGATTTTCGTTATTACGCGCAGGTAAGGCATGCCTTGACGGACAAGGGGAGAGGAGACATGCTCCTCTCCCCTTGTCCGTTCCCGCGGTGGCAGGCGTCGGTTGTCTCTGTTCCAGGGCTCAGCTGTGCGCGGCGGCCACGGCCAGGCTCAGGGAGCTGGCGAAGCGCGTCTCGCGCTCGGCGGCGCTCATGTCGCCGGAGTGGTCGAGCAGGTGGTCGGAGACGGTCAGGACCGCCAGCGCCTGCTTGCCGTACTCGGCGGCGACGCCGTAGAGGGCGGCCGTCTCCATCTCCACGCCCAGGACCCCGTGGCCGGCCAGCGCCTGGGTCTGACCCTCGGGAGTGAGGTAGAAGTGGTCACGTGAGAAGACGGTGCCCAGGTGAACCTCTCCGTCCAGGCTCTCCTGCCCAGTCAGTGAGGCCTTGTAGGCGGCCTGGGCCAGATGGAAATCGGCGACCGCGGAGAAGTTGACGCCGGGGATGCGCAGCTGGTTCATGGAGGAGTCCGTGTGGGCGCCGGTGGCCACGATGACGTCGCCGATCTTGACCTTCGGGGAGATGCCGCCGGCAGTGCCCACCCGGATGATCCGCTCCACCCCGAACTGACTGAACAGCTCGGTGGCGTAGAGCGTGAAGGAGGGCTGTCCCATGCCCGAGCCCATGACGCTCAGCGGTCTGCCGTCAACGGTTCCGGTGAAGCCCAGCATTCCGCGCACGTCGGTGACCAGACGGGCATCGTCCATCAGGATCTCGGCGATGCGCTGGGCTCGCTTGGGGTCACCGGGCATGAGGATGGCAGGGGCGAAGTCTCCGGGTTCTGCGGCGATGTGCGGGGTGGCCATGGGGGTCCTCTCGGAAGGGGATGGTGTTGGATAAGAGCATCAGTGTGTCATAGATCGCGTGAGAAAGGCGGGGGAGGCCTGCGCAACTCGTCCGTATCGTGGACATCATGCGACACATCGTGGTCGCTAGGACTAGCGTCCAACGACAAAAGGGCCTGCGACCAATCCGCAGGAAAAGGCGGCCATCGGGTCGCCTTCGTTTGTGACATCACGGAAGGTTGCTCATGACCTCCAGGACAGGGGAGAGCGAGTCTCCTCAAGCGCCTCCGCGCGAGCAGTGGAGCGGTCAGCTCGGATTCCTCATGGCCGCCATCGGCTCGGCGATCGGGCTGGGTAACATCTGGCGTTTCCCGGGCGTGGCCTACACCAACGGCGGCGGGGCCTTCGTCGTCCCCTATGTCATCGCGCTGCTGGCGGCCGGGCTGCCGATCCTCTTGCTCGACTACGCCCTGGGCCACCGTTTCCGCGGCTCAACGCCCGCGGTCTTCCGGCGCATGTCCAGCAAGCTGGAGTGGCTGGGATGGTTCCAGGTCTTCATCTGCTTCGTCATCATGACCTACTACGCGGTGGTCGTGGCCTGGTCCCTGCGCTACATGTTCTTCTCCTTCACCAGCGCCTGGGGTGACGATGCAGCAGGCTTCTTCCAGAGCTACATCGGGATGGACCGGCTCGGCTCCGGGGTCGGCTACTCGCCGTCAGTCGTTATGGGTGTGGCTGTTCCCCTGCTGTTCGTGTGGGCCTTCGGCATGGTCGTGACCGCCCTGGGCGTGAGCGACGGCGTGGAGAAGGCCAACAAGATCTTCCTGCCGCTGCTCGTCCTCATGTTCGTGGCTCTGGTGATACGCGCCCTCATCCTCCCCGGCGCGGGGGAGGGGCTCAACGCCCTGTTCACCCCCAAGTGGTCGGCCCTGCTGGACTACAAGGTGTGGATGGCGGCGCTGGGGCAGATCTTCTTCTCCCTGTCGGTGGGATTCGGCATCATGCTCACCTACGCCTCCTACCTCCAGCGGCGCCGCTCCAACCTGGTGGGCACCGGCCTGGTGGCGGGCTTCGCCAACTCCTCCTTCGAGCTGCTCGCAGGCATCGGAGTCTTCGCCACCCTCGGGTTCATGGCCAACACTCAGGGAACCAGCGTGGACAAGCTGGAGAACATCGCGGGTCCGGCCCTGTCCTTCATCACCTTCCCCACCGTCATCTCGCAGATGCCAGGCGGCGCGCTGTTCGGGGTGTTCTTCTTCGCCTCCTTCGCCATGGCGGGGCTGACCTCCTTCATCTCCATCATCCAGGTGGTCTCGGCGGGCTTCGGAGAGAAGCTCGGTCTGGCCCCGAGGGCGGCCTCGCTCGTCGTGAGCATCCCGGCCGCGGTGCTGTCCTTCATCCTGTTCGCCACCAGCTCGGGCCTACCGGACCTCGACGTCGTCGACGCCTTCATCAACAACATCGGTGTGGTCGCCTCGGCCATCATCATGTGCGTGGCGGTGGCCTGGGTCCTGCGGCGCACCAGGCTCCTCCAGGACCACCTCAACGCTGTCTCCGAGTCGCGGATGGTCGGCCTGTGGTGGCGGGTCCTCGTCGGTGCCTTCGTCCCCATTCTGCTGGGCTACATGTTCTTCCAGACCCTGTGGACCTACCTGACCCAGGGATACGACACCTACCCGAACGGGTTCGTCATGGTCTTCGGCTGGGGGATGCTCCTGCTGGTCGCTGTGGCGACCGCGGTCATGACCCTGATCCCCTGGAAGACCCCGGTAGACGAGTTCGAGCCCATTGAGCTCGAGGCCACCGCTGAGGAGGAGGACTGAGATGACCGGAACCGCCGTACTCATCATGCTCGCCGCCATCATCATCATCTGGGGCGGCCTGGCGGTCTCCGTCACCGCGCTCATCTCGCGTGGACGCCGCGAGGACCGCGACGCCAGGGCGGAGGCCTCCGCACGGGCCCGCGAGCACATGCTCCATCCCGAGCAGATCGACTGACCCGTCGTTGTCAAGAGACTGACTCCACCACCCGCCTGGGGCCCGGCTCTGCCGGTTTCCAGGCGGGTGGGCCACAATACGCGTATGACTCAGACTGATATGAGCTCTCGGGTGCTGCCCCGCCTGGTGGCTTTCGACCTCGATGACACGCTGGCACCCTCGAAGTCGGCCATTCCGCCCGCTATGGCTGCGGCGCTGAGGCGGTTGCTCGACGTCGTCCCCGTCTGCATCATCTCCGGGGGGCAGGTGGGGCAGTTCCGCAACCAGGTCCTGGCCCACCTCGACGCTGATGCCGACGAGCTCTCCCGGCTCCACCTCATGCCCACCTGCGGCACGCGGTACTACACCTACGACTCCTCCCGGCCCGGTGCTGGCATCGAGGCCTGGAATCTGGTCTACGCCAACGACCTCACTCCCGAGCAGATCCGCACCGGCTTCGAGATCGTCGAGGCCCAGGCGCGCCGGCTCGGCCTGTGGGAGGAGCGGACCTGGGGGGAGATCCTGGAGGACCGCGGCAGCCAGATCACCTTCTCCGCCCTGGGGCAGGACGCCCCTCTGGAGGCCAAACGCGCCTGGGACCCCACGGGGGAGAAGAAGTCCACCCTGCGCGACGCCGTCGCCCCGCTTCTGCCGGAGCTGGAGGTCCGCTCCGGCGGCTCCACGAGCGTGGACATCACCCTCAAGGGGGTCGACAAGGCCTACGGCATGAAGCGCCTGGCCGAGATCACCGGGATCGCGCTGGAGGAGATGCTCTTCATCGGCGACCGCCTGGACCCCGAGGGCAACGACTACCCGGTCAAGGCCCTGGGCGTGCCCTGCCAGGCCGTGGGCGGATGGCAGGACACCGTCACCTACGTCACCTCCCTGGCGAGTCTCATCGCAGCTCAGGGGCGCAACGGCGAGGACCACGGGGCCCGGGTCTCCCTGGACGCACAGCTCTAAGGTGGGCCGTGGCACGCACGGATGCTGACACTGCTGCCGACCTCGTCACCAACCTGGTCGCCGGTGTGCTGACAGCCGTCCGCCGCTGCGGCGCCCTGGCGCTCACGGTGCTGCTGTCGCTACGCGGCTGGTGGCGCCGGCGTCGTTCCGGTACCCGCACGGTCATCGGTACCGCTGCGATGATCCTGGCCTCCGGCCTGGTCTCCCTCCTCCTGGGCCTGTCCACGGCGACGGCCTCGGCACCGGTTGGCCCCCACGAGGCGACCTGGTCGACGACCCTGGACTCCACCATCACGCTCGATCTCGGGCCTCTGGGGACCGCCTCGATGGAGTCTCCCGCGGGGGTCTTCGGGGTCAAGGTCGTCCTGGGGGAGATCCCCGGTGACCCGGCTCCCAACGCCGCCAACGCCGCCAGCGTGGGGCAGTCGCTGTCCTCCGACGCCGCCTCCTACCTCTCGCTCGTCTCGCACCCCGACCTGACGATCCGGCAGGGGCTCTACGGTCTGGCGGGGGACGCCATGCGGCGGGCCGGAGTGATCGAGGCGATCTTCCTGTGCTGCGTGGCCGCCTGGCGCCTGGCTCCGACCAGGCCCTGGCGTGAGACCATCCGTGCCGGAGCCTCGCACCGCTGGGCAACGACCGTGGCGGTCTCGGCGACTGTGGCCACGGTGACCTCCCTGCTGGTCCCGGTGATGCGCACAACCGCCGAGCACGGCTCCACCTTGTCCGTGCTGGAGGGGACCCCTCTGGCTCAGGCCCGTTTCTCCGGGCGCATCGCCGACGTCGTCACCGCCTACGGCCCCAAGGCGCGCTCCTTCATCGAGACCAACAAGGACTTCTACGCCCGGGCCGATACCAACCTGCGCGCCGCATGGAAGGCCGCCGAGCAGGCCGAGGGGCTGGTGGACGTCACAGCCGCCGACGGCAAGGTGGACACCGCCGACCTTCAGGCCCGGCTCAGGGCCTCCTCCGCGAAGACCGTGGCGGAGCCCAGCCCCGCACCGCCGCAGGAGGAGGAACCTCAACCTCCTGAGGGTCGGGCACCCGCCGCGACGCCGTCGACTGTGGCCCCGTCGGCCACGGCGCCGCCGGTGACGGGAGCCCGCTCGGTTCCCGAGCGTGGGCGCAAGACGGCCGTGCTCACCACCGACCTGCACTGCAACCTTGACGTCATCGCCTTCTCAGGGACCCTCGACCAGCTCTCCGGTGCGGATATCCACATGGATGACGGCGATCTGACCATGACCGGCTCCGACCCGGAGCGGGTGTGCGTCGACGCGTTGACCCAGGCGGTCCCGAGGTCGACGGCGAAGGTCGCCACGATCGGCAACCACGACTCCGACGCCACCGCCGCCCGCCTGCGCTCGCAAGGGTGGACTGTCACCGATGGCTCGGTCCAGACAGTCGCCGGAATCTCCGTGCTCGGGGATGACGACGCCGACCGTACGACCACGGCGGGCACCAAGTCCCGCAGCGGCGAGACCACCGAGCAGATCGCCACCCGGCTGGCCAGGGTCAGCTGCGGGCGCACACCGGTCGACGTCGTCCTCATCCACCAGCCGGCCACCTTCGACCCCCTCATGAAGGAGGGCTGCGCGCCGCTGCTCCTGGCCGGGCACGTCCACGCCGAGCGGGGGATGACCACGGCGATCAGCCCCCAGACCGGCAAGCCCGTGACCGGGATCGTCTCCGGTGCGGGCAAGGGCGGCACCTCGCTGGGCTCGGTCACGGAGGACGCCTTCCTCCACGTCCTGTCCTTCGATTCCGCGGGAGCACTGGTGGCCTGGCGCGCCGTCATCCTCCACCCCGATGCCTCGGTGACGGTGGGGGCCTGGCGACCGGTACCGGGTATCCCCTCCGGTCAGGAGACGGCGACCATGGCCTCGACCCCCGACCCATCGGCGTCGGCCGCCCCGCAGCAGGCACCGGCCGAGGTTCCCGCGGAGGCGCCCGCCGAGTCCCAGGAGGGCACAGAGCCGCAGGAGGGTGCCGAGCCCCAGGACCAGGCCGAGTTTTCGGACGGGTAGGGCGCACGCGCCCCTGGTGGCATACGCTCGCATCCTGATGACCACGCAACGCCCAGACGAACTGATGACGCACCACCGGTGAGGAGACTGACGATGTCGCGCATGCCCACAGATGCCGAGATCGATGAGATGAGCGAGGCCGAGCTCGACGCCTACCTGGGCTCCACCCCCGGTGGGGAGCTCGACCGGCGCACCCGCCGCGATCACGACGAGGACTCGGCCGACCGGCCTGCCTGGCTACGCCGCTCCGAGGCCGAGCGAAGCTTCGGCTGGCTGCTCGTCGTGTGCGCCCTCATCGGGCTCGTCGCCTGCTGGGAGCTCATCAGCTCCCAGATCAGGTTGCTGCGCAACCCGGAGGCGGCGCTCGTGTGCGACGTCAACCCCCTGGTGTCCTGCGGCGACTCCCTCAACGTGTGGCAGGGCAACCTCCTGGGGGTGCCGAACTCCTTCGTCGGGGCCATCGCCTTCGGTGCCCTGGCCGCGATCGGTGCGGCCCTGCTCAGCGGCGCACGCCTGCCGCGGTGGATGTGGTGGGGACTGAGCGCCGGTAGCCTCGGCGGGATCGCCTTCGTCATCTGGTTCCTGTCCGTCTCCATCATGACCTTCGGCAAGCTCTGCCCCTTCTGCTTGGTCATCTGGGCCGTCACCATCCCGGTGGCCGCCCATTCCTGGGCCTGGGCGGCGGCCGGCGGGCACCTGGGGCTGCGGGACAACCTGGCCCTCGACCTGTTCAAGGCCCGCTGGTGGATCATGGCGGCGATGTACCTGGCCGTGATCCTCACCATCATCATCGCCTTCGGCGACCAGCTGGTGAGGGTGTTCGGGTGATGCCGCCCGCGAGCAGGCCGGCCTCGGTCGGGACCGCCTGGAAGCCGTCAGTGGCGGGGGACTCGACCGTCACCCAGGACTACCTCAAGGTCGTGTGGGCCGCCAGCGAGTGGGGCGGGGCGGGTGCCTCCATCACGGGTCTGGCCAAGCGCATGGCGGTGGCGCCGTCGACAGCCTCGGAGAACGTGGCCCGCCTGGTGGAGGAGGGGCTGCTCGTCCATGAGCCCTACAAGGCCGTCACCCTCTCCGAGGAGGGCCGGCGCCGGGCCATGGGCATGATCCGTCGCCACCGCATTCTGGAGACCTACCTGGTCACCCAGCTCGGCTTCGGCTGGGACGAGGTGCACGCCGAGGCCGAGGAGCTCGAGCACGCCGTCTCCGAGCGGCTGCTGGAGCGGCTCGACGCGGTCCTGGGGCACCCCACCCGCGACCCGCACGGGGACCCGATTCCTACGGCGGACGGTCGGCTCGTCGTGCCCGACCTGGTGCGCCTGGAGACCCTGCCGGTGGGGGCCGACGGCGTCGTCGGGCGGATCCAGGACGACACCGAGACGCTGCGTCGCCTCCAGCGGGCCGGTATCGGGCTGGACAGCCGGGTGCGGATCCGCGACCGGGGGACCGTGGCGCCTGCCGTGGAGGGCGGCAAGCGCCGTCGGGCGACCGTCATCACCCTGCTGGACCCGGAGACCTCGCGCGGCGCGGCGCCCGGGGGAGCGCCGGAGGCCATCATCCCTGACGGCTCCCTGTGGTTACTGGCCTGACAAGGGGACGGGGCCTGGACGGATCCGGGCGGGGTTAGGGGACAATGGGGGCCATGAGCACGATTTTCACCAAGATCATCAATGGCGAGATTCCCGGCCGTTTCGTGTGGGCGGACGAGGTCTGCGTCGCCTTCGCCACCATTGAGCCGCACACCGACGGGCACGTCCTGGTGGTTCCGCGGGCCGAGGTCGACTCCTACGTGGATGCGCCCGACGACCTGGTGGCGCACCTGGCCGTGGTGGCCAAGCGCATCGGGGCCACGCAGGTGCGCGTCTTCGGGGCACCGAGGGCCGGGCTCATCGTGGCCGGCTACGGGGTCGACCACCTGCATCTTCACGTGCTGCCGATCCGCTCGGAGGAGGACCTGTCCTTCTCCTCCGCCCGCCACCCCGAGGGGTCCGAGCTCGACGCCGCCATGGAGCGCCTGCGGAGCGGCCTCGTCGAGGACGGCTGGGGTGAGTTCGTGCCCGCGAGGTTGGACAGTCCGGCAGCGTAACGGAGCACCGACCGACCTTTTCTTCAAAAACGACCCGTATACGCGTCATCTTTGAAGAAAAGGTCGGTTTGCCATCAAAGCAGCCACGACTTGCGGAAGCGACGTGACGCCGTCGGAGGCCAGGAAATGTCCCGCGCCTGGAACGGTGACGATATCGGCACTGAGTGCGGCGGCGAATCTCCGCGAAGCCGCTTGGGGGACGAGCGGGTCATTGTCGGAGTGAATGACTGTGGTGGGTCCCAGAAACGGGAGCAGCTCACCGGGGCTCACCCCGTCGAGAAAGCCGTTCAGTCCGGTGACGAGGAAATGGTCGAGCTCCGCCTCTCCTGTCGGAGGGAGCTGCTGCGCGAAGGGCGCGACGGCGATGAAGGCCGCCAGGTGCCGACCGTCGCCGTTCACCGGCGAGCCGCACGCGATGACTCGCTCGATCGCCCGCAGTGCGGTCAGGCCGCCAAGACTGTGCGTCACGATTGCGAGCCCCGCCAGCCCGTCTGGCGACGTCCCGATTCTCTCGGCGATGGTTGACGCCCAGGCCGAGGCATCCGGAGTCTCCGGATGAGGGAGCTGCGGTACCTCAACATGGGGGACGGTCCGTGCGAGCCAGGGAAACCAGTGGTCGTGAGGCCCCGCCCCGAAACCGTGGACGAGGATGACTCTGTCGAACCCGTGGAGTCTGTCGGAGGAACAGTGTTCTGTAACGTGGTCCATGCCCCTGGACGGTAGACATTCACGCCAGTGGCAAGGTCAAGCGGAAATGTTCGCCGGAAAGGAGTTCCTCGTGCGCATCGGAGAGTTTGCCCGACAGGCGGGCGTCAGCCCCCGTTCCCTGAGGCACTACGAAGAGGCCGGTCTGCTCGTCCCTGCCCGGACCTCCGCCGGATACCGGGACTACAGCCCGAAGGACCTCGACGCCGTCGCACGCATCCGGCCGATCCTGGCCACCGGCCTCGGCGTCGCAGCCGCCCGGCGTTACCTGGACTGCGTCGAGGTCGCCGGTGATGATCGAACCGTCTCCATCACCATGTGCCCCAACCTGCGTCGCGAGCTTGAGACGGTCGAGGAGCGGATCGCCCGGCACCGCAGTCGCCTGGCGTGCGAGCAGGACGCCCTCGACCATTTCAGGGCCATGGCCGGCGAGTGAGCCAAGGAATCAGGCGGGGAGAACCAGCCCTGGGCCCGCCGAGACCCCAGCGGGCTCAGCCGACGTGACCGGTCTCGCCCGCCCGTGGGGCGGACGCCGCCGGGCCCCGCTCCCGCTGGGAGATAGGCTGTGCCCCAGTACCAGGAAGCACGAGTAGGAAAAGAGCACTGCCGCGATGTCAGAGAGAACCGCACCGGGCGAGTCCGACACCCCCTACCGCTACACGGCGGCACTGGCGGACACCATCGAGACCGCCTGGCAGGACCGCTGGGAGACCGAGGGCACCTTCAACGCCGACAACCCCGTCGGCGCCCTGGCCGGCCCCGGGGCGGATAAGGAGAAGTTCTTCCTGCTGGACATGTTCCCCTACCCTTCCGGGAAGGGCCTGCACGTGGGCCACCCGCTGGGCTACATCGCCACCGACGTCGTCGCGCGCTTTACCCGTATGACCGGCAAGAACGTCCTGTACACGATGGGGTACGACGCCTTCGGCCTGCCCGCCGAGCAGTACGCCGTCACCACCGGCCAGCACCCGCGCGTCTCCACCGAGGCCAACATCGCCAACATGCGCCGCCAGCTGCGCCGCCTGGGCCTGTCCCACGACCCGCGCCGCTCCCTGGCCACCATCGACGTCGACTACGTGCGCTGGACCCAGTGGATCTTCCTGCAGGTCTTCAACTCCTGGTTCGACCCCCAGGCCCCGCGCCGCGACGGCCGCGGCAAGGGTGCGGCCCGGCCGGTGACTGAGCTGCGTGACAAGCTTGCCTCCGGACAGGTCCCCGTCCCCGGCGGCCGCGACTGGAGCAGCCTGAGCGCCGCCGAGCAGGCCGAGGTCATCGACTCCTTCCGCCTGGCCTACGTTTCCAACGCCCCCGTCAACTGGTGTCCCGGCCTGGGCACGGTGCTGGCCAACGAGGAGGTCACCGCCGAGGGCCGCTCCGAGCGCGGCAACTACCCGGTCTTCCAGCGCAACCTGCGCCAGTGGATGATGCGCATCACCGCCTACGGCGACCGCCTCGCCGAGGACCTGGACACCGTGGACTGGCCTGAGAAGGTCAAGCTCATGCAGCGCAACTGGATCGGCCGCTCCGAGGGCTCCGAGGTGACCTTCGCCGTTCCCGGGGCCGGTCAGGGCACTGACTCGGACGCTGACCAGGACGCGTCGCTGAGCGTCTACACCACCCGCCCCGACACTCTTTTCGGCGCCACCTTCATGGTCGTGGCCCCCGAGCACCCCATGCTGGGCGGCGTCGGCTTCTCCGCCTCCGTGCGCACCGAGGCCCAGATCGCCGACGACGCCGCGGCCCTGACCGTCCCGGCCGCCTGGCCCGAGGACACCAAGGAGGCCTGGACCGGCGGCTACGCGACCCCCGCCGAGGCCGTGGCCGCCTACCGCGCCCGGGCGGCTGCGACGTCGGACGCCGACCGCATCGACGAGGGGCGGGTCAAGACCGGTGTCTTCACCGGCTTCTTCGGCATCAACCCCGTCAACGGCGCGAAGGTGCCGGTCTTCGTGGCCGACTACGTCCTCATGGGCTACGGGACCGGCGCCATCATGGCCGTGCCCGCCCACGACGAGCGCGACTACGCCTTCGCCACCAAGTACGGCATCGACATCATCCAGACCATCGGCCCGGCCGACGACCCCCACGGCGTCGACCTGTCCACCCAGGCCTACATGGGCGACGGCGTCGTCGTGAACTCCGCCCAGGGCGACCTGGACATCAACGGCATGAGCAAGGACGAGGCCAAGGCCACCATGATCGGCTGGCTGGAGACCAAGGGCGCCGGCCGCGGCGCGGTCACCTACCGCTTGCGCGACTGGCTCTTCTCCCGCCAGCGCTACTGGGGAGAGCCCTTCCCGATCGTGTGGGACGAGGACGGCGGCGTCCACGCCCTGCCCGAGTCCATGTTGCCGGTCGAGCTGCCCGAGGTCACCGACTACTCGCCGCGCTCCTACGACCCCGACGACGCCGACTCCTCCCCGGAGCCGCCGCTGGGCAAGGCCACCGAGTGGGTCGAGGTCGAGCTCGACCTGGGCGACGGCCCCCGGATGTACTACCGCGAGACCAACACGATGCCGCAGTGGGCCGGCTCGTGCTGGTACGAGATGCGTTACATCGACCCCACCGACGACAACGCGCTCGTCGACCCGGTCAACGAGGCCTACTGGATGGGGCCGCGCCCCGAGGCCGGTAACACCTCCGGCGGCACCGACCTGTACGTCGGCGGCGTCGAGCACGCCGTCCTGCACCTGCTCTACGCGCGCTTCTGGCACAAGGTCCTGTTCGACCTGGGCCACGTCTCCTCCTCCGAGCCCTACCACCGCCTCTTCAACCAGGGCTACGTCCAGGCCTACGCCTACACCGACTCCCGGGGCCAGTACGTTCCCGCTGACGAGGTCGAGGAGGTCACCGCCGAGGACGGCACCACCACCTACCTCTGGCAGGGGCAACCGGTGCGCCGCGAGTACGGCAAGATGGGCAAGTCCCTGAAGAACATCGTCACCCCCGACGACATGTACGAGGCCTACGGCGCCGACACCTTCCGCGTCTACGAGATGAGCATGGGGCCGCTGGACGCCGACCGCCCGTGGGACACCCGCGCCGTCGCCGGCAGCCAGCGCTTCCTGCAGCGGCTGTGGCGCAACGTCGTCGACGAGACCACCGGTGAGCTGACAGTGGTCGACGAGAGCGCCGACGAGCAGACCCGCCGGCTCGTGGCCAAGACGATCGTGGGTGTGCGCGAGGACTACGAGGGGATGCGCCTCAACACGGCCATCGCCAAGCTCATCGTCCTCAACAACCACCTCACCGGGCTCAGGTCGGTCCCGCGCGAGGCCGTCGAGGCACTCGTGCTCATGACGGCGCCCGTGGCCCCGCACATCGCCGAGGAGATCTGGAAGCGCCTGGGTCACGAGCACTCCCTGGCCCACGAGGACTTCCCGGTCGTGACCGATGAGGCACTGCTGGCGGCCGACA
>CAUVMS010000071.1:0-13972 GCA_963552815.1 uncultured Actinomyces sp. | reverse complement strand
GCCGCCGCCGAGCTGCTCGGCCTTCCAGGGGCGCAGCGGCTCCAGGGAGTGGGCGCTGATGACGTGGGGGACGCCGTGGAGCAGGCCGGACAGGTGGCCGGCGAGGTTGGCGTACCAGGTGTGGGAGTGGACGAGGTCGGTTCCCTCGGTGCCCTGGGCCATCTCCAGGTCGACGCCGAAGGTGCGCAGGGCAGCGTTGGCGCCGTCGAGCTCGGCGATCTCGGGGTAGCCGGTGACGCCGTCGTCGGCGCCCTCGGTGCCGGGCTCGCGGGGGCCGCCGAAGGCGTGGACGCGGACGTCGGCCAGGGGGCGCAGGACCTTGGCGAGCTCGTTGACGTGGACTCCGGCGCCGCCGTAGATGAAGGGTGGGTACTCCTTGGTCAGCAGGTCGACCCTCATGGGTGTGCCTCTCCTCTGTCTGCTGGATGGACTGACCGCGCCTTCCTCGGCGCAGGACGGGCGTCCGCGGTGGGGCGGGCACCACGCCCGACGGTATACGTACACGCCTCCCAGTGGGACTGTTCGACGTCGGTGGTTTCCACCGACTCGCGTGTGCAGGCCCCATGGCGAGGCGCACGGGGCCGAAACTAGATCGAAGGTCCGTGTCGAGGATCGGCTGCCCGCAATCCTCCGGGACCCGGCGGAGACGGCCGAGCCCGTTCAGACCTGCAATTCAGACCTGCAATCGCCCCGCGCAGACCCGTTGACGCCCGGGCCCGGGCGCTGCCGCGATCTTCTCGGGATTGGCTCAAATTGTGATCTGTTTGGCCCCATAAGTTCATCGAGCAACGTAAGGTGGGCCACATGGCTCAACCTCGCGTACTCGCAATCGTCCTCGCCGGCGGCGAGGGCAAGCGTCTCATGCCCCTGACCGTTGACCGCGCGAAGCCCGCCGTCCCCTTCGGCGGCATCTACCGGCTCATCGACTTCTCGCTGTCCAACATGATCAACTCCGGCTTCCTCAAAGTCGTGGTGCTCACCCAGTACAAGTCCCACTCGCTGGACCGCCACATCTCCAAGACGTGGCGCATGTCCGACATGCTGGGCAACTACATCGCCCCGGTGCCGGCCCAGCAGCGCGTGGGCAAGCACTGGTTCCTGGGGAGCGCCGACGCGATCTACCAGTCCCTCAACCTGCTCGACGACGAGCGCCCCGACTACGTGGTCATCACCGGTGCGGACAACATCTACCGGATGGACTTCTCCCAGATGCTGGAGCACCACATCGCCTCCGGACTGCCCTGCACCGTGGCGGGCATCCGTCAGCCCCGGTCCCTGGCGGACCAGTTCGGCGTCATCGAGACCGACCCGACCAACCAGGGCAAGATCAAGGCCTTCGTCGAGAAGCCCAAGGACACCCCCGGTCTGCCGGACTCCCCCGACGAGGTGCTGGCCTCAATGGGCAACTACATCATGGACGCCGACGCGCTCCTGGAGGCGGTGACGGTGGACGCCGCCGACGAGGCCTCCAAGCACGACATGGGCGGCAGCATCGTGCCCTGGTTCGTCAACCGGGGCGCTGCCGGCGTCTACGACTTCAAGGACAACGACGTTCCCGGCTCCTCCGAGCGCGACCGCGACTACTGGCGCGACGTGGGGACCGTGGACGCCTTCTTCGAAGCCCACCAGGACCTCATCTCCGTGACCCCGGTGTTCAACCTGTACAACGACCGCTGGCCGCTGTTCGCCGGCTACCAGGCGGCCATGCCGCCGGCCAAGTTCGTCTACGGGCACCACGAGCGCCTGGGGCACGCGGTCGACTCGATCGTCTCGCCGGGCGTCATCGTCTCCGGCGGTGAGGTGATCTCCTCGGTGCTGTCCCCCGGTGTGCGCGTCAACTCCTGGTCCTCGGTGCGGGAGTCCGTCCTCATGGACGGGGCCGAGGTCGGCCGCAACACCGTGGTCAGCCGCGCGATCCTGGACAAGTACGTCCGGGTCGAGGAGGGCGCCATGGTGGGCATCGACCCCGAGCACGACCGCGAGCGCGGCTTCACCGTGACCGAGTCCGGCATCACGGTGGTGGCCAAGGGTCAGGTCGTCACCCGCTGACCCGGGCGGCTCCTGGCCGCCCGCCTCCAGCCGCACCCACTGTCTGCTGCGCCGTCGTCTGGTTCCTCCGGGCGACGGCGCAGTCGCCTGCGCGGCTAGCATGACGCCATGAGCGATGCCTTCAACGTTTCTGAGGATGCCTCTGCTGGAGCTGCTGACGCCTCCGTGCGGGTCAGTGGGGTGCTGACCGGCGGTCCCCTGGTGACCGAGGGCCCCGGCCTGCTGGTGATGGACGTGGACTCCACCCTCATTGAGCAGGAGGTCATCGAGCTCATCGCCGAGCGGGCCGGGACACGGGAGCAGGTCGCCGATGCCACGGCGCGGGCGATGCGTGGGGAGCTGGACTTCGCCGCCTCGCTGCGCGAGCGGGTGGCGACGCTGACCGGCGTCTCGGAGGAGGTCTTCGCAGAGGTCCTCGCCGAGGTGCGCCCCACCCCGGGGGCGGTCGGTCTCATTGAGACGCTGCACGCGCGCGGATGCCGGGTGGGCATCGTCTCTGGCGGCTTCGAGGAGGTCGTGGTGCCCTTGGCGGAGCGGCTGGATATCGACCATGTGGCGGCCAACCGCCTGGAGGTGGACGGCGGGGCGCTCACCGGCCGGGTGCTGGGGAGGATCGTGGACCGTCAGGAGAAGGTCCGCTGCCTGCGTGCCTGGGCCGAGCAGGACGGGGTACCCATGGAGCGCACGATCGCCGTCGGGGACGGGGCCAACGACCTGGGGATGCTGGCGGCCGCGGGGCTGGGGGTGGCGTTCTGCGCCAAGCCGGTCGTCGTCGAGCAGGCCGACGCCGCTGTCCACGTGCGTGACCTGCGGGCCGTCCTGGAGCTGATCGGCGGCTGACCGCGGGCTGGTGGCAGCTGATCGGGAGCCGGCCGCGGGGCTGCTGTGCTCAGGTGGGCTCAGTAGCGCTTGCGGGCGGTGAAGATCTCGCGGATGCGGGCGCTCCTGGGTTCCAGGTCCACCCATCTGCCGGGCACGTCGATGATGACGGCGGTGGCCGTGGGCACGCCAAACGAGATCTGCGAGGCCATGTCGTCGTCGGTGTCGTGGAGGATGTGGGCCAGCACGGAGATGGTGGGCTCGTGCCCGACGACGACCACCGAGCCCGCGTTTCCGCCGTCCTCGGCCAGGACTCGCAGGATGCCGTTGGGTCCCAGGTTGTAGATCTCCTCACGCACCAGGGTGTCGGTGGGCTCGAGGCGGTCGCGCAGGGGGCGGGCGGTCTCGCGGGCCCGGGCGGCCGGGGAGACCAGGAGCAGGTCGGTGCTCTCCAGGCGCTTGCGCAGCTCCTTGGCCAGCAGGTCCGCCAGGGCGGCGCCCTTGGAGGTCAGGGGACGTTCCAGGTCGGAGACGGCATCGTGTGAGGCCTTGGAGTGTCGGACGAGCACGAGCCGGCGCATGGGATCCGTTGTCACGGCTCTACCCTACGGCACCGCAGCGGTCCCGACACGGCTCCGGCGCGGCTGACCGCCACCCGCTTGCGTGCGCTCAGCCGACGAGGCACGCCCCGCCGTCGACGTGGATGGTCTGCCCGGTGGTGGCGGGCATCCAGGTGGACAGCAGGGCGACGGTGCTGCGGGCCACGGCGGCGGCGTTGCCGGTGTCCCATCCCAGTGGGGCGGTCTCGCTCCAGCGCCGGCCGAGCGTCTCGAAGTCGGGGATGGCGCCCGCCGCGGTGGTGCTCAACGGGCCGGACGAGATGGCGTTGACCCGCACACCGCGGGCCCCGAGCTCGACGGCGAGGGAGCGCGTACCCGCCTCCAGCGCCGCCTTGAGGGGGCCCATCCAGCCGTAGCCGGGCCAGACGCGGGCGCTGTCAAAGGTCAGGGTCACGATGCTGCTGCCCCGCCCCAGGAGCGGGGAGACGGCGTCGACGAGGGCCGGCAGGGAGGCCGCCGAGACGGTGAAGGCCTGCTCAAGGCTGCGCATCCGCTGCGCGCGCCCGGTGTCCTCGGCAGGGAGGACCTGCCCCAGCAGGTCAAGGTCGGCGCGGGCGATGGAGTGCACCAGGCCGTCCAGGCGGGTCACGCCCAGCTCCTCCAGGGCCGGCGCCAGGGCGGACAGGGAGTCGGCCCCGGCCACGTCCAGGGCCGTCACCGGGTCGGGCAGGCCCAGGCGGTGGGCGACCGAGCGCGTGGCCGCCAGGGTGCGGGGGTGGCCGGTCAGCAGGACGCGGGCGCCCTGCTGTGCGGCGACCTCGGCGACGCGGGTGGCGATCGAGCTGGGTCGCAGGGCACCGGTGACCAGTACCGTGCGGGCGCTGAGCAGGCCCTCGGGAGGGTTCATGCCCCCTATCGTCCCATGCCCATGCCGCCGTCGACCCCGAGGACCGCGCCGGTGACGTAGGAGGCCGCCGGGGAGGCCAGGAACAGGACGGGGCCGGCGATGTCTGCGACGTCGGCGAAGCGGCCCAGGGGGATCTGCTCGAGGTAGGCGGCGCGGATGTGGTCGGGCAGGGAGGCGGTCATCGCGGTGGTGACGAATCCGGGAGCCACGGCGTTGACGGTGATGCCGCGCGGTGCGAGCTCGCGGGCCAGGGAGCGGGTCAGGCCCTCCACCCCGCCCTTGGCGGCGCCGTAGGCGGACAGACCCACGCCTCCGCGGGCGGCGATCACCGAGGAAACCAGGACGATGCGCCCCTTGCGGGCCCGCATCATGGCGGGGGTGACAGCGCGCACCGTGTTGAAGGTGCCGGTCAGATCGGTGGAGATGACCTCGTCCCACATCTGGGAGGAGGTGCGGGCCGCCAGGGACTCCCGGTTGATGCCGGCCGAGGCCACGAGGACCTCGATGGGGCCGTGCGCCTCGGTGGCGGCGCTGAGCGCCTGGGCCAGTGCGTCGGGGTCGGTGACGTCGGCCGCCAGCGCGAGGGCGCCGTCGGGGGCCTCACCGGAACGGGAGATACCGGCGACCCGGTCGCCCTGTGCGAGGAACGCCTTCGCGACCGCCTCCCCGATTCCTCGGGAGGCTCCGGTCACGACGACGGAACGTGATATCGACGGCTCAGTCTCTTCGTTCATCAGCACAAGCACACAAGGTAACGCGCGAGAGCATTCATCATCGGTAGTTTGTCACGTGCCTATCTCTATCCGACTGTGTTATTTCTTTCACAGGCTATCCGGACCCGGTGTCCTCGCGGCTCACCCCACGTACGGATCGGCGCCCGAGTGCCGACCGTGTGCCAGCATGGCGGGGTGACGATGACCGAGACCGCCCCCTCCTCCGACAACACCGGCTCCTCCAGGCGCTCGCCCGCGCCGCTGCGCATCGGGCCGCTGGAGGTGCCCACCCCGGTCGAGCTCGCCCCCATGGCCGGTGTCACCAACGCATCCTTCCGCCGCCTGTGCCGGGAGATGGCCGAGGCGGCCCTGCCTAAGGCGCTGGCGTCCCCCTCCCCCGGTCCGGTGGCGGCGCCCGGCGGCGGCCTGCTGGCCCCGGCGGGCCTGTACGTCACCGAGATGGTCACCACCCGGGCCCTGGTGGAGCGCAATGAGCGCACCCTGGCGATGGTGCGCACCGACCCGGCCGAGCGGGTGCGCTCCATCCAGCTCTACGGGGTGGACCCGGCCACGGTGGGGGCCGCCGTGCGGATCCTGGTAGAGGAGGACCTGGCCGACCACATCGACCTCAACTTCGGCTGCCCGGTGCCCAAGGTGACGCGCAAGGGCGGCGGGGCGGCGCTGCCGTGGAAGCGGGACCTGCTTGCGGCGATCCTCACCGAGGCGGTGCGCGCCAGCGAGGCGGCTGCTCGCGCCACCGGGAGAGTGCGGGAGGTGCCGGTGACCATGAAGATGCGCCTGGGCATCGATGAGGAGCACGAGACCTTCCTCGACGCCGCCCGGGCCGCCGAGAACGCCGGGATCGCGGCCGTGGCCCTGCACGCCCGCAGCGCGCGCCAGCACTACTCGGGGCAGGCCCGGTGGGAGCAGATCTCCCGGCTCAAGGAGGCAACCGTCCTGCCGGTGCTCGGCAACGGGGACATCTGGCTGGGCGACGACGCGGTGCGCATGATGGAGACCACCGGCTGCGACGGCGTCGTCGTGGGGCGCGGCTGCCAGGGCCGGCCCTGGCTGTTCGCCGACATCGTGGCGGCCATGCACGGCTTAAGCACGCGCACCCGACCGGACCTGGACGCCGTCATCGAGGTGATCCGTCGCCACGGGCGCATGCTGGCCGCCGAGATGGGCGAGGACCGCGGCGTGCGCGACCTGCGCAAGCACGTGGGCTGGTACCTCAAGGGCTACCCGGTCGGTGGCGCCGCGCGCGCCGACCTCATGGGCATCAGGACCCTGGCCGAGCTCGACGCCGGCCTGGAGCGGATGCGCTCACGCCTGCCGGAGGTCGTCGACTACCCCGGTGACATCGTCGAGGGACCCAGGGGCCGGGCCGGCAGCCCCAAGAGCCCGCGCCTTCCCGACGGCTGGCTGGACTCCCCCATCCTGGACGAGGCCCACCGCGAGATGCTCAGCCAGGCCGAGTCCGACGTCTCCGGTGGCTGAGACTGAACTGCCGCCGCGTCTGAGGTCAGTCGTCAGCTATTCGTCCAAGACCGGGGTGACGCGGCACAGGGCCGCCGCGATCGCCGTCGTCGCCGGGATCGCCAGGACCAGGCCGATGGAGGAGATGAGGGTGCGCACGATCTCCTCGGCGATCTCACCCGAGAGCATGGTGTCCAGCACCGCCCGGTCCATGAGGGCCGCGGCCAGGATGAGTGGCAGCGCCGTGCCGGCGTAGGCGAAGGCCAGGGTGTAGACGGTCGAGGCGATGTGGTCCCGGCCGATCCTCATCCCGCCGGTGAACAGGCGAGTGCGAGACAGCAGCGGGTTGGCGGCGTGCAGCTCCCACACGGAGGAGGCCTGGGTGATGGTGACATCGTTGAGGACACCGAGCCCGGCAATGACCATGCCGCAGGTCAGCAGGGTCTGCAGGTCGATGTGCGTGCGGGAGGCCAGCAGGCGGGCCGTCTCGTCGACGTCACCGGTCAGGTGGGCGGCGTCGGTCCCCCACAGGGCGAGCAGCACGGTGAGCACGATGCCGGCCACCGTTCCCAGCAGGGCCGTCGTCGTGCGGATGGACACGCCGTGGGCCACGTAGACGGCCGCCAGCATCATCGCCATCGAGCCGACCATCGTCACCGCCAGCGGGTGGGAGCCGGACAGGAGCGCCGGGATCATGAAGAAGGCGAGCACGCCGGTGGCCACCAGCAGGCCCAGGACGCTCAGGATGCCCTTGCGTCCGGCCACGGCCACGACGAGCACGAGATAGACGATCGCCAGAGCGCCGACCGGGAGCTGGCGCTGGTAGTCGATGAAGGAGTACGGGGAGCCGGACAGGATCGCCTGGGGTGAGTAGAGCACCACGAGGCGGTCGCCGGTGTGGGCGAGCTTGCGGGGCTCGCCCACCAGCTGGACCGGCATGACCAGGCCCTTGCCCTCGCCCTCAGTGATGCGGGCGCACACGTGGCCCTTGGCGAAGGCGTCCTCCTTGACGCCGTTGACCTCCGTCAAGGCGCTCACGGCGCTCTGACAGCTCGACAGATCCACGGAGGTGATGGTGGCCTTGCCCACCGAGCCGCCCTCGGCGGTGAAGGAGCGCGAGCCGATCAGCGAGCTCTTGCCCGGCCACAGCATGAACAGCCCGACGACGGTGGCCATCACCAGGGCGCCGACGATGACGCCGAGCACGATCCGCACTCGGCGGGCCTCGCCCTCATCCAGGTCGAGAGGCCCGGAGTGGGAGTGGCTGTGGCCGCCGTGACTGTGGCCGCCGTGACGGCCGACCTCTCCGCACGGCGACTCGGGGAGGTCCTCAGGAGGGAAGGTCTCATGGCTCGAGGAGGTCGAGTTGGTGCTCACCGTCCCATCATGCCCGCCCCGCGCCCCTGAGGTGAGAAAGGGACACGGGGCGGGATGCGAGTGGCTACTGAGCCGGCGGCGCCTCCTGCGCGCTCAGCGGCCGCGGCGGACTCGACACGCTCAGCAGCCGATGAGGCGTTCGGCCAGGTAGCGCTCCACGCCCTCGAGCGGGATGCGCTCCTGGGTCATGGTGTCGCGCTCGCGCACGGTGATCGCGCCGTCCTCGGGCGAGTCGAAGTCGTAGGTGAGGCAGAAGGGCGTGCCGACCTCGTCCTGGCGGCGGTAGCGGCGGCCCACCGCGCCTGCGTCGTCGTACTCCACGTTCCAGGAGCGGCGCAGGCGGGCGGCCAGCTCCTTGGCCGGGCCGGTCAGCTCCTCCTTGCGGCTCAGCGGCAGGACCGCGGCCTTGACCGGGGCGATGCGCGGGTCGAGCTTGAGGACGACGCGCTTGTCCACCCCGCCCTTGGTGTTGGGGGCCTCGTCCTCGGTGTAGGCCTCCACGAGGAAGGCCATGAGCGAGCGGGTCAGGCCCGCGGAGGGCTCGATGACGTAGGGGGTCCAGCGCTCGTTCCTGGTCTGGTCGAAGTAGGACATGTCCTTGCCGGAGTGCTCGGCGTGCGTGCCCAGGTCGAAGTCGGTGCGGTTGGCGATGCCCTCGAGCTCGCCCCACTCCGAGCCGGCGAAGCCGAAGCGGTACTCCAGGTCGACGGTGCGCTTGGAGTAGTGGGAGAGCTTCTCCTGGGGGTGCTCGTACTCGCGCAGGTTCGCCGGGTCGATGCCCAGACCCACGTACCAGGCCTTGCGGTAGTCGATCCAGTACTGGTGCCACTCCTCGTCCGTACCCGGCTCGCAGAAGAACTCCAGCTCCATCTGCTCGAACTCGCGGGTGCGGAAGATGAAGTTGCCGGGCGTGATCTCGTTGCGGAAGGACTTGCCGACCTGGCCGATGCCGAAGGGCGGCTTCTTGCGGGCCGCGCTCATGACGTTGGCGAAGTTGATGAAGATTCCCTGGGCGGTCTCGGGGCGCAGGTAGTGCAGACCGGACTCGTCGTCGACCGGCCCCAGGTAGGTCTTGAGCAGGCCGGAGAACTCGCGCGGCTCGGTCCAGGAGCCCGGCTGGCCGGTGACGGGGTCAGGAACCATGTCGAGGGTGACGGCCTCGGGGTCGAGGCCCTTGCGGGCGGCGTAGTCCTCGATGAGCTGGTCGGCGCGGTACCGCTTGTGGGTGTGCAGGGACTCCACGAGCGGGTCGGTGAAGGCGCCGACGTGGCCGGAGGCGACCCAGGTCTCACGCGGCAGGATGACGGAGGAGTCCAGCCCGACGACGTCGTCGCGGGAGCGGACCATGTACTGCCACCACTGGCGCTTGATGTTCTCCTTGAGCTCGACGCCCAGCGGCCCGTAGTCCCAGGCCGAGCGGGTTCCGCCGTAGATCTCGCCGCAGGGGAAGACGAACCCGCGACGCTTGGCGAGGTTGATGACGGCGTCAAGGCGTGAAGGGGTGGATGCCAACGGAATGCTCCTTCAGGAGTGGTCGTGGTCCCGCCTGGTTTGGTGGGGACGAGTGGGGACAGTCTAGGCGGAGGGACGTCATATGTCGGTGAGGGGCCCGTCGCACCACACCCCGGCGGCGCACCCTCACCAGCAGTCCCCCAAACCGGACCTCATCAGCGCACACGGGGACTCACCGGGGTTTGACGCACGACATCAAGAGTATGAGAATGATTCGCATGAGTGTTTCGCAGACTCGTTCCCTTCATCTCCGTCGCATCGTGGCACTCGGAGCCACCCTGATCCTGACCGCCGGCATGAGCGCGTGCGGTGCCCTGAAGAACGACAGCTCGTCGACGTCCTCCAACCACACGATCGCGCCGGGCAAGACCTTGACGGTCTCGACGTCCTTCTACCCGATCCAGTACCTGGCAGAGGCCATCGGCGGCCCACTCGTCAAGGTCAGCACCGTGACCCCGTCCAACGTCGAGCCGCACGACTTCGAGCTCTCCGGCAAGGAGACCGCCGAGCTGGGCAAGGCCGACCTCATCGCCTACGTCCCCGGCTTCCAGCCGTCCCTGGACAAGGCCGTCAAGGAGGTCGGTTCCGGCCCCACGGTGGTGGACCTGAGCAAGCCTGCCAACCTCGTCCACCACGAGGGGGTCGGGGAGGACCACGATCATGATCACGGGCACGAGGCCTCCGGTGACGCCTCCGCCGCAGCGACTGACGCCGCCACCGCGCAGTCCAGCGAGGCCGGGCACGACGAGCACGGCCACGCCGAGGGAGAGGAGCACGAAAGCGACCTCGACCCGCACTTCTGGCTCGACCCGCAGCGCATGATCGCGGTGGCCGAGACCCTCGAGGCCTCCTTCTCCAAGATCGACCCGGCCAACGCCAACGACTACAAGGCGGGGCTCGACAAGCTCAAGACGGCACTGACCAACCTGGACACGCAGTACAGCACCGGCCTGTCCACCTGCCAGCGCACCACCTTCGTCACCTCCCACGCCGCCTTCGGCTACATGGCCGACCGCTACAAGCTGACCCAGGCCTCCATCTCCGGTATCGACCCGGAGACCGAGCCCAGCCCCGCCGAGCTGGCCAACATCAAGTCGGTGGTCCAGAGCACGGGGACGACGACGATCTTCACCGAGGAGCTCGTCTCCCCCACCACGGCCCAGGCGATCGCCGCGGAGACCGGGGCAGGGACCGATGTCCTCAGCCCCCTGGAGTCCAAGCCCGAGAGCGGCGACTACACCGACGCCATGACCACCAACCTGGATCGGCTCAAGGTCGCTCTGGCGTGTCAGTAGAGTCAGGCTCGGGCAACCGCCCCACAAGACCCATCCAGCTGACACCCAACCAGATCGGCATGATCACACCGGCATGACCTCACCACCTTCATCATCATCGTCACTGACGACGCCGTCCGAATCACCCCGGGCGGCGTCGTCCGCGCTCGCCATCAAGGTCCAGGACCTCAGAGTCGTCCTAGGGTCCTCCCTCATCCTGGACGACGTGAGCCTCGCAGTGGGCGGCGGCGAGTCCGTGGCACTGCTGGGTGCCAACGGCTCGGGCAAGTCCACCCTGGTCAAGGCCGCCCTGGGACTGGTGCCCATGGTGGGGGGCAGCATCGAGGTGCTGGGCACCCCCATCACTCGGCGCCGCAGAGTCCCCTGGGAGCGCATCGGCTACGTCCCGCAGCGGATCGGTGCCGGCTCAGGCGTCCCGGCCACGGCCCTGGAGGTGGTGCGCTCCGGGCTCCTGGGGCCGCGCCGCCCCTGGGCGGACCGAGGTCGGACGGCCAAGCAGAAGGCGATGGCGGCGCTCGACGCCGTTGGGCTGGCTCACCGAGCCGGCGACCACGTCCAGGTCTTCTCCGGCGGGCAGGCCCAGCGGGTCCTCATCGCACGTGCTCTGGTGCGCTCCCCCGAGCTGCTCATCCTCGATGAGCCCCTGGCCGGGATCGACCGTGCCAGCCGCGAGTCCCTGGCCATGATCCTGCAGGACCTGCGCGCGCAGGGGCTGACCCTGGTGACGGTTCTGCACGAGATGGGCGAGCTGACCGACGTCGTCCAGCGGGCGATCCTGCTTCAGGACGGGTGCCTCGTCGCCGACGGCCCAGCCGCTGAGGTGGCCCGCCTGCGCGACGGCAGGGTCGACGCCTCCGTCAATGGTGACCACCATCACCCGGACGCCGGCGGCCCTCCGGCGCACCACGCCCCCGTCCTCGACCATCGGCTGTCCGGGGGACGGCCCAGCACCGGCAGGAGCATCCGTCCATGATCGAGTTCGTCTCCGACATGCTCGCCAGCCCCCTCATGCAGCGGGCCTTTATCGTCGCGGTGCTCGTGGGTCTGGCCGCACCGGTGGTGGGCACCTACCTGGTTCAGCGGGGCCTGGCGCTGCTGGGCGACGGGATCGGGCACATCGCCCTGACCGGTATCGCCCTGGGCTGGTTGGCCGGAGCAGCCGCCAACGTCACGCCCCACGACGCCTGGGCCGTGCCCGGAGCCATCGTCATCAGCGTGCTGGGCGCCGTGACGATCGAGATCATCCGCGCCAGCGGCCGCACCCGCGGGGACGTCGCCCTGGCGATCCTGTTCTACGGAGGGATCGCCGGCGGCGTCATCCTCATCCGCCTGGCCGGCGGCACGACGACGAACCTCAACTCCTACCTGTTCGGCTCCATCTCCACGGTCTCGGTCTCCGATGCCTGGTTCACCATCGCCCTGGCGACCCTGGTGCTCCTGGTGGGTCTGGGGCTGCGCGGGCCGTTGTTCGCCCTGTGCAACGATGAGGAGTTCGCCCGCGCCTGCGGGCTGCCCACCGGCGCCCTCAACGTCCTGGTGGCGGTGGTCGCGGCCCTGACGGTCTCGGTGTCCATGCGGGTGGTGGGCGCCCTGCTGGTCTCCGCCGTCATGATCGTGCCGGTGGCCATCGCCCAGCTCGTCTCGCACTCGTTCTTACGAACCATGTACCTGGCGATGGGGCTGGGGGTCGTGGCCTGCGTGTCCGGGTTGACGATCACATACCTGGTTGCGGCCTCCCCTGGTGCCATGATCGTGGTAATCCTGGTAGGGGGCTACGCCGTCGTCGCCCTCCTGTCCGGCCTATGGCAGCTCATCAGCCGCTCCCGACGGCACCGCATCACCTCAGGAGGTAGTTCATGAGCGCACACAGTACGGCGCAGCGTCCCCGCGCCACGCGCCAGCGCGCCGCCGTTGCGGACATCCTGGCTCGTACCGACGAGTTCCGCTCGGCCCAGCAGATCCACTCCGCCCTGGAGGCCGAGGGCACCAAGGTGGGGCTGGCCACCGTCTACCGCAACCTGCAGACCCTGGCGGAGGCCGGCGCGGTGGACCAGGTGCGCAGCGCCGAGGGGGAGGTCCTTTACCGGGCCTGCGAGAAGCAGGAGCACCACCACCACGTCGTGTGCCGCCGTTGCGGTTACACCGTGGAGGTCGCCGGCGGCGAGCTGGAGGAGTGGATTCAGCGGGTCTCGGCCCAGCAGGGCTTCACCCAGATGGAGCACACCGCGGAGTTCTTCGGCCTGTGCGCCAGCTGCTCACCCCAGGAAGTTGCCGGAGACACCTCCCAGGACTGAGCCCGATCCGGCCGGCAGCCAGTTTCCGGCCGGCGATTTCCTGCCTTCTGCTTGTTTTCTCATGACTTGTGAGGCCTCCGCCTGCCATGGCACCAGAAGACACCGATGAGGCGGGTTGAGCGAGTTCAGGACTCATTGTTCGTCCTGCCTGCGGGGGACGGGCTTGCTCATTCGCGGTTGCTCGAAGTGCCTGGCGTGTACTGCACGAGGGTCGGGGGCTACTGGAGGAAGGTCGGGTGTACTCCATGTAGGTAGGGCCTTCGTGCAGTAAGCACAACCCTTGGCCAGTAGGTCCCGACCCTCGTGGAGTAGTTCGTCCCGGAGGAGGCTCGGGCCGGAGCCTCATCCACACCGGACGCCTCAAAGACCACCTGACAACAACCACCTAAACCAGACGATAAGCCCCACCTACCACACCCACAAACGCGAAGAGCCGCTTTGCTTGCGCCGTCGGTGTGAGCGTCGTACGGGCTGAGGCATCAGAGCAAACGCAACCAGGGGAAGCGCCACAACTAAGCCGTCCTCGCCTTAGCCCGCCGCCGCTTGACACACCACATAGGGCCCTGAGGACTCGATCCCACAGAGGCTCGGTGTCCACAGCGCTGACATCAGCGGCTTCACCGACAAAACAGCCAGTTGGGGATCGTTGGAATGCTGCGGTTTCTCCTCCACCTGCAGCACCAGTGAAGGGTTGATGTCAGCACCATGGACACCGGCGCCCCGATAAACCTCTTCACTCATTCACTCGGCCCACTGCTGCCTCCAGGGCAACCGCCCCACCTCGGACTCCCGCCCGAGCGAGCGTTTCAGAAGCCATAACACTCGCACGCCTCGGAAGGGAGGAGACAAGACAGTTCCCTACTGACCGTCGTGCTGCGGCTATTCGCCGGCCGCGTCGTCCTGCGGGTCGCCGGTCTCGCCGGGTTCCTCGTGCAGCACCTTGTCCACGGCGCCGCCGTAGCGACGC
>CAUVMS010000070.1:0-14130 GCA_963552815.1 uncultured Actinomyces sp. | reverse complement strand
CCCCGGCCCCCGCGCACCTAAGGGGCCCGCCCGGGGGGGACGGGGTGCGTGCGCGCGCCGCCCCCCGGCGGGCCTACTGCGCGGGGCACGGGGGGCCCGCCCGCGGGTCCCCGGTCGACACGCGCCAACCCGCCCCTCACGACGATCACCCCGGAGGTAGAACCATGCGAATCGGCGTTCCCACCGAGATCAAGGACAACGAGTTCCGCGTTGCCATCACGCCGGCCGGCGTCCACGCGCTCACCCGGCGCGGACACACCGTGACCATCCAGGCGGGTGCCGGCCAGGGGGCCTCGATCCCCGATGCGGAGTACTCCGCTGCCGGTGCCGTCATGACCGACGACGTCCCCGGCCTGTGGGCCGACTCCGAGCTCGTCCTCAAGGTCAAGGAGCCGATCGCCCAGGAGTACCAGTTCCTGCGCCCGGACCTGCTGCTGTTCACCTTCCTCCACCTGGCCGCGGACCGCACCCTCACTGAGGAGCTGCTCGCCAAGCAGGTCACTTCCATCGCCTACGAGACCGTCGAGACCGACACCGGCGCGCTGCCCCTCCTGGCACCCATGTCGGAGATCGCCGGGCGCCTGGCCGCCCAGGTCGGCGCGGACGCTCTGCTGCGCCCACGCGGTGGGGCCGGCGTCCTGCTGGGCGGGGCCGCCGGGGTGCGGCGCGGGAACGTCGTCGTCCTGGGAGGCGGCACCGCCGGCCTGAGCGCCGCGCGGGTCGTGTCCGGCATGGGCGCGGACGTCACCGTCTTCGACGTCGACCCCGCGCGCATGCGCCGCATCGAGGAGATCGACGGCGGGACCATCCGCACCCGCTTCTCCACCGAGCTCGATGTGGCCCGCGCCTGCACCGGGGCGGACCTGGTCATCGGCGCCGTCCTCGTGCCCGGGGCCCGCACCCCCAGCCTCGTCACGCGCGCCACGGTGGAGACCATGCGGCCCGGCAGCGTGCTGGTGGACATCGCCATCGACCAGGGCGGCTGCTTCGAGGACTCCCGCCCCACCACCCACTCCGAGCCCACCTTCGAGGTGAACGGCAAGATCTTCTACTGCGTGGCCAACATGCCCGGCGCCGTCCCGCACACCTCCACCTACGCGCTGACCAACGCCACCCTGCCCTACGCCCTGGCACTGGCCGACGACGGATGGCGCGGCGCCATTGAGGCCCGCCCCGATCTCGCCCGCGGCCTGAGCACTCACGCCGGCGCCCTGTACACCACGGGCGTGGGCGAGGCCCTGGGAATCCCCACGGTCGACGTCGCCGACCTGCTGGGCTGAGCTGATGAGAACCCGGCGCATTCGCCCCGCGAGCGGGCCGGACCGCTGGGCGCACGACCTCTACCTGCGCGCCTTCCCCGTGGATGAGCGCCTTCCCTGGGCGCTCATCCACGTGCTCAGCCTGCGGCGCGGCATCGACCTCGTCGCCTGGTGGGACCGGCCCGCCGGGCCGACCCGTGCGGCCCGCCCGGATCCTGTCGCCCTGACCTGGACCGTGCGTCGCCCCGGCTCCCGGCTGCTCTACCTCTTCTACCTCGCCGTCGACGACGCCGCCCGCGGACGCGGCCTGGGCACCCGCCTCCTGGCCGAGCTCGAGCGCCGTCACCCCGGCTGCAGCATCGTCCTGAACATCGAGCCCGTCATCGACGAGGCCGACAACGCCGAGCAGCGACGCCGTCGGCTCTCCTTCTACGAGCGCTCCGGCTTCCGCGACACCGGGTACGCGGTCCAGGACTCAACGGGGGAGTACTGGACCCTCGCGCGTGAGGCGCTGGGAACCACCTTCGACCCCGACGACTTCCGCGATGCCCTGCGCTGCCTGGACTGCGGCCTCATCACCGCTCGGGTGGTCCAGCGCGGCTGAGTCCGCGCCCCGTCTGAGCCGCGCAGAGCCCCACCGTTATTCCCCGATCCGCCAATGGCCGCACGCGCCGGTGGACATAGGTGGGACACAGGTTCGTCCCATAGTCTCCACCCATGACATGGACCAACCACCACAACGGTCTCAAGACCGCCGTCCTCCTCGGCGGCATGTGGAGCCTGCTCCTCCTGCTCGGCTACGCACTGACGCGTGGGACGGGCTCATCCATCTGGCTGTTCATCCTGCCGATCATCGGCGTCGCCCAGACCGCCTACGCCTTCTGGAACTCCGACAAGATCGCCGTGCGCTCCATGGGCGCCATCGAGGTCACCGAGGCCCAGCAGCCCCAGATGTACGCGATCGTGCGCGAGCTCTCCGCCGCAGCCGGCCAGCCCATGCCGCGCCTCTACGTGGCCCCCACGATGAGCCCCAACGCCTTCGCCACCGGCCGCAACCCCTCGCACGCCGCCGTGTGCTGCACTCAGGGCATCCTCCAGCTCCTCAACGAGCGCGAGCTGCGTGGCGTCCTGGGCCACGAGCTCTCCCACGTCTACAACCGGGACATCCTCACCTCCTCGGTGGCTGCGGGCATCGCCGGCGTCATCTCCTCGGTGGCCACCATGGCCCTGTGGTTCGGCGGCGGCAACCGGCGTGACCGGGACGGCGGCAACATCATCGTCGTCCTGCTGCTCTCCCTCCTGGCACCCCTGGCCGCCACCATCACCCAGTTCGCCATCTCCCGGACCCGCGAGTACGACGCCGACCACGACGGCGCCGCGCTCACCCAGGACCCGCTCGCCCTGGCCAGCGCCCTGAGCAAGCTCGAGTCGGGTATCTCGCGTGTGCCCATGGGGCGGGATCCGCGCCTCGAGCCGGTCTCCTCGATGATGATCGCCAACCCCTTCGGGAGCCTGCGCAACCTCTTCTCCACCCACCCTCCCATGGACAAGCGCATCGCCCGCCTTGAGCAGATGGCCGGGTACTGACGGTGACCCTGACCGTCGTCGGCGGGCTGCCTGCCGTCGGCAAGACCACCGTGTGCCGGGAGGTCCTGCGCCTGCAGGCCACCTCGCAGTCGCCGGGGCGGCTTCCGACCTGGCTGCGCATCGACTCCATCGAGCAGGCCCTGCGGGACAGTGGCGAGATGCTCCCCGGTATGCCCGGAGGCGCCGGCTACTACGCGGCCGCCGCCGTCGCCCGAGACGTCCTGGCCTCGGGCGGTGACGTTCTTGTCGAGTGCGTCAACCCGCTGCCCCTCACCCGTCGCCTGTGGGAGGAAACCGCCTCAGCCCTGGGCTGCCGGTTTCTCGCCGTCGAGATCGTCTGCTCCGATAAGGCCGAGCACCGTCGCCGGGTCCAGCGGCGGGTCAGCGACATCGAGGGCCTCGAGCTGCCGGACTGGCGGGCTGTCGAACGCCGCGACTACGCCCCCTGGCCCGAGGCCGACCTCCACCTGGACACCGCCCGGCTCACCGCCACCGAGGCCGCCCGGGCCATCATCGGCGCCGGAGGTGTCAGCGGCTAGTTGTTGTGGGTCATGAGGATGTCGTCATGGGGCGCTGGGGCAGCGGGGCCTCACTATCCTCTAAGGCGGTCTACTCCACGAAGGTGGGGATGCACTGGCCGAGGGTTGTGCGTACTGCACGAACCCCCGACCCCCATGGAGTGCACCCGACCCTCTTCCAGTAGCACCCCACCCTCGTGCAGTACGCGCCGGGCGCCATCAGAGCGACTGACAGCGACCGAATCGGTCCCGGCCAGCAGGGCGAGCAGCAACTCTCACGCCTGGCACACCTGCCTCGCCTCGTCTTGAGATGCCACGAGATCCGAAATCCTCAGAAGCCGTAGGACAGCACAGGTCGGGCGGCAGCGTCCGTGTTGCCGTTGGCGGCGGCCTCGCCAGTGATGATGAGATAGGGGAGTGGATAGCCTGCCCCTGACCGGCAACGACATCGCCCAACGCATCAGGGCCGCCGTCGACGCCGGTGAGCTGCCTGGCGTGGCGGCCGGACCGGTGAAGCGGTTGGGGGCCGGTGAGAGCTACACGGCCTGGCGGATCGGCTCCGGTGACCAGACCCGGGTCCTGCGCATTCCTCGCCACGCGCCCCTTGAGATGCCCCGCTCCATGGAGACCGAGTTCGAGGTCCTCAGGCGCGTCCCACCCGAGCTCGGCACCAGCGCCGTCGCCTTGGAGACCGGAGCCGACAACCCGCTCGGCGCCCCCTACATGGTGACCACCTACGTTCCCGGCCGGGCCCTGCGAGCCGCAGACTGGAACCCGCGGCTCGCGACCTCCCTCGCCCATCAGATCGCCCGCCTGCATGTGGCCTTCGCGGCCGGTCCTGCGCCGTCGGCCACCCCGGTGCCGAGCGCCTGCGAGCAGGGGGAGGAGCTGCTGGCCTGGTGGGGCACGCACCACCCGGCCACACTCTCCGACTCTCGCGTCAGTGCGCTTCTGCCCGCCTGGCTCCGTGAGCTCACCCGACTCGCCCCCGCTTTCGAGGCTGTCCCCGCCCACCCGCTCATCCATGGCGACGTCGTCGCCACCAACGTCATCCTCGGCCCCGACGGCGTCCCACGGTTCATCGACTTCGAGTGGTCGGGTCCCGGCGATACCGCCAAGGACCTGGCCCTCATCGGCGGCCGGGTGACCGGCGGGCCCTGGTACCTGCCCATGACGCCCGACGAGGTCGCTGCTTTCGTCACCGAGTACTCGCGATACTCGCGCCACACCCAGCGCCCGCGGCTCGCACAGCACACCGGAGCCGCCGACTCGCAACACCTGCTGGAGCGCCGCGACGCCTATGAGCTCCTCGACCGCCTGGGCAACCTTCTGTACTGCCTGAGCCGCCCCGGCGAGGCCCGCTACGGCAGATGGGCCGATGAGCTCGCCCGCAGCCTGACCGCCCGACTCGGTGACTGAGCCGCCGCCTCACGGCGATGTCGGGCTAGCCCCACCACGGCCCCGCCAGGTGGCAGGATTGGGCGTGATTCCAGGCCTGAGGAGGATACGAGGCATGAACCGATCAGTATGGGCCGCGCGCTACCGCCGACTCGGCAGGGACGCCGTCTTCCTCCTCCTCAGCGGGCCACTGAGCCTGCTCGCCTTCTGCCTCGCCGTGCCGCTGACCGCCCTCGGTGTGGGCACCACCATCATCTGGGTGGGGCTGCTGGTGCTCGTCATCGACCTGAGCATCGCCGGGGGCTTCGCCAACCTAGCCCGCCTCGCCGTGGCGCGCGTGGACGGACGCGAGCCGGTTCCGGGCGGCTACCTTGAGCATGAGCCGGGAACCTCCTGGCACCGCAGGCTCCTCCGAGTCCTGCGGGACCCCCAGCGCTGGGTCGACCTGCTGTGGACCATCGTCTACTTCCCGGTGTCCCTCCTTTCCTGGATCCTCACCGTCGTGTGGCTGTCGGCGGCAGTGGGCGGCTTCCTGACCCCCTTCTCCGAGATCATCCTGGAATCGATGATCCCGGAGGAGCACAACGGGATCGCCGAGGAGCTCGGACTACCCATGCCGATCCTTTGGGACATCGCCATGGACCTGACTGTCGGTGTCATCTTCTCCCTCACCGCGCCCTTCGTCCTGCGGGGGCTGGCCGCCATGCTCACGGGGCTCACCCGCGGTATGCTCTCCTGGCGCAGCGAGGTCAGTCGCCTCCAGACCTCCCGCGCCGCCGTCCAGCGGGCCGAGGCCGACACCCGTCGCCGCCTGGAGCGCGACATCCACGACGGCCCCCAGCAGCGCCTCGTGCGCCTGCGCATGGACCTGGCCCGCGCCCACCGGCAGGCCGAGAAGGACCCGGTGGCCGCCGCCGCGATCATCCAGGGTGCCATGGACCAGACCCAGCAGACCCTCGACGAGCTGCGCCAGCTCTCCCGCGGCATCGCCCCGCCCGTCCTCGTCGACCGTGGTCTGGCCGCCGCCATCACCGAGGCCGCCACCCGCTCCTCCGTGCCCGTCACCGTGAGCACCGAGCTGTCCGAGGCGGATCTGCCCGACCACGTCTCCCAGGCCGCCTACTTCGTTGTCAGCGAGTCCCTGGCCAACCTCAACAAGCACTCCGGGGCCACGGCCGCCGGCGTCGAGGCCCGCGTCGTCGACGGCGCCCTGCACGTGAGGATCAGCGACAACGGCATCGGTGGGGCCTCGACCGCCAAGGGGCACGGCCTGGCCGGCCTGGTCGAGCGCCTCAGCGGTGTCGACGGTAGGCTCACGCTCACGTCCCCGACCGGCGGGCCGACCACAGTGGAGGCGATGATCCCGTGCGTGTTCTGATCGCTGACGACTCCGTCCTCCTGCGCGAGGGACTGGCCCTCATCCTGGCCGACGGCGGCCACGAGGTCGTCGGGGGAGTGGGGGACGGCGAGGCCCTCGTGAACGAGGCGCTGCGGCTGCGGCCCGACGTCGTCGTCGCCGACATCCGCATGCCGCCCTCCCACACCGACGAGGGCCTGCGCGCCACCACCCGCATCCGGGCCCAGTGGCCGGGTGCGCCCATCCTGCTGCTGAGCCAGTACGTCGTCGCCGGCTACCTGCCCGAGCTCCTGGCCGACGGCGGCGGCGCCCTGGGCTACCTCCTCAAGGACCGGGTCGGCGACATCGACGCCTTCCTCGGCGCGGTCGAGCGGGTGGCGCGCGGTGAGCTCGTCCTGGATCCCGACGTCGTCTCCCAGGTCCTCCAGCGCGGACGGCGCGACGACCCCCTGCAGGAGCTCACGCCCCGTGAGCGCGAGGTGCTGGCCCTGATGGCCGAGGGGCGCACCAACGCCGGCATTGCCGAGGTCATGGTGGTCACCGAGGGCGCGGTGGAGAAGCACACCCAGCGGATCTTCGCCAAGCTCGGCCTGCTGCCCGACGCCGCCGTTCACCGCCGCGTCAAGGCGGTTCTCACTCTCCTGTCGGCCTGACAACGATATCTCAACGCCTCCCGGCCGGGTCTCGGCCGGGAGGCAGATGAGACTACTGCGGTTCCTGAGCGGCCATGATGAGGGCGACCTCGGCGTCGGTCAGCTCGTAGCTCAGGTAGTTCTTGTAGAACTCCTTGAGTTTCGTCTCGATCTTGAGGTCGGGGAAGAGATCGGGGTGGAGGAGGGCTGAAGCCCACTGGACCTGAAGAATCGCCTCCACGCCATAGCGGTCCCAGCCGAAGACGCCCTTGGGATTGACGTACACCTTCTGGTTCTGGACGGCCTTGATACTCGCCCAGCTCGGGTCGGCAAGGATCTGCTCGGCCTCCCCGGCCTTTCCTGTGATGATGACGTCGGGGTCCCAGGCGAGGATCTGCTCCATGGTGAACTGGGCGTTGGCGGAGGATGTCGTCTCAGTGACGGCGTTCCTCCCGCCGGCCGTCTTGATCCACTCGTCGATGATCGTGCCGGTGCCGTCGAGGTTGAGGGTGTAGACGCTGTTGCCGTGCATGACCGTAGGACGCTGGTCGTCACCGAGGCCGTCGGTCTTCGCCTTGACGTCCTTGACGACCTGGTCCAGCTCGGCGTTGTACCGCTCAGCGATCGTGGTGGCGTCCCCGCCTAAGATCTGGGCCGTCATCGTGATGGACTTCTTCATCTCCTCATAGGTACTGAATTTGCAGGCGACCACCGGGATGCCGACCTCCGTGGCCTTGTCGCGCAGCTTGTCGTCGGAGTCGAAGATGACCTGCGGGGCGGGGTCGATGGTGGTGAGCTCCTCAAGGTTGAAGCCGTCCCCGAAGGTGGACTTCGCGCCGGACATGTTGGGGCAGACCTTGTACATCCAGGGGAACTTCTTGGGATCGCAGTGCGTGGCCTTCAGCCCCTTGGCGCCGGCGAGCATGATGACCACCTCGTTGTGGGCGTACCAGCCGTCGGCGTAGGCAGCGGGAGCGATCGGTACCTCGACCTGCGTTCCGGTCATGTCGGTGATGGTCTGCGTGCCTGAGGTCGCTGAGGCACTGCCTCCCGCTGAGCCTCCAGCGGATTTCGATCCGCAGCCGGCCAGCAGGCTCAGCGCGATGGTACTTCCGGCGCCAACGCCGGTGAGCCTGAGAAGGTCCCGGCGGGACAGCGGCGAGGAGTACGACGGGGACTGTGATGAAGAGGGGGACAGGTCGGAAGCGGAGAGACGAGTGGCGGCCATGGAGAACTCCTTCAGCGGGGACGGGGCAACGTGGCGGGGGACATAGATCCACGCCCACCCGGAGTTCCACTATATGAGATCTGCGGTGAATGAGCAGCCGACCGGTCATGAGGAGGGGCCAGGAATGCGGGGATGACCTCTCACACGGTCTCGAGGGAGTGCATACAGGTGCGTACCGGACTGCCGTCGGGGCCAGCGATCTGGAGGACTCGAACCTGGGTCCCGTAGGCGGCCCTGAGATTGTCCTCGGTGAGGACCTCGTCAACCGGGCCGGAGAGGATCCGGCGGTCGCCGGTGATGAGCACTGCACGGGTCGCCACCAGGAAGGCGTGGTCGGGATTGTGAGAGGTCATGACAACTCCGCGGCGCTCGTCGGCCAGGTCCCGCACACAGCGCAGAACCGTCGCCTGGTTGCGCAGGTCCAGGGCCGCCGCAGGCTCATCCATGACCAGGATCCTCCCGTCCTGGACCAGAGCCCGGGCAATGAGCGCCATCTGCTGCTCACCGCCGGAGAGCTCGGTGAAGGGACGTCCAGCCAGATGCGCGATCCCCAGACGCTCCAGGACCTCCTCGGTCTGCTCCCGGTCCGCACGGGAGGGGGAGTCGAGCAGGCCCAGGCGGGAGACGCAGCCCGTCAGTGCGACGTCGAACACTGAGAAGGCGAAAGGCGGTTCGTGAAGCTGAGGGACGTAGGCGATGTGCCGGGCCACCTGGCGGCGGGAGAGTGAGGAGTGCTCGCGGCCGTCGATCTCCACGTGTCCCGACACGGGTGGTAGGTGACCCAGCAGGGTCCGGAAGAGCGTCGTTTTGCCGACGCCGTTGGGCCCCAGGAGACAGAGCACCTCGCCGGTGCGCACCTCCAGGTCGACTCCGGTCAGGATCGCCTTGCGGCGGTAGCCGCAGGACAGGTTCCTGGCCGTGATGGTCGGGCGGTCGGAGGACTTGAGGCTGTTCTTGTCCGGTACCCGGTTCTCGGGGCGGCTCATTCGCGCCCTCCTCGCTGAGTGCGTAGGAGAATGGTGAAGAACAGAGGAGCGCCGATGATGCTGGTGAGGATTCCCAGTGGAATCTCGGAGGCGAGCGCCATGCGGCAGGCGGTATCCACCAGGATGAGGAAGGTCCCGCCCATGATGACGGACAGCGGGACGACGATCCGGTTGTCCGGGCCCGCGATGAAGCGCACGACGTGCGGCATGATGAGACCGACCCAGCCGATCACGCCCGAGATGGCCACGCACGAGGCGGTCAGAAGGGTGGCGCACACGATGCAGATGAGGCGCAGAGCCGCGACGTTGACCCCCAGCGACTGCGCCTCCTCGTCCCCGAAGGCCAGGATGTTGAAGCGCCACCGCAGCGCGAGCAGGGGCACGACTCCCAGGATGAAGGGCGCGGAGAAGACAGTCAGGTCGTTCCACGTCACCTTGGCGATGGAGCCCATGAGCCAGTACGTGATCTCCGGCAGCTTGGAGTCCGGGTCAGCCGTGTACTTGACCGTGGAGACCAGCGCCTGGAAGAGGGCTGAGACGATCATTCCGCACAGAACCAGCAGCAGAACCTGACTGGTTCCGCGTCCGATGCTCCGAGCCGCCGTATAGGTGACGAAGACGGCCGCGAGCCCACCGACGAAGGCAGCACCCTGAACCGGCAGGTGCCCCAGGGAGAGCAGGAGTGCCAAGGCGGCACCAAAGGAGGCGCCGGTGCTCGCCCCCAGGATGTCGGGAGAGACCATGGGGTTGCGGAACAGCCCTTGGTAGGCAGTCCCGGAGATCGCGAGGGCGCCCCCGATCATGGCCGCCGCGACGACGCGGGGAAGGCGGATGTTGAGGACGATATTGCGTGCCATCAAGGGGGTATCGCCCTCGCCGCCGACCGCCTGCCACAGGACATCGATGACCGTGCCGGGGGAGAGCATCGCCCGCCCCATGGCCATGGCTCCCACCGCGATGACGATGAGAAGGGCGAGGCTGACGATGGTGAGTGCCAGATGCTTGAACCTGTGGTCGCTGGCCATAGGTGAGGCCGACGACAGGCGCACGGTCCCGCTCAGCGGTAGTTGACGAACTGGAGGGCGGCGTCGACGTCGAGGTTCTTCAGCAGGGCGATGACCGACTGGAGGTCGTCGCGGGACTTGGAGGTCACGCGCACCTCATCGCCCTGGATCGTGGCCTTGACGCTCTTGGGGCCCTCGTCTCGGATCGCCTTGGTGATCTTCTTGGCCACCTCCTGGGTGAGCCCCTCGCGCAGGGGGCAGGCCAGGCGGTAGATCTTGCCCGAGGGACGCGGCTCCTTGTCCCCCAGGTCCAGGGCCTTGAGGGAGACGCCGCGGCGGAAGAGCTTGGACTCCAGGACGTCCAGGATCGCCAGGACCCGTTCGGCCGTATTGGCCTCCAGGGTGATGGTGTCGCCGGACAGGCTCACGGAGGCGTCAACGCCGCGGAAGTCGTAGCGCTGGGAGATCTCCTTGGCGCACTGGTTGACGGCGTTGTCCACCTCCTGGCGGTCGAGGCGGGAGACGACGTCGAAGGAGGAGTCGTTGGCCATGGCGGCAGTCCTTTCCGGGGTGGGGACCTCAGTCGACCCGAGTCTAGGCGGGATGTTCTGTGAGGAGGGTCCTACGGGGGCGATTGGCGCTGCGCGCCGGTGCCTTGCTATTCTTCCACGGCGCCAAGCGATGGCCGAGAGGTCGGAGCGCGGAGCCGAGGCGGGTTGCCCGAGCGGCCAATGGGAGCTGACTGTAAATCAGCCGCGTAATGCTACGGGGGTTCGAATCCCTCACCCGCCACGCTGATCACTCGTTGATCACACCTCGCCATCACGGCGAGGCCCGCAGTGAGCGAAGCCACGGCGGATCGAATTGCCAGGGCGGTTCGGATCTGCCTAGGATTCGGCTCGTTGCCCCGATAGCTCAGTCGGCAGAGCGTCTCCATGGTAAGGAGAAGGTCAAGGGTTCGATTCCCTTTCGGGGCTCTCACAGCGGGGGCCGGCGGCCCCTATTGTGTTCCTATGGCGAGGTAGCTCAGCTGGTTAGAGCGCACGACTCATAATCGTGAGGTCGAGGGTTCGAGTCCCTCCCCCGCTACGCAAGCATTCGAGTACAGCGCACCCGTCGCATGCTCGAGGATCGACACGAGGAGACAAACGTGGCCAGCAAGTCCGCCGACGTTCGCCCCAAGATCACTCTGGCCTGCTCGGAGTGCAAGGAGCGGAACTACATCACCAAGAAGAACCGTCGGAACACCCCCGACCGTCTCAGCATCGCCAAGTTCTGCGCTCGCTGCGGCAAGCACACCGAGCACCGCGAGACCCGCTGAGCAGCGCGTTCCGATCCCGGTCGCAGCCGCCTGCGGCCCTGGAGCAAGCCCCGTCGACATGATCTCGGCGGGGCTTCGTCGTGCCCGAGGCGGACGCCGCCTAGCATCGGTGACGTGAACCCCTCCCGCCTCCCCGACGACGCCGTCGAGCAGCTCGCAGCGGTCCTTGCCGGGGTGCTCGGGACGGGCTCGCCCAGAGAGCCCCAGCCTGAGACTCGTCACGCCGCGCGACGCGGTGCCACACTCATCTACCCGGCTGTCATGGCGATGCGACAGGTCCAGGAGTGGATGCAGGCCCACGACGAGCCCGCCGCATGGGACGGCCTGCTGCACCGTCGCTGCCTCATGCGCCCGGTCTCCGTGAGCGCCGGAGCCTCGGAGGCGCTTCAGGGCGCCGGGGGCCCAGCGGTCCGGCGGACTGAACGTGCAGGGTGGGAGCTCATCCGAACAACCGTCGAGGTGCGGGTGGGCGGCGGCTCATGGCAGGTCATCCACGAGCTCGCTCGCCGTGCCTCGGCTGATCTGCCGGCGATGACGGAGAAGCTCACAGAGTCCGGGGTCGCATTCGATCCGGTTGCCGGCGGAGCGTTCTATCGACTCACCTACGCCGACGTCGCCTCCTGGGCGGAGGCGACCGGGGATCGCAACGCCATCCACCTTCTCCCGGGACGGGCGGCCGCGGCCGGGCTGGGAACCGGTCCCGACGCCGTCGCCGCCCACGGACTTCTGCTCGGCGCGCTCAGCCTGGCCGTCGCCGCGCCGTCGTCTCAGCAGCAGATTTGCCTGAGGTTCGTTGGTTCCGCCGGTGTTCCCGTCTCTTGCTCCGGCGGGGGAGAGCTGTGGGCGAGGCTCTCCGTTGACGCTGCCGGCGGCGACATCGTCCAGGGGCGACGCCTCGTCCTGCGGCGCCGATGATGGCGGATGCTTGAGCCCGCGCAAGGATGCCGTCGTAGGCTCTGCCGATCGCCTATCGCACCGTGTGGGATAATGATTATCCGCTGGAGAGAATTCTGGTGGTGATTCACTGTTGTCTCGATGGGTGCGAGGTGAGAGAGTGAAGGTGAATTGTTCACCCCTCCACCCATCGGCCAACGGGGATGAATACGTAATAAAGATGAGTAATTCCACTGTCAATCTGATGGATGTCAGGGTGACGTGAAGAGGCTTCGCACATTCCTTTTCGAACGCGGGTGAGGCTGAACCATTTCGCGTCATATCAAGGAAAAGTGGGGGTCTTGAGGTGCGTATCCGTGCTTGTCAGATCTCCTGGGTGACTGCACGGATGTGCTGTTCCTCTGACCGAGTGTGATAAAAAAGAAGCAGAGTTGCACTTGTATGAAAGCCAAAGGCCGTCAGCAAGCAGGCGCTTAAGGGGTCATGACCTATCCGGGTCGGTGCTGAGAGGAGTCGATAAAGGTGATTACCGCAGAACGAACGATGGTGGAGCCGACGGCCTACGCCGAGGACGTCGAGATGAAGTGGACCCAGAGCGATCAGGAAGCCGTCGAAGCCACCTACAGCCAAGAGAAGGTCGGGGCTGCAGGCTCGATACGGTGCGGCCAGGAGCCACGACAGACCTGTGGTCAGGACGGTTCTGCGGAGCAGGACGGTTTCCGTCGTCTCGACGAGATCGAGATGGATGCCTGGCGCTCCTTCCTGGCGGCCTCCACCTCCGTCGCCGCCCGTCTCAATCGCGAGCTTGAAGCCGGCTGCGGCATCTCCATGCACGAGTACGAGATCCTGGTGCGCCTGTCGGAGGCGCCGGACCACACCCTGCGCATGTCCACCCTCGCCGAGCACGTCTGCCACTCCCGCTCCCGCCTGACCCACACGGTTAGGCGTCTGGAGAACGCCGGGTACGTCGAGCGCACCTCCTGCGACTCGGACCGTCGCGGCGTCAACTGCATGCTGACCCAGACCGGTCTCGACTTCCTGCGCGAGGCCGCCCCGGTGCACCTCGACGGCGTGCGCCGCCACGTCATCGATCGTCTCAGTCAGGAGCAGCAGCTCGCCCTGGCCGAGCTCATGAAGGCTATCGCGCAGGCCCCGGGCTCGTCTGCGTCGTCGGTGCCCTCGGTGTCGTCGGCCTCCTGACGGCTCCTCAGCGACCGTCCGCAGCGATCTGTGGGCGCCGTCAGTCGGTTCCTCCACCGGCCGGCGGCGCCCACAGGTCTGTCCAACGCACTCCCAGGTCGGCCAGGAGCCGGCGCAGAAGCGGTAACGAGATGCCGACGACCCCGTGCGGGTCCCCGTCGATGCCCTCGATGAAAGCGCCTCCCAGGCCGTCAATGGTGAAGGCTCCCGCGCACCACAGCGGCTCTCCGCTGGCGATGTAGGCCTCGATCTCGTCCTGAGACGGTGAGCCGAAGCGGATGGTGGCCGAGCTGACCCCCTTGGCGATGGCTCCGTCAGCGGTGCGCACCAGGAAGTGCCCGGTGTGCAGCGTTCCCGTGCTGCCGCTCATCGTCCGCCAGCGCTCGCGGACCTGTGCGGCGTCGTCGGGCTTGCCGACCGTCTGGCCGTGGATCTCCAGCATGGAGTCGCAGCCCACGACCACCTCTGCCTCCTGCGGGTCGGTGGTGGCCGCGACGTCGAGCGCCTTGGCCTGGGCCAGTGCCTGTACCTGCTCGGATGGGCTCGGAGCAGGGAGGTCCGCCAACCGGTGACGGTCGGCCAGCTCATGAAGAACGGTGTCCTCATCAACTGCCGAGACCCGCACCAGCGGCTCGACGCCGGCGGCCCGCAGAGTGGCCAAGCGGCCGGAGGACTTCGAAGCCAGGAGAATCACGCTGCCAGCCTATAGTGTGCTGTCTCCTCACTTCTGAGACATGTGAGTGTCA
>CAUVMS010000069.1:0-14190 GCA_963552815.1 uncultured Actinomyces sp. | reverse complement strand
AGCCGGGCCAGCACTCGGCGGTTGATGTCATCGGCGTGCTCGTGCCAGCCGAAGACGCACACGGAAAGCACGCCGTCGAAGCCGATGTCGCGCAGCGTGGAGAAGACGGCGTCCCAGTCGACCTCACCGTTGCCGACCTCGTTGTGCTGGTGGACGGTGACGTCGGCGCCGGGCGGGTTGATGATGTAGCGGTTGCCGTCGTTGGCACGGTGGTTGAAGCCGTCGGCGATGTGGACCTCGCGCAGCTTGCCGGCCTCGTGAGCGGTACGGATCATGCGCTCGACGTCGCCGACACCGTCGGAGAGGTGGAAGGCGTGCGGGCAGCAGAACTCATAGCCGATCCAGTCCTTGTTGACCGCGCGCACCAGTCCCAGGGCCGGATCGTGCAGCTCAACGAAGTCATAGGGGTGGGCCTCCATGTTGAGGCGGATGCCGTAGCGCTCGAAGTCGGGGATGAGCTCCTCGATGGAGCGGAACCACTGCTCCTCGCTGCGGCGGGCCTGGTTGCGGTCCCCGGAGAACTCCGAGGTGATCTCCCGGACGTCGATCTGGTCAGCGAGCTCGAGCAGGCGGCGCCAGTTGGACACCTGGGCGCGCCGCTCCTCCTCGTCGGGCGAGGACCAGTTGAAGACGGGGTTGAGAGTGCGCACCTTGACGCCCGTCTCCTTCTGGGCCTTGTTGAGCTCGGCGACGAAGGCGTCGTCGGCGGCGGGGCGGTGGTGCCAGAAGTGGAAGTCCGCGTTGGGCGAGAGCTCAACGTACTCGAAGCCCAGCTCTGCGGCCTTGTAGAGCGTACGCACCGTGGGCATGGTGCGGTAGTACATGTTCGGATCAAGGGCGATGTCTACCAAGGAGGTCTCCTCTCGAGGGCCGACGGCCGTGTCGACCCTCCCTATAATGTCATGACAATTGCGTCGGGGGAAGTAGTTGAGGCCAGCATTTTTAAAACCTTCGACGGCGTCGCAGACTCATGCCGTCCTACCGCCGAAAAGTCGTCGTCCCGGGAGGCGGGGACGGCTGCCTCCCAGGACGATCGAGGTGAGTGAACCCCGCCGTCGTCCATCCAAGAGCGGCCACCAGGGCGCTGGCGGACACGCAGCAATCGCGAGCACCCCGGCAGCAGCTGTACGCCGGGAGAAACGACGACGGGGAGGCTTGTCAAGCGTAGAAGGCGGGCTTGGCGATGAGCTTGACGTCGACCATCGGCGAGGACTCGTCCTCCAGCGAGGCGACCGCCGCATCGACCACGGAGGTGGCCGCGTAGCCGTCCCAGGAGGTCGAGCCGGTGTGCTCATCGCGGGCCACGGCGTTGATCCATTCCTGCACCTCACGGTTGAAGGCGTCCTCGAAGCGGTCGATGTGCGACTGGCACATGGCGTTGCGGTTGCCGTGGATGTCGCGGATATGGATCCTCTCCTGGTCGCCCAGCCTCACTGCGGCGGTCTCCAGCACGAGCTCGCACTCGATGGAGTAGGCGTACTGCAGGTTGACGTTGACCTCGTCATCGATGCGCACGCCGGACTCGGTGTACATGACGACGACGACCGGGTCGACGAGGTGGTCGAAACGGTGAGTGGTCGACTTGGGGCGCTCGACGCGCACCTTGACGATCTCCTCGTCCAGGAGCCAGCGCATCGTGTCGATCTCATGGATTGCCGTGTCATCGATGGCCATGCGCGAGGTGTAGGACTCCGGCACGGCGGGGTTGCGGTGACGGTTGTGAACCAGGAGGGCCTGGCCGTTCTCGCCGTCGTCGAGTACCTTCTTCATCTCGTTGTAGGCGGCGTCGAAGCGGCGCATGAAGCCCACGGTGACGAGCTTCTTGCCGGCCTTCTGCTCGGCCTCCATGATGGCGATGCAGTCCTCGGCGGTGGTGGCCAGGGGCTTCTCGCACAGGACGTACTTGCCGGCCTCGATGGCCTTGATGACGTCGGGGGCGTGGACCTTGCCGAAGGTGGCGATGAGGACGGCGTCGACGTCCGGGGCGTTGATGAGCTCATCGGCGCTGTCGTAGGCCTTGGCGCCGTAGGGCTCGGCGGCCGAGACCGCGGCCTCGTGGTTGATGTCGGCCACGGCGACGATCTCGCCGCCGGACAGGTCGTTGGCAATGCGGGCCAGGTGCGCGCGGCCCATGCCGCCGGCGCCGATAAGTCCGATGCGTACAGTCATGATGTGTCTCCTCGTCGAGGTGGTGTCAGTGGTGAGTCAGTGATGAATCAGCGGCATACCGGACGACTGATGCGTCTCAGGCCAGTCCCAGACCGCACTCGGCCAGGTACTTGCGCATGTTGATGGCGTTCTGCTTGGGGAAGGAGGGGTCGCAGGGGTAGCAGTCCTGCTCGCAGATCGCGTAGATCGGCTTGTCCAGGGCCGCCAGGGCATCGACGAACTCGTGCATCTCGGGCAGGCCGGCGGGCGGGCAGACCGAGGCGCCCTTGGTGACGGCCTCGCCGAAGGGCCAGTCCTTCTCGTGGGCCTCGCGGGTGATGTCCTCGTCGAAGGCCTTGATGTGGACGTAGGTGATGCGCTCGGGGTACTTCCGGCACAGCTCGACCGGGTCCCCGCCGCCGTAGACCACGTGCCCGGAGTCCAGACACAGGTTGACGTAGGTCGGGTCGGTGGCGTCGAAGATGCGGGCGATCTCCTCGGGGGTCTCGATGTGGGAGTCGCCGTGGGGGTGGAGGACCATCTTGAGGCCGTACTCGTCCAGGAGCATCTGCCCCAGGGCGTTGGCGTGCTCGACGTAGAGCTTCCAGGCCTCGTCACTCAGGACGCGGTCGTCGGTCCACTCCCAGGTCTTGTCGTCACGGTAGAGCGGAGGCAGGTGGACGATGTACTCGGCGCCGACGGCGGCGTGGGTCTCGGCGATGGCGCGGAAGGTCTTGAGCGTGGTCTCCCAGGCCTCCTGCTTGTGCAGGATGCCCCAGCCGGTACCGGCCACCACCCTCATGCCGAACTCGTCGCACCACTTCTGGAGCTCCTTGGGATCGGTCGGGAAGTAGCCGAAAGGGCCGGTCTCGATGACCTCGAAGCCGGCCTCGGCCATCTCCTCCCAGGCCTGGCGGGGGTCCATCTGCTTGGGGTCCTCGGGGAACCAGACGCCCCACTGGTCGGGGCAGACACCGATGGTGAGCTTGGAGTACTTGGGGTCGTTGGTGTTGACGGCTTTGGACATCGTTGTCTCCTTCGTGAGGCGGTCTCCGAATCGTTTCGGATGTGACATCCACTGTACTCCCCCGCCGACCAAGAATCTAGGACTTTGTACTAACAAAGATGTCTGATCTTTGGCGACCCCGCCGCTCGCCGGAGCCTCAGAGCCCTCCTGCCGCCCAAGGTCGCGCTGCGTCGGCTCTGATTGGGGACGTACTTTCCGCATGACGACTGCATTTCGTCCCAGACGACTGAGGTCAGGGCGTCGCCGTCCTGCATGAAAGTACGTCCCCGACACGAAACGCAGTCCCCAACACGAGCACGCGGACGCACCGTAGGGCTCACGGACTCATCCTGCAGGATCAGTCCTTGAGGCCTATGGTGCGTCCACGGCGATGGGTGGCGGAGCGGCCGCGTTTACTCCTCGCGCTGGAAGGACATGGTCGCGGCGTAGGTCTTCTCCGAGGGCCAGCGGCTGGTGACCGCCTTGGCGCGGGTGTAGAACCGCACGCCCTCGGGGCCGTGGATGTGGGTGTCGCCCAGGAGCGACTCCTTCCAGCCGCCGAAGGAGTAGTAGGCCACCGGCGTCGGGATCGGCACGTTGATGCCGACCATGCCGGCCTCGACGTCGAGCTCGAAGCGGCGGGCCACGCCGCCGTCGTTGGTGAAGATGGCCGCGCCGTTGCCGAAGGGCGAGGAGTTGACCTGCTTGATGGCCTCCTCGTAGGTGTCGGCGTGGACGATGGTGAGCACCGGGCCGAAGACCTCCTCCTTGTACAGGCGCGAGGTCACCGGGACGTTGTCGACGATGGTCGGCCCCACGAAGTGGCCCTTCTCGTGGCCGGGAATGACGAGGTCGCGGCCGTCGAGGACGACCTCACCGCCATCGGCCTCGCCCTCATTGACCAGGCCGACGATGAACTCCTTGGACTTGGCGTCGATGACCGGCCCCATCTCAACACCCTCGTCCATGCCGTAGCCGACCTTGATCTTCTCGGCGTGGGCCTTGACGCGGCGGGCCAGGTCCGGGCCGCAGCCGCCCACGGCCACGACGACGGGCAGGGCCATGCAGCGCTCGCCGGCGGCCCCGAAGGCGGCGGCGGAGATGTGCTGGGCGGCGAAGTCCAGGTCGGAGTCGGGCATGACGATGGCGTGGTTGTTCGCCCCGCCCAGGGCCTGGACGCGCTTGCCGTGGGTGACGCCGGTGTTCTGGACGATGTGGGCCACCGGGGTGGAGCCCACGAAGGAGATCGCGTCGATGCCGGGATGCTCGAGGACCTTGGAAACCATGGTGCGGTTACCGGAGACGACGTTGAAGACGCCATCGGGCAGACCGGCCTCCTTGTAGAGCTCGGCCGTCAGCAGCGCCGCCGAGGGCGTGGCCGAGGCCGGCTTGAGGATGAAGGCGTTGCCGGTGGCGATGGCGACGGGGTGCATCCACATGGGCACCATGGCCGGGAAGTTGAAGGGGCAGATGCCTGCGACGACGCCGACCGGCTGGCGCAGGGTGTGGATGTCCACGCCGGTGGAGATGTCGGAGGAGTACTCGCCCTTGAGGGCCACGTTGATGGCGGTGGCGAAGTCGAGGGTCTCGCGGCCGCGCTGGATCTCGCCGACGGCGTCGGAGTAGTTCTTGCCGTGCTCGGCCACGATCATCCTGGCCATCTCGTCCTGGTGGTCCAGGACCAGCTGACGCATGCGGAACATGATCGCCGTGCGCTTGGCCAGCGAGACCTTGGCCCACTCCTTCTGGGCACGCCGGGCGACCTCGACGGCGTGGTCGAGGTCGGCGTCGGAGGCCTGAAGCAGCTCTGCCTCAACCTCACCGGTTCCCGGGTTCTCGACGGCGAAGCGGCCGATCGGAGTTCCCTCGTAAAGCTTTCCGTCGATCCAGTGCGCAATCGTTCTCATCGTTATCGACTCCTGGTTGTCGGTTTCGCGGGCCCGTCCCCGCCTATGGGGCCGACCGGACGCCTCCGAGCAAGGTCTCAGTGGTGGACCGGCCGGGCGCCCAGCGCCTTGCATGTGCCCCAAGCCTAACGTCCTAGACGGCGAATGGCTCAATTTTGTCAGAACAAAATGGGGGGCGTTGACCACATCGCAACCTTCGCGAGCATGCCCGACGGCGCACCTGGCGGATGCGCGTGGGAGGGGCCACGGCAGTGGCTGCCGTGGCCCCTCCCGTCGCGGTGGCCTCAGAGCCGAGCGCTGTCGGCGCCGGCCCGCGTCCTACCGGATCGTCCCTACAGGTAGTGGCGCTGGGGCTTGCGGTCGCGCTGGTAGTCCTCGTAGGCGCGCTGGGTTGACTCCAGCTCGGAGACGCCCGAGACCGGGACGTCCCACCAGCTCGACCCGGGCGGGTTGGGGCCGTAGAGGTCGGTCTCGATGTGGATCATCGTGGGACGGTCAGAGGCCTCGGCTTTGCGGTAGGCCTCCTTGAACTCCTCGATGGTGTGGACCTCGAGGACGTCCAGCCCCCAGGAGCGTGCGTTGGCGGCGATGTCGACGCCGTCGATGACCTGCTCGTCGGCCAGGTGGCTGCCCTCGCCGCGCTGGCGGTACTTGGTGCCGAAGCGCTGGGAGCCGCGGGACTCCGACAGGGCGCCGATGGAGCAGAAGCCGTAGTTCTGCAGCAGGACGTAGATGACCTTGATGTTCTCCTGGACCACGGTGGCCAGCTCCATGGGGAGCATCTGGTAGGTGCCGTCACCCACGATGGAGACCACCTCGGCGTCGGGCCGGGCGAGCTTGACGCCCATCGCGGCGGGCACCTCGTAGCCCATGCAGGAGAAGGCGTACTCCACGTGGTACTGCAGCGGGCTGCGGGCCTGCCACAGGGCCTGGAGGTCGCCGGGCATGGAGCCGGCGGCGTTGATGACCACGTCCTCCTCCCCCATGAGCTCGTTGAGCGCGCCGAAGACCTCGGTCTGGGCGGGCAGGGGCCCGTGGTTCAGGTGGTAGCAGCGCTCGGTGGCCTTGAGCCAGGCCTCCTTCTCCGCGGTGATCTCATCGGAGTAGGACTGGTCGACGTGGTAGTCCGCGAGCGCCTCGGTCAGGGCGGCCAGGGCCTCGCGGGCGTCGGCCACGACCATCTCGGCGCTCTCCTTGGCGGCGTCGAAGGGGGCGACGTTGATGTTCACGAACTTCACGTCGGGGTTCTTGAACTGCGTCTTGGAGGCGGTGGTGAAGTCGGAGTAGCGGGTGCCCACGCCGATGATGAGGTCGGCCTTGTCGGCGATGTGGTTGCCGGAGTCGCAGCCGGTGGAGCCCACGCCGCCCACGGCGCTGGGGTGGTCGAAGTTGATGGCGCCCTTGCCGGCCTGGGTGTCGCCCACCGGGATGCCGGTGGCGGTGGCCAGGGCACGCAGCTCCTCGCTGGCACCGGCGTAGATGGTGCCTCCGCCGGCGATGATGAGGGGCCGCTTGGCGGCCTTGATGAGGGCGACGGCGCGCTCCAGTGCGGCGGGCTCGGGCACCGGGCGGCGCACGTGCCACACGCGCTTGCGGAAGAACTCCACGGGCCAGTCGAAGGCCTCGGCCTGGACGTCCTGGGGCATGGCGATGGTGACCGCGCCGGTCTCGGCGGGGTCGGTGAGCACGCGCATGGCGTTCAGGAGCGAGGGGATGAGCTGCTCGGGCCGGTTGATGCGGTCGAAGAAGCGCGAGACGGGCCGGAAGGCGTCGTTGACCGAGACATCCAGGCTGGTGGGGTCCTCCAGCTGCTGAAGCACGGGGTCGGGAACGCGGGTGGCGAACTGGTCGGAGGGGAACAGCAGCACCGGCAGGCGGTTGGTGGTGGCCAGGGCGGCACCGGTGACCATGTTGAGCGAGCCCGGACCGATGGAGGCCGTGCACATGTAGGTCTGGAGACGGTTGGTGGTCTTGGCGAAGGCGGCGGCCGCGTGCACCTGCCCCTGCTCGTTGCGGGGCATGATGTAGGGCATCTCCTGCTCGCCGTCGGCGCGGGCGATCTCGTTCTGCAGGAGGGCCTGACCGATGCCGGCCACGTTGCCGTGGCCGAAGATGCCGAAGGCCCCGGCGATGAGGCGCTGCTCGACGCCGTCGCGCTCGGAGTACTGGTTGGACAGGAAACGGATGGTGGCCTGCGCAACCGTCAGGCGGATCGTGCCGGCGTAGGCTTCGTTGCTCATCGTGGTTCTTCTTTGCTCTTCTCGGGTTGTGTTGATGGTGGGCGATACGGCGGGGCGGCTAGTCGTTCATGGGGGTCATGGGCAGGCGTGGGTCGACCTCCTGCCCCTCCCAGGTCTGGCGCACCCAGGTGTGGTGGGGGTCATCGGTCATGAGCCACACGGAGTCCTCGGCGGGGCCGGCCATGACGTTGAGGTAGTAGAGGTCGTAGCCGGGGGCGGCCGCGGAGGGCCCGTGGTACCCGTAGGGCATGACGACGACGTCGCCGCCGCGAACCTCGGTGCACACGTCGATGTCGTGGCCGGGTGAGGGGTAGATGCGCTGGAGCGCGAAGCCCTCGGCATCACCCTCGCCGGAGCGGACCTCGTAGTAGTAGATCTCCTCGAGAGCCCGCTCGACCTCGGAGTGCTCGTCGTGCTTGTGGGGCGGGTAGGAGGACCAGTTGCCTCCGGGGGTGAGGACCTCGCAGGCCAGCAGGTGCGAGGTCTCGACGTCGTTGCCCAGGGCGTAGTTGTTGACCTGACGTGAGGAGGGGCCGGCGCCGCGCAGGCCGGTACCGACCTCGGAGCGCGGGCAGTAGCGCAGCGGCTTGTCGGCGGTGGCCTTGGAGCCGGGCAGGGCGATGCGGGCGCCACCGGCACTGGTGAGGGTCACCTCGGTACGGCGGGGGACGTAGACGTAGTCGGTGATGTCGGTGAACACCGAGTCGCGTCCGGCCACCTCGAAGCGCTCGCCACCGGCCTGGACGCTGCAGCCTCCCGACAGGGGCAGGACGAGGAACTCGTGCTCTCCGGCGGGCACGGTCAGGCTGCCTCCGGGGGCGAGTGCCACGACCCGCAGGGAGGACCACTCCCAGCCGGCCCGCTCGGGGGTGAGGTCGAGCTCGTAGCTGTCGTGGGCGAGGTCGCCGGCGCGGATGACGTAGCGGGACTGGCCCGGCGTCTCGGGCTGGGCGGGGCGGTGGGTGTGACCCATGGCGGTGCTCCTTTAGCTCCTGGGTGGTATTCGTGCGGATTGTCTCGTATGTGCGGCTCGGCCGGGGCAGATTGACGGTGGCTGCGGGCCGGGGCGACGGGCCGCGTGCGGGTGCGTCAGGCGATTACAGCAGGGCGACGGCGGCGTCGACGGCGGCCTCGACGTCGTCGTTGCGGGGGTAGAGCAGGGAACGGCCCACGACCAGCCCCCTGACGTTGGGCAGCTCAAGGGCCGCGGCCCAGGATGCCCGAGTGGCCTCGGGGTCGGCTGAGACCTCGCCGCCCAGAATGAGGCTGGGCAGGGAGGTGGAGGCCATGACCCGCCGCATTGAGGCGGGCTCGCTCACGCAGGGCAGCTTGAGCCAGGTGTGGGCCGAGCTGCGCCCCAGCGCCTGGGCGATGCAGATGGAGCGGATGACCGCCTGCTCGCTGAGGTCGTTGACGATGCGGCCCTCCTCCCACCGGGAGATGAAGGGCTCGATCATGGCGTTCAGCCCGCGTGCGGACAGGGAGTCGATGGCCTTGGCGCTGGCCTTCAGGGTCGCAGCGCTGGCCGGGTCGGCGTAGTTGATGCGGGTGAGCATCTTGCCGCCATCGAGGTGTGAGGCCTCGATGCCCTCGGCGTCATAGGCGCCGAAGCGGTCGTCCATCTCGAAGGAGGCGCCCTGGAGGCCGATCCGGTTCATCGAGCCCCAGACGAGCTTGCCATCCAGAGCGCCCAGGAGCGCCAGGTCCTCGATGATCTCGGCGGTTCCGAGGAAGCCGTTGACGCCGGGGCGAGACAGCGCCGTCACGCAGCGCTGGAGGAGGTCCTCGCGGTCGGCCATCGCCAGGGGCCGCTCGCCGGCTCCCAGGGCCCCGCGGGCGGGGTGGTCGCAGGCGATGACCATGAGGGGGCCCGCCTCGGTCAGGTCGGCGCGGGGGCGCTGGGCCAGTACCCGCCCGATACGGCCGGGGTCGGTGGCTCGGATCTCGGTGACGGCATCCGTCAGTGGCCTGGGGCCGCTGGCGGGGACGGAGCCGGCGGCGGGAGTGGGTGTCGTGCTCATCGGGGGTCTCCTCACAGGTCCGTCAGTCCCGGGGCGACCTCGTCGCGGCGGGCGCGCATGAGCTCGAGCAGCTCAGGCTCGGTGGGCATGGCGGTGGAGCACTCCAGACGCGAGGAGACGATGGCTCCGGCGGTGGAGGCGGCGAAGATGGTCTTCTCCAGGGACCACCCCGATAGCAGTCCGTGGCAGATGGCCCCACCGAAGGCGTCACCAGCACCCAGGCCGTTCTTCGTGGTCACCGAGGTCACGGGCATCTCCACCCGCTCGGTGCGGGTCTTGGCCAGCGTCCCCTCCAACCCCTGCTTGACGATGGCCAGCTCGACACCGGCCTCCAGGAGGGCGTCGGCGGCGCGCTCGGGGTCGCGCTCGCCGACGGCGACCTCGCACTCCTCGCGGTTGCCGATAGCGACGGTGATCTTGGGCAGGATCTTGGAGACCTCGCGGTGAGCCGTCTCCTTGTCCTTCCAGAACATGGGGCGGTAGTCAAGGTCGGCGATGGTGAAGCGCCGCCGGTCGCGGGCGCCCAGGGCCGCGTGGTGGGACGAGCGCGAGGGCTCCTTGCTCAGCCCGGTCGCCGAGATCCAGAAGATGGAGGCATCGCGAATGGCGTCCAGTGGCAGGTCCTCCCAGCTCAGCTCCAGGTCGGGGGCCGAGGGCTCGCGGTAGAAGTAGAGGGGGAAGTTGTCCGGCGGGAAGATCTCGCAGAAGGTGACCGGGGTGTTGTAGGCGGCCTTGGTGACGACATGGCGATCGTCAACTCCCAGACGTCGCATCTCGGTGCGCACGAAGCGGCCGAAGGGGTCGTTGCCCACGCCGGTGACGACAGCCGAGCTGTGCCCATAGCGGGCGGCGGCCACGGCCACGTTGGTGGGGCTGCCTCCAAGGAACTTACCGAAGCTCTCCACGTCCTCCAGGCCCACACCGACCTGAAGCGGGTAGATATCAATACCGCAGCGTCCGATGGTCAGGACGTCAAGCGGTTCCTGAGTCTGGGGCCGTGTCTCGGGCGCAGCCGCTCGGGTCGTCTCGCTGGTTGCAGTCGTTGCTGTCGTCATGGTGATCGCATCTCCACATCCTTGGGGCCCGCAGGACTCCAGGAATGGGGCCTGCGCCAGGCGTCACTGCGAAGCCTGCCTCACAGTCAGGCTCCAGGTCAAGCATTTGTCAGAACATTTGACATCGGATGGCCCTGAGATCAGCTGGACCTCGCCGGCCGCACGAGACTCACCCCAACAGAGCCGAAGACGACGACGCCGACACCCGCCCCGCCGGAGCCACCATGATGACGGTGCGTGACATCGGCGCACGCCATCCGTATGCTCAAGGCATTATCACGTCTGACGCACAGGCTTATCTCATGTCCGATTCAGCACCCCCTTTTGCCCTCGACATCACGATCGACCGCAGTTCCAAGACGCCGCTGCACACACAAATTTCCGAGCCCCTGGCTTCTCTCATCCTCGACGGCACGCTGCCCGCCGGCACCCGGCTCGAGGACGAGCTCTCCATGGCCAAGCGCCTGGAGGTCTCCCGCCCCACGGCGCGCCAGGCCCTCCAGCACCTGGTGGACCGCGGCCTGGTCAAGCGCCGTCGGGGCGTGGGAACGATCGTCTCCCCCATGCACGTCCACCGACCGATGCAGCTGACCAGCCTCCTGTCAGACCTGTCCGCGGCCGGCCACGCAACCTCCACCACCGTCCTGGACTACACCGAGCACGAGGCCGACGCCGAGGACGCCGAGCGCCTCGAGGTGGAGGAGGGCACCGCCGTCGTCTCCTGCACCCGCGTCCGCTGCGCCGACGGCGAGCCGATCGCGGTCCTGTCCAACCTTATGCCGGCCTCCATCGCCCCCACCCTTGAGGAGCTGGAGACAGAAGGGCTCTACGACCTCCTGCGCGCTAGGGACATCATTCCCACCACCGCCAAGCAGATCATCGGCGCCCGCAACGCCACCACCCGTGAGGCCGAGCTGCTCCACGAGCGTCGTCGCGCTGCCCTGTTGACCTCCACCCGCATCACCTACGACCAGTCGGGTCGCGTCATCGAGTACGGCCAGCACATCTACCGCGCCTCGCGCTACACCTTCGAGACCTCCCTGTTCTCAAGCTAGCTCTCCCGCCGGCGGGGGCACTGCCACCACTCTCAGGAATCTTTGTCCTGACAATTTATTGACAGACGACGCCGGACACACTTCAATAGGGGCTACCGGACCGCGGCTGCAAGGACGCCTGCGCGGATGAACCCGAAAGAGAGCACACAAACAGATGAGTATCGAATACACTCCCGGCCCCCTTCTCGACGCTGCTCGCAACACGCCCACCGCGCTGTGGAACGACTCGGCCGACCCCGACGAGCTGCGTCAGTCGATCTCCTTCGGCGGCGTGGGCGCCACCTGCAACCCCACCATCGCCTACACCTGCATCAACCAGCGCAAGGACGTGTGGCTCCCCCGCATCACCGAGCTCGCCGAGGAGATGCCCGAGGCCACCGAGTCCGAGATCGGCTGGCAGGTCGTGCGTGAGATGAGCATCGAGGCCGCCAAGCTGCTTGAGCCCATCTTCGAGGAGCACAAGGGACGCAACGGCCGTCTGTCCATGCAGACCGACCCGCGGCTGGCCCGCAACGCCAAGGCCCTGGCCGACCAGGCCGAGGAGTTCTCGAAGCTGGCCAAGAACATCATCGTCAAGATCCCCGCCACCTCCGTGGGTGTCAAGGCCATCGAGGACGCCACCTACCGGGGTGTGTCGGTCAACGTGACGGTCTCCTTCTCGGTGCCCCAGGCCGTGGCCACGGGTGAGGCCATCGAGCGCGGCCTCAAGCGCCGCGAGGCCGAGGGCAAGGACGTCTCCACCATGGGCCCGGTCGTCACCCTCATGGGCGGCCGCCTGGACGACTGGCTCAAGATCGTGGCCAAGCGGGACAAGCTCTTCATCGACCCCGGCCACCTGGAGTGGGGTGGCGTGGCCGCCCTCAAGCGCGCCTACCAGGAGTTCCAGGCCCGCGGCCTGCGCGCCCGTGTTCTGTCGGCCGCCTTCCGCAACGTGCTGCAGTGGTCCGAGATGATCGGCGGCGACATGGTCGTCTCCCCGCCCTTCGCCTGGCAGAAGCTCATCAACGACTCCGGCTACAAGGTCGTCGAGCGCATCAACGAGCCCGTCGCCCCCGAGATCATGAAGACGCTCCTGTCCATCCCCGAGTTCGTGCGCGCCTACGAGCCCGACGGCATGACGCCCGAGGAGTTCGACTCCTTCGGCGCCACCGTCCGCACCCTGCGCGGGTTCCTCCAGGCCGACGCCGACCTGGACGCCCTGGTGCGCGACGTCATCATGCCCCAGCCCTGAGCGGCCCCAATCCGGCTCGGCCGGGCCCCGATGGGAGCCCGGCCGGCCACCGGCAGTGCCTGCCGCACCGGGCGGGTCGACGACGCACCCAGACACGTTCCACGTCGTCGACCCGCCCCACCACACTCACCATCAACTCACCAGCTCAGACACACCCTCACACGCAGAAGGAGCAAGGATGCTCTCCATCGCCGTCATCGGCGCCGGCCGCATCGGCCACGTCCACGCCAAGACCATCGCCGCTCACCCCCAGGCCCGGCTCGCGCTGGTCTGCGACCCCTTCGAGGACGCCGCCGAGAAGCTCGCCGCCGTCTACGGGGCCCGGTCCTGCAAGGACGCCGAGGAGGTCTTCGTCGACCCCGAGATCGACGCCGTCATCGTCGGCTCACCCACGCCGCTGCACATCCCCCATCTGCTGGCCGCCGCCAAGAACGGCAAGGCGGTGCTGTGCGAGAAGCCGATCGCCCTGGACATGAAGGACGTCGAGGCGGCCCAGGACGAGCTCGACGCCGTCGAGGTGCCCGTCATGTTCGGCTTCAACCGCCGCTTCGACCCCAGCTTCGCCGCCGCCCGCGCCGCGGTCGAGGCCGGCAAGATCGGTGACATCGAGCAGCTGACCATCATCAGCCGCGACCCGGCCGCCCCGCCGGCGGAGTACATCAAGGTCTCCGGCGGCATCTTCCGCGACATGACCATCCACGACTTCGACACCGCCCGCTTCTTCCTGGGCGAGATCGAGGAGGTCTACGCCGCCGGGCAGAACCTCGACCCGGCACTGAAGGACACCGGCGACTTCGACGCCGCCGTCGTCACCCTCAAGGCCGCTTCGGGCGCCGTGGCCACCATCATCAACAACCGCCACTGCTCCTCCGGCTACGACCAGCGCCTGGAGGCCTCCGGACGCGAGGGCGCCCTGTTCGCCGAGAACATCCGCGCCACCACGGTGCGCCTGTCCAACGGCGAGGTCACCGACGCCCAGGAGCCCTACCTCGACTTCTTCCTGGAGCGCTACGCCGACGCCTACCGCATCGAGCTGAGCGCCTTCATCGAGGCCGTCGAGGCGGGCACCACGCCTCCCACCGGTATCGGGGACGCCATCGCCGCCCTGCGCCTGGCCGAGGCCGCCACGGAGTCGGCCCACTCCGGCCAGCCGGTGCGCCTGAGCTGATACCCGGGCGAAGCGCTCGCCTGTAGACACCGGTGGGCGCCGTCGAGAGGGGGGGCTCGCCCGCGCCCCCCCCCCCGTGGCCGGCCGGCCCGGGCGTTGGGGCCGCCCCGGGCCCCCCGGCGGCCCGCGGGGGCGCCTGCGCTCAACCCGGGGCGACGCGGGGGCGTGTAGACCCGGGGGGGCGCCGTCGAGAGATCCATCTCGACGGCGCCCACCGCACGTTCTCATGCCTGCAGGGCCTTTGCGGACTCAGCGGGCCGCCGTGCTGCCTGGCCTGTACTGCACGAGGGTCGGGTACTACTGGAGGAGGGTCGGGGGCACTCCAGGTAGGTGGGGCCTTCGTGCAGTACGCACAACCC
>CAUVMS010000068.1:0-14206 GCA_963552815.1 uncultured Actinomyces sp. | reverse complement strand
AGAGCCTGAAATGAGAGCACCCGTCCAGAAACTCATTCGTCGCCCGTCCCGCAGCATACCCAGCGTCATCCTGGCGCTGCTGCTGCTCACCGCCGGAGGCCTGGGGGCCTGGCTGCTGGGACACCGGATCGTGAGCGGCACCTGGCCAGACCGGGCCGCCACCACGCTCGACGCCGTCGGATCCACCACCCTCGGATCCGCAGCAGTGCTCATCGCCGCCGGGATCGCCGCCGTATGCGGCCTGGTCATGATCCTCATGGCCCTGTGGCCGGGGCTCCCCGAGCGCGTCGAGATCCTCCCCGACGCCGTCCCCGGCCAGACCGCGGTGACGCGCCGGGACCTGGCCGGCCTGGTGAGGACCCAGGTCGAGCAGGTCGACGGCGTCCACAGCGCCACCGTCAGAGCCCGTCGCTCGCGAGTCGACGTCGTCGTCCTCAGCGTCCTGGACGACCTCGCCCCGGTGCGTGAAGCCGCCCGTAAGAAGGCCGACGAGGCCCTGCACACGCTCAAGCCCGTGGGCATCACACGCAGCCGCGTGCGGATCCGGCACACGAGCTGAAAGGGAAAACACTATGCGCTCAGTATCTGGCGTCCTCAACAGGACGGCCCTGGCCTGCTGCGGACTTCTCATCGTGGCAGCGGCGTCCTGGCTGCTGGCCTCCGGCCTCGACGCCGGTCGCTCCTGGCCCGACGTCGCCCCGCTCCTGGCCTCTGCTCAGGACCGGGTGGACAGCGTCATCACGCCCCAGGCGCACTGGCTCCTGCCGACCGCCGCGCTGGCGTCAGTCCTCGCCATCATCGCTGGGCTGGTCCTCCTCGCCATGCAGATCCCCCGCAAGGCGGCCGCCTCGCCCCTGAGGTTCATCGACTCCGAGGGCGTCCTGCTGGCCACCGTCAGCCCCGACGTCCTGGCACAGGCCCTGTCCGAGCGGGTCCAGGACGTCCCCGGGGTGGAGCGGTGCACCGTGTGGGTCACCGGCTCCCCGAGCAGCCTGTGGATCCAAGCGACCACCACCGTGTCCCAGGGCTGCGAGGTCGGGTGGGCCGTCGCCGATCTCAGGAGCCGCCTCGAGAATGACGTGACCACGTCCCTGGGCACGCGCCCCAGGCAAGTCGACACCCTGGTGCGCCTGGAGCGCTCCTCGAGCTCGCGCAACGTCTCGCAGACCGTCACAGGGCGGCATGCACCCGAGAGCACCGGGGATGGCGATGACGCATGAGAAGCAGGACGAGGCAGTGCCTGCACCTCGCCCGCGTCCACACCAAGCCGCACAACCGAGCGCTCCGCCCGCTCCTTCCTATGACAGGGACCGCTACCTGGTCCTGCGCGCCCAGGACGGAGACATCAACGCCTTCGAACAGCTCGTCGAGCGTTACCAGGGGCGCCTGTTCCGCACCGCCTACATGATCGTGCGGAACCGTCACGACAGTGAGGACATCGTCCAGGAGACCCTCATCCAGGCCTGGCGCAGTCTTCACCTGGTTCGGGAACCTGCCGCCTTTCGGGGATGGCTCATGCGGATCTGCACCAACAAGGCCACCAGCATGACGCGCAAGCGCCAGCGCCGGGCCACCGACCCCTACGACGCCGAGAGCCTCGAGACCGCAAGCGCCATGGCGGAGACGACGTCGAACAGCACCGCTGACCCGGCCGAGTCCAACGAGGTCAATGCCCAGATCGAGGCACTGGCCGGCCTGCTGGCCTCCGTGCGGCCCGAACTGCGCATCGTCTGGGTGCTCCGAGAGGTCGACGACATGTCCTACGAGGAGATCGCCCAGGCCCTGAACCTCACTGAGTCCACCGTCCGCGGGAGACTGGCACGCGCCCGCTCTCTCGTCATGCGCCAGATGAAGGAGTGGGCATGAGCACTGCCAACCACCTCTCACGCAGCGCCCGACGCTCGACGGCGTCGGCCCGGCCATTCGCTCGGTCTCATGAGCAGGACGACGCGGACACGCGGGAGTACCTGCGTCTGATCGCCTCCCTCCACGAGGAGTGGGACCAGCTGGAGTCTCAGGCGAGCACCTCGGTCATGCCGCAGCGCCACTTGATGGACGCCGTCATCGCCGAGACCCGTCACGGCGCCCAGGTGCAGATGCCCGCAACCGACCTGGGGCCCTACAGCATGTCCGAGTTCTCGCTGCGGGCACTCATCCGACGAACCGTGGACTCCGTGCCCGGCGCGCGCGCCCTGCGATCCTCCTTCGAGCACGGCCCCTCGGACGAGGAGCACCGTGGGCTGGGGGTTCCGGAGGCCATCTCCTGCCGGATCTCCGCCCACGTCACCACAGGCAGCCTGCCGCAGCTCGCCCAGCAGGTCCGCGACGCCGTTCGAGGAGCCTGCTATGAGAACCTAGGGGTGTCCCCGACCGTCAACGTCCACATCGAGGATCTCCACGATGACGACTAGCCTCTCAGCAGCCGAGCTGGCCAACCTGGTCACTGCTGTCCCCGGCGTACGAGGAATCGAGCCGGGGATAGGCAGCACGTTGAGGGCGATCGGCAGCCGCATCCGGCAGCAGGACCCTCGTCAGGCCCGCTTCGGAGTCGTCGTCGAGGCGGGTTCACAGAGGGCCACCATCGAGATCGGTATCGATGGCTCGCGGCCCGTCAAGGAAATCGTGCGCGACGTCCAGGAGACCATCATCCGGGCCCTGTCGGAGGCGGGCGAGCACGACGACGCCTCCGAGATGCGTGAGGACTCCTGCTCCTCCAGCGTCGGGGGCCGGAGCGCACCTCAGGTCACGGTGCGGGTGCAGTCCTTGCTGTAAGCGCCCGATCCGGAGCGGTTCCCCGCCCTCGTGCAGGTTCCAGCACGAGCCGACGTCGGGACACCGGCAGTTGACCAGTGTCCCGACGTCGGACATGGGGCCCGTCACAGGGGCCCGGGCGGGCTGTGCTCAGCGGCGCTCGTGGACGACGACGCCGGAGACGTCGGCGTCCTCCAGGCGCACCGCGCGCGCACCGGAGACGATTCGGTGCCCCAGCCAGATGGCCCCGAAAACCGGCAGGCCGATGTAGGAGGAGAGCACCTCCAGCAGCTGGCCCTTGAAGACCGCCTCGTAATTCTGGCCCAGGATCACCAGGGCGCACAGGGTGAAGGCCAGGATCGGCCCCAGCGGGAACCAGGGCGCCCGGTAGGGAAGGTCGGCCGGGTCATTGCCCTGGAGCACGTAGGCGCGCCGGAAGCGGAAGTGGCACGCGGCGATCCCCAGCCACACGATGAAGCCGCACAGGGCAGAGACATTGAGCAGCCAGGTGTAGGCGGTGTCCTGGCCCACCACGGCGGTGAGGAAGCCGGCGGCGCCCACCAGCGCCGTCGCCCCCAGGGCCCGCACCGGCACCCCGTGGCGGTTGACGTAGGAGAACCAGGCTGGTGCCTGTCCCTGAAGAGCCATCGAGTGCAGCATGCGGGTCGAGGCGTACAGGCCCGAGTTCCCGGCGCTGAGCACGGCGGTGAGGATGACCGCGTTCATCATGGCGGCCGCAATGCCGATCCCCGCCCGCTCGAAGACCAGGGTGAAGGGCGAGTAGGAGATGTCAGAGGTTTCCGAGCGCAGCAAGTTGGGGTCGGTGTAGGGAACCAGGAAGCCGACCACCGCGATCGCCCCGATGTAGAAGATCATGATCCGCCAGAACACCGTGTGGATCGCCTTGGGCACGTCGCGGCGCGGGTTGCGGGCCTCACCGGCCGCCACGCCCACCAGCTCGGTGCCCTGGAAGGAGAACCCGGCCACCATGAACACCGACACGATCGCCAGCATCCCGCCGTGGAAGGGCGCGTCCCCGGTGGTCCAGTTGCCGAAGCCCGCCGGCTTGCCGCCGATGATGCCGGCGATCATCGCCACGCCCGCCACCAGGAAGACGATGACCGTGATCACCTTGATGGCCGACAGCCAGAACTCGCCCTCGCCGAAGGCTCTGGCGGACAGGGCGTTGAGCGCTGTCAGCAGGGCCAGGAACAGAGCCGCCCAGATCCACGAGGGCACCCCCGGCAGCCAGTAGGCCATGACGATCCCCGCCGCCACCAGCTCGGCCGCCACCGTGATCGCCCAGTTGAACCAGTAGTTCCAGCCCATGGCGAAGCCGAAGGAGGGGCTGACGAACCGGGTGGCGTAGGTCTGGAAGGAGCCGGCCACCGGCATGTGCGCCGTCATCTCACCCAGGGACTGCATGAGGAGGAGCACCATGAGGCCGATCGCCGTGTAAGCCACCAGGGCGCCGCCCGGTCCGGCCGTGGATACCGTGGCACCCGAGGCCACGAACAGGCCCGTGCCGATGGCACCGCCGATGGCGATCATCTGCATGTGCCGGTTGGACAGGCTGCGCTGCAGCCCGCTCTCCTCCTCCAGGGCCTCGTTGGAGACCTGGGCGGAGGCGCCAGAGACCATCGCGTCTACAGGGTCATCGCTGCCAGCGCCGTCAGCGCCGGACCGCCCGCCCGGCCCGGCGGAAGGAGGGCTGCTGGGGGCCGACTCGTCATGGGAGTGTGTCACGCGACCGAGGGTAATCGCTACGCGCGCAACCCGTCGTTCACGTCCGGTCTGTCTCACGCGCCCGTTGTGTGCTGCCGGTCTCACGGGCTGCACCGTCGGCAGCCTTCGCAGGAGCCTGTGGGGCGTCAGCAGGTGTGGTCGGCGGCCGGTTCGCGGCGCTTGTGGGTGGCCGGGGCGCCCTGGGCCGCCATGAGGTCGGCGCGCAGGTTCTTGGGCAGAGAGAAGGAGATCTTCTCCGTGGTGGTGCGCACCTCCTCGACGTCGTCGAACCCGAACTCGGCCAGGCGCTCGATGACCTCGCGCACCAGGATCTCCGGCACCGAGGCGCCCGAGGTCAGGCCGATCGTCTCGACGCCGTCGAGCCAGGCCGGGTCGATCTCACTGGCGAAGTCCACCCGGTGGGAGGCTCCCGCCCCGGCCTCCAGGGCCACCTCCTTGAGGCGCACCGAGTTGGAGGAGTTGCCCGAGCCGACGACGATCATGAGGTCCACCTGCGGGGCGATCTGCTTGACCGCGCCCTGACGGTTCTGGGTGGCGTAGCAGATGTCCTCGCCGGGCGGGTCGATCATCTCCGGGAAGCGCTCGCGCAGCAGGCGCACCGTCTCCAGGGTCTCGTCCACGCTCAGCGTGGTCTGGCTGATCCACACGACCTTGGAGGGGTCGCGCACCTCGACCCGGTCCACCTCGTGGGGGCCGTTGACCACCTGGATGTGCTCGGGCGCCTCACCCTGGGTGCCCTCGACCTCCTCGTGGCCGGTGTGGCCCACGAGGATGATGTCGTAGTCCTTGGAGGCGAAGCGCACCGCCTGCTTGTGCACCTTGGTCACCAGCGGGCAGGTCGCGTCGATCGTGGCCAGCTGGCGCTCGGCGGCCTCGGCGTGGACGGCCGGGGAGACGCCGTGGGCGGAGAAGACGACGCGGGCGCCCACCGGCACCTCGTCGGTCTCCGAGACGAAGATGGCGCCGCGCTTCGAGAGGGCCTCCACGACGAACTTGTTGTGGACGATCTCCTTGCGCACGTAGATCGGTGCCCCGTAGTGGGCCAGGGCCTGCTCGACGGCGTCGACGGCACGGTCCACGCCGGCGCAGTAGCCGCGCGGGGCGGCCATGAGGATCCGCTTGCCACCCTTCGACGAGGGCGCGGCGGCGTTGGTGTGCTCGCTGGCGAGCTCAGTGGTCGTCACGGCAACCACTGTGCCACAGTGGGACCCAGGTCCCCAGTGGCAGACGTGGCACAGTGGTGCATGTGACAGGCCAGAGCCCCACCCAGCCCAGCCCGCAGTCCTCCCTCGCCAGCGGCCCGGCGCCCGACGCGGACGGGAGCCCCCGCGAGCTGGCGCCCCGCGCGAACCTCACCACCGCGGAGAACCCGTGGCCGCTGCGGCTGCTGTCCTCCAAGATCGACCAGTACGTCGCCCGCATGAGCCAGGTGTGGGTGGAGGGACAGGTCATCCAGCTCAGCCGGCGCCCCGGTGCCGGCATGGCCTTCCTCACCCTGCGGGACACGGACGCCGACGTCTCCATGTCGGTGGCCATCTACGCGCGCGTCCTGGACGCCGTCCTGGCCCGCAGCGGCGCCGAGCTCAGCGAGGGAGCCCGCGTCGTCATCCGCGCCAAGCCCACCTTCTGGACCAAGCGGGGCTCGCTCCAGCTGCAGGCCGACGACATCCGGCCCGTCGGCGTCGGGGATCTGCTGGCCCGCATCGAGCAGCTGCGCCGCATCCTGGCCGCCGAGGGCCTGTTCGACGCCGAGCGCAAGCGGCCTCTGCCCTTCCTGCCGCGCAAGGTGGGCCTCGTGTGCGGTCGGGAGGCCAAGGCCAAGGACGATGTCCTGGTCAACACTCGCCTGCGCTGGCCCGGGATGCCCTTCGAGGTCCGGGAGGTCGCCGTCCAGGGGGCGCGCGCCGTCGGCGAGGTCACCCGCGCCATCCAGGAGCTCGACGCCGACCCGCTGGTCGACGTCATCGTCGTGGCCCGCGGGGGCGGCGCCGTCGAGGACCTGCTGCCCTTCTCCGACGAGGGGCTCGTGCGCGCCGCGGCCGTCTGCCGCACGGCGCTGGTCTCGGCGATCGGCCACGAGACCGACTGCCCTCTGCTGGACCTGGTAGCCGACTACCGGGCCTCCACCCCCACCGATGCCGCCCGCCGGATCGTCCCCGATCTCGCCCAGGAGACCGTGGGCCTGGACTCGGCCCGCGAGCGCCTGCGCACCGTGCTGACCTCGCGCCTGGACGCCGAGCAGGCGGCCCTGGACCAGCTGCGGGCCCGGCCGGTCATGGCCGACCCCACCTTGATCGTGCGCGATCGGGTCGTCGAGCTCGACCAGGCCCGCGACCGGATGCGCCGGGCCGTGGGCCACCGCCTGTCGCTGGCGGCCGCGGACCTGCGCGCCGACCACGCCCGCCTGACGGCCCTGTCGCCGCAAGGGGTCCTCGACCGCGGCTACACGATTCTGCGCACCCCCGGCGGGAAGGTCATCACCAGCGCCGAGGACGTCAAGAAGGGCGATCTCATCGAGGGGGTCCTGGCCCAGGGCCGACTCGTCGCCCAGGTCGTCGGCGCCACCAGGCCCCGGCCGGCCAATATCGACTGAGTAGCGACTGAGTAGCGACTGAGCGCCGGGCGGCACCGATCCGCCACCAAGCGCGGCCCAGGGGAGGTCAGGCGGCCGCACCCGGCGGCAACCTCGCGGAGACACCTTACGGCGCGCGGACGGCGCCTTAAGGGCCAGTCGTCAAGGCCTACGGTGCGTCCGCGCACTCTAGGCGATCAGAAGCACTAAAGACAACGACGGCGACGGGGAGCGCGGCCACCGCGAAGACGGCCGAGGCAGTGGCAACCGCCCAATGGAATCCGGTCAGGAAGTCGCCTGAAGCGATCAGGCTGCCAAGGACCGCCACGCCCATGACGCTGCCGGTCTGCCGAGCCGCGTTGATGACACTTCCGGCGACTCCGGTGTACCCCGCCGGTGCGGAGGCGACGGCGGCCGCTGTCGCGGCCGGCATGGTCAGTGCCGTTCCGAAACCGCCCAGGAAGGTCAGGGCCGCGAGGACCGGGTAAGGCGTCGACGCCGTGGCGAGGAGGAGTCCGCAGAAGCCGACCGCCCCGGTGAGCAGGCCCGTCAGCATCGTGGGGAACGCCCCGATCCTGGCGGTCATCTTGCCTCCCATCGGGGAGGCGACGACGGCGCTGCACGCCTGCGGCGCCAGGGCCAGGCCGGCGAGCCAGGGCGAGTAGCCCAGGTAGCGCTGCAGGAACAGGGCCAGGACGAAGAGCTGGCCGAAGAAGCCGGTGTTGAGCGCGAACCCGACCGCAGCGGCCACAGCGAAGCGCGGCCGGGAGAACACCGCTACCGGCAGCATCGGTCGTCTCGCGGCGCGCTCGACCAGGACGAAGGCCACCAGCAGGCTCAGTCCGGCGAGGGTCGAGGCGGCAACGTGCAGGCTCCACCCGTACTCGCCCGCGGTGATGATCCCGTAGGTGGCGGCAGCGAGCCCGACGATCGAGAGGATCTGCCCGGGCAGGTCGCCGCCTCCGCGTCGTCGCAGCGACAGCGCCTCCGGCTCAGGTAGGCCACGGGCGGTGAGCCACATGCCGACCGCGACAAGGGGCAGGTTCATCCAGAACACGAACCGCCAACCGGTCCAGGTCACGAGCAGTCCCCCGGCCACCGGACCGACGGCCGCGGCGATGCCACCGGCTCCTCCCCACAGGCCGATGGCTCGGGCCCGGTCGGCGGGGTGATCGTGGATGAGGGAGAGTATCGCCAGGGAGGCCGGGACAATTGTGGCAGCGCCAACGCCCTGCAGCGCCCGGAAGGCGATGAGTGCCCCGCTGGTGGGGGCCAGGGCGCAGGCCGCCGAGAGCAGGCCGAAGACCGCCAGGCCGAGCAGGTGGACGCCTCTAGCACCTATCCGGTCGCAGGCCACCCCTGCCGACAGCTGCAGGGCGGCGAAGGTGAGGGCATAGGCGTCGACGACCCACTGCAAGGAGGCGACCGGAGCGCCCAGGTTCGCGCCGATCCGGGCCAGTGCCACGTTGACGACCGTGGTGTCGAGCATGACGATGAAGAACCCGAGCAGCGCCGCGATGAGCGCGCCGCGCCGTCGGTACCCGCTCATGAGGGTCTCCTTTCCCTACCGTCCCTGCTTGCTAGTCGTTGCGCCGGTTGCTGCCGGTTGCTGACAGGCTAGAGCGGACCTTGTTCGGTCCGGACCGAACCGGTGCGGGCGCATACTGGCCGCATGCCTCAGATGCCCGATCGCCTCTTTCCTGAGGCGGTTCCCGACGTCGCCGGCACGGCTGCGGCGCTGGCCGACCCGTCGCGGGCGGCCATGTGCGCGGCGCTCATGGACGGTCGCGCCTGGACGGTGGGCGAGCTGGGCGCGTACGCCGGGATCGCACGCTCGACAGCCAGTGAGCATGTCGACGTTCTGGCGGGGCGCGGCCTCGTCATGAGGGTCCGCCAGGGGCGGCACTGCTACGTCGTGCTCTCAGGGCCCGAGGCGGCTCGGGTCATCGAGGCCCTGGGGGTGATGGCGGGCTCGACGCTTCCCACGGCTCGTAGCCTCAACGCGTGGACGGCGAACAGGCGACTGCTCACGGCCCGTACCTGCTACCGGCACCTGGCCGGGCGACTCGGTGTGGGACTGGCCGAGCAGCTCCGGGAGTGCGGTTACCTGGATTCCCTGTGGCAGCTGACCGCCCCCGGGAAGGCCCTCCTGATCGGCTGGGGTCTGTCGGAGGCGCCTCATGCTCCCGGGGAGGCGTGCATGGACTCCACTGAACGACGGTTCCATCTCGGTGGCCAGTTGGGGACAGCAGTGACCGAAGTGCTCTTCCACCGCCACTGGATCGCGCGCATCGGGCGGACCAGGGCGGTCAAGGTCACCGAGGCCGGCCGCGAGGCACTGGCACAGGCAGGTTTGGAGGGAGTGCTGACACACCTCGATGAGACGACCCCCAACGACGCAGCAGGGTAGAAGTAGAGGCCTGACGCATCGGTGCTCTTCGACCGGAACCAGCAGGAGTCAGGAGAGACTCAGGTCGGGATTTTGTCCATATGGGACGACTTTGGAGTCTCCACAGCCAGTCGACACCGCACCAAAACGCTCTGGCCAGCACAGATGCGAACGCCACTGAGACGAAGCACCGTCAAAGTCGTCCCTTTTGGACACTTTTACCCTGCGGGCACCCCTCAGACCGTCCAGCCCGCTCTGCTCGTAGCCCGGCCCGTGCGAGAATCGAGGGGTGAGCTCCGAGATGAACCCCGGCCCTTACTCCGACCAGTACCCGGACGAGTACTCGACCCAGAACAGCCCCTACTCTGCATCCTCAACGCCCTCAGGGTCTTCAGCGTCGTCGGCGCCCTCCGGTGACGGCGCCTCCGGCGCCAACGAGGACGTGGCCTCGCTCAGCTACGAGCGGGCCCGCGAGGAGCTGGTGGCCGTCGTGCAGCGCCTTGAGGCCGGTTCCGTTCCCCTGGAGGACTCCCTGGCTCTGTGGGAGCGCGGCGAGGCCCTGGCCCAGCGCTGCCAGACCTGGCTCGATGAGGCCCGTGCCCGCCTGGCCGCGGTCGCGCAGGACGACTCCGAGGACTGAGGCTCCGGCTCCCACCCGGGTCCACCATCCACGAGGTCGTGGAACGAGGCGCGGATGTGAGGCGGTCAGGTCAAGCGGTACCGACCTGCTCACCGCGCGGCACGGGTCGGGGACGTACTTTCCGCACGAGGACTGCGTTCTGCCCTAGATGACTGGGGCCAGATCGTCACCATCCTGGATGAAAGTACGTCCTCAGTACGAAGCGCAGTCCCCAACCCGGGAACGCGGGGCCGTCCCGGGGGCCTGATCCTGGCGGACAACCTGCCCGTGACCCCTACCCCGGGAACACGCAGCCGTCCGGGGGCCTGATCCTGGCGGACAACCTGCCCGTAACCCCTACCCCGGGAACACGCAGCCGTCCGGGGCCTGATCCTGGTGGAGAACCTGCCCGTAACCCCCGCCCCAGGAACACGCAGCCGTTCGTCGTCTCAAGGGCTGCTTGCTCTGCACTCGCCGCCCCCGGCGCAGTCTGGGCGGCCCCAAAACGCCACGCCTGAGCGCATCCGTGTCCAAATCTGCAGCAAAGGAACTCCGACGCCCTTCGAGCAAGTGACAGAACCGCGGAATCATGCGGTTCCTTCCTCACCGCGCAGGCCTCGCCGCCGCCTTTGCTGCAGATATGGACATCATTGAAGTGAGACATGCCCTGAGATCGGCGCCGGGTCGGTAGTCTGTGAGCGTTCATCCTCCGGCCCCACTCATCGACCAGCCTGCCGACCAACCACGGGAAGCTTCGCGCCGCCGCGTCCCTCCCGCCCGGCACACCGCCCTTGTCATCCCGCTCCGTCTCACCTCAGCCCACAGCCACCGGACCCCGGTCCCGCACAAAGGAGTCATCCATGACCGCACCTGGCCGCCAAGGATCCGCCCTCGTCATCGGCGAGGCCCTGGTCGACGTCGTCATCCACCCCGGGCAGGAGCCCGTGGACATCCCCGGCGGCTCGCCCGCCAACGTCGCCCTGGGCCTGGCGCGCCTGGGCCGCGACGCCGAGCTGCACTGCTGGATCGGCACCGATGAGCGCGGCAAGGCCGTGCGCGCCCACCTGGAGGCCTCCGGGGTTCGGCTGGCTCCGGGTGCCGACGGCGCCGAGCGCACCTCCACGGCGCAGGCCACGATCGGTGAGGACCGAGCCGCCACCTACCTCTTCGACCTGGACTGGAACCCGCCGCGCCCCGTCCTGGCAGACGGGCAGGCGCCGCTGCTGGTGCACACCGGCTCGATCGCCGCGATCCTGGCCCCCGGCGCAGCCACCGTGGAGCAAGTGCTGCGCGAGACCCGCGCCACCTCCACCATCGCCTACGACCCCAACGCCCGCCCCCAGCTCATGGGCGAGCCCGAGGACGCCCGCGAGATCGTCGAGCGCCTGGTGGCCCTGTCCGACCTGGTCAAGTGCTCGGACGAGGACATCGCCTGGCTCTACGGCGAGGACGCGGACCTGGAGACGGTGCTGCGCTCCTGGCTGGAGGCGGGCGCAGCCGTCGTGGTCGTCACGCGCGGCAAGCACGGGGCGCTGGCCCTGTCCGCCTCCGGGGCGCGCGTGGAGGTACCCGCCGACCCGAGCGTCGTCGTGGCCGACACGGTCGGCGCCGGCGACTCCTTCATGGGTGGCCTGGAGGACGCCCTGTGGAGCGAGGACCTCGTGGGCGCGGACCGGCGCGAGGCTCTGCGCGCGGTGGACGCCGAGACCCTGGAGCGGATCGTGCGTCACGCCGCGGCCATCGCTGACATCACGGTCTCCCGGGCCGGGGCCAACCCTCCCACCCGCGACGAGCTGGCCTGAGCTGACGGTCCTGCTGGCCGCCGCGGTCACCGCAGGATCGCGGCGGCCAGCAGGACCACGGGCACGAATCCGGCGGTCGTCAGCAGGACGGCGTCGCGTGCCAGGTCCTTGCCGACCCCGTAGCGCGAGGCGTACATGAACACGTTCTGCGCGGTGGGCAGGGCGGCGGTGACAACCGGGACGAGCAGCTGCGCTCCGCCCAGTCCCGCAGCCAGCCCGACGGCGACGGCCAGCCCCGGCATGACCACCAGCTTCCAGCCCACGGCCAGCCACAGGCCGCTGCGCCGCCCCGCGCCCCGGACCGACGACGACGCCGGATCGGGCGCGTGCGGCTCGCCCGTGTGAAAAGGTCGGTCTGCCGTCTGCTCGGCTGCCTGGACGCCCTGGTCCAAGCCGTCTGCTAGAGGCTTCTGAGCAGCTTGAACCGGTTGGGCTGGGTGGACCAGCAAGCTCGGCTGGGCCGTCTGGGCAAGCTCGTCCGCTGGGGTGTTCCGCAGTGGCCTGGGCGCCCCGGCCAGGCTCATGCCCAGAGCCAGCATCATGAGCGGCACCGCAATGCGCCCGAGCATCTCCAGGCCCTGGGCCGGGTAGCCCCCGCACCAGTGCTCCAGGTTCACCCCGCCCAGGTTCGCCGCGGTCCCGGCCACGACGCCCCACAGCAGCGGGTTGCGCAGCGGGACGGTCAGGGTCGCCAGGCGAGACGGGTTGCCGCGACGGGTGACGGTGTCGAGAACAGTGAAGGTGACGGGGGTCAGCACGAGGAGCTGGAGCAGGAGGATCGGGGCGATGGTGGCCGCGTCCCCCAGGACGAGGACGGCCACCGGGATCCCCAGGTTCGCGGCGTTGACGTAGCCGGAGGCGAGCGCACCGATGGTGGCCTCGGCGGTGGAGCCCCGCAGCACGAGGCGGTGCAGGCACCAGGCGGAGACGATGGCGGCGAGCTCGGCGGCCACGGCCACGGTGGTGGACCGGGAGATGACCGCACTCAGGTCCGCCCGGCTCAGGGTGGTCACCAGCAGCGCCGGGGTGGCGGCGAAGAAGCAGACGCGGGTGAGGGCCCCGTCGGCGTCGGCGGGGACGGCCCGGGTGCGCACCAGCAGCCAGCCGAGGGCGATGACGGCACCGAAGACGGCCAGCCCCGCTACGACATCGGCCATCACCACCCCCTTTCATCGACCGTTTCGACGGCGATGATAGGCCGCGACACGGCGAGTTCGTAGGGTAGCGCTCCGGTTCGTACCCTCTACCCCTCGAACGCGGGCCTTAAGGTACGACCGCATGAGGGCGAGGGACGGCGACGGAGCCGGGTAACCAGGCAGTACGACCACGCGAACAAAGCGCCCGGCGCACGCAGCAGCTAGCCGACCGGCTCGAGATCCACCCAGGTGCCGACGTGGTCGGAGATGATGAAGGAGGCCGTCCCCCAGTCCACGGCGCGCAGCAGCGGGCTCCCGGCACCGTCTGCCCCCGCCCCGGCCGCCGCGGCCACGGCCGCCTCGTCCGGCAAGGGCAGGCCGTCGGGGCCGGTGGGCCACAGGTCGGTCAGGACGTGGTCGATGCGCCGCGTGGGGCCGCCGGCCGGGAAGGTGGCTCCCTCCCCCACGGTCCGCCCCACCCCCAGGGCCGCCAGCTGCTCGGCGCCGAGGTTGTAGTCACCCACGAGCAGGTGCGGTCCGGGCAGCCCGGCCAGCGCCTCCCAGGCGGCGGCGAGCTGGCGGGCCGCCGTGGAACCGCGGGTGGCCAGGTGTGTGGAGGCGACCGACAGCTGCCGGACCGGGCCGGCTACGTCCTCCGGCAGGTTGAGGGTGGCGGCCACCATGACACGGCTGGAGGCGGTGAAGACCTTGTAGGAGCGCGGGTCCCAGGCGCGCTCACCGCGCTTGACGATGCTGGAGGGGCCCCGTCCCAGGCGCTTGACGTACCAGCCGGCCGCCGGGAACCGGGAGAGCAGGGCATTGCCGTAGCCGATCGGCCCGGCCCCGACGGCGGCGCGCAGGAGCCCGAGGGCGTCGTCGGTCGGTGAGCTGAGCGCGCTGCGCAGGGGCCGACGGCGCAGTCCGACCACCGGCCCGGCGTAGCTGGCGGCGAAGCGGCAGGTGGGCATGCCCAGCTCCTCGGCCAGGAAGGCGGCCTGGTGAAGCCGCCCGGAGCGGGCCTGTCCCAGGTCCACCTCCTGGAGGGCGATGATGTCGGGGGCCAGCTCGGCGATCTGCTCGGCCGTGGCCCGCATGGCGGCGCGGGCGGTGGCCGGGTCGGAGATGTCGGCGCCGGCCAGCGAGCCGGTGGCGGCGCTGCCGTCCCCGGCCCCGGCGCCGGGCAGGCCGTGC
>CAUVMS010000067.1:0-14246 GCA_963552815.1 uncultured Actinomyces sp. | reverse complement strand
CCACGACGCGAGTGGTGGTCGTGGGTGTGGCCCTTGAAGTGCTCGGTGAGGTTGGAGATGCGCTCCGTGAGGATGGCGACCTGGACCTCCGGGGAGCCCGTGTCACCCTCGTGGGTGGCGTACTCGGCGATGATCTCTTGCTTGCGCTCGGGGGTAACCGACATGCGGACTCCTTCGGGTCTCGTTGCACGGAGCGCCGGGGCAGGTTCTCCCGGGCATGAGGTATCCGTGGCCGATCGACGGCCCGCCAACCATACCAGCGCCACCGCCCACCGATCGCGGCGGACGCTGTGCAAACCGGCACAGTTCCGCGGCAGAACCGGGACGCGACGGCGCCGCCCCGACGACGAGCACACCCCAGAAGCTCCAGCTCTGCGGCCAGGGCTACTGGGCGGTGACGTCCTCGGGGCGGATCGGATCGGGGACCGGGACGTCCAGGATCCGGGCGGTGTCCTCAATGTCGGCGCGCATCTGGACCAGAAGCGGATCCAGTCCGTCGAAGGCGAGCATCGGGCGCAGGCGCTCGACGAGCTCGATCCCGACCTCCTCGCCATAGAGGTTGAGGTCGGCTCGCCCCAGGACATGGGCCTCGACCGTGCGCTGGGGGACGTCGTCGAAGGTGGGGTTGGTGCCGATGGAGATCGCGGCGGGCAGCCGCTGCCCGCCCCCGTCGGCGCCGCTGCCGCGCACCAGCCAGCCGGCGTAGACGCCGTCGGGCGGCACGACGCCGGCGGTGGCCGCCTCCAGGTTGGCGGTGGGGAAACCGAGCTCGCGCCCACGGCGCATACCCCGCACGACGACGCCGCGCAGGCGGTGAGGGCGGCCCAGGACCTGGCTGGCCTGCCCCATGTTCCCGTCCCTGAGGCACTGGCGGATCCAGGTCGACGACCAGCGCCTGCCCTCCTCTGAGCGGATCTTGGAGACGATCTCCACCTCGAAGCCGTCAGCCCGCCCGATCTGCTCCAAGGTCGCGGCGTCCCCGGAGTTGTGGCGGCCGAAGCGCACATCGTCGCCGACGACGACTGCGCGGGCCCCGAGCAGCTCCTCCAGCCAGGTGCGCACGAAGTCCTGCGGGCTCTGGGAGGCGAAGTCGAGGGTGTAGGTGATGACCAGGACCGCGTCAAGACCGAGGTCCTTAAGAGAGGCCAGACGGTCGGTCAGAGAGGTGATGAGGGGCAGGTCCACCTCCGGCTGGTGGACGCTGCGGGGGTGCGGGTCGAAGGTGACCGCGACAGCCAGAGGCCGCTTGCCGTCGCAGGCGAGCTCGTTGGCCAGCTCGACGACACGCCCCAGGACCGCCTGGTGTCCGCGGTGGACGCCGTCGAAGATCCCCATGGTGACCACGGCGCCCGCTCCACCCGGTGCACTCAGGTTCGCCGGCACCTGCTCGGCGCCATACCAGACCTCCACTGCCGATATCCCTGCTCTCGTCTCCTCGCGGGACGCGTTGCGCCCCTGCCCCATTCCTGGCCGCACTGCCGCCCATACGTTCCCCACCTGCGCAGACGGGTCGTGGAAGGCTGATCGTGCGGGACAACCCTGCCACGGCCGTGCCGTCGGGCGCGACCTCAGCTTCACCGACACGCCTTGACGGCAACCGACCGTCAGTCTATTCTCAGTTTCGACCGACAGTCGGTTGACGTCGAGAGCCGCTCCCAGAACATGAGAGAAAGCCACACGGACCGGAGAGAAAGACTTCAAGGAGGCCACGGCATGCTGATGCGACTTCTCAAGGCGGACCTGGCGCGCGGCGCCGTTGTGGCCGCCACCCTGACGGCCCTCATCGCTCTGGCGTCAATGCTGATGTCGGCCGGTACCTCCCTGGTCGTGGACAGCCTATCGGCAACGAGCCGGCTCTCGGATCGGGCCAGGCTGCCAGACCTGGTCCAGATGCACACCGGTCAGATCGACGACAGCACCTTGCAGGCCGTCGACCAGTGGGCCGAGGCACGCGACGACGTCACCGACCACGAGGTCATCAAGACCCTACCGGTGCCGCGCCAGGAGATGTCCATCAACGGCACCAACCAGGCCGACTCCTACAACGAGCCCGCCTTCGTCACCTCCCCCAAGCGCCTCGACCTGCTGCTCGACGACGACGGCAACCCCGTCAGCCCCGGTCAGGGCGAGGTGGTCCTGCCGATCCACTACCGGGTGATCAAGGCCGCCGACGTCGGCGACACCGTCACCGTCACCGCCGAGGGCAGGACGACGACGCTGACGGTGGTGGGCTTCGCGCGGGACGCGCAGATGAACGCCGCCATGATCCCCTCCAAGCGCCTGGTGGTCTCACCTGAGGACTTCTCCGCCCTGGAGAAGCAGATCAGTGAGCCCGAGTACCTCATCGAGCTCGCCCTGACCGGCTCCGCCCGCCCCGGCAGCGTCATCGATGCCTACAAGGAGGCGGGCCTGCCCAGCAACGGGGTCAACATCAACGCCTCGATGATGCAGTTCATGAACTCCTTGAACGTCATGCTCATCGTGGCCGTGGCCCTGGTGGTGGCGATCGTGCTGGCGGTGGTCGCCATCCTCGCCCTGCGCTACACGGTACTGGCGGCCATTGAGACGGACCTGGCGCAGATCGCCGTCCTCAAGGCCATCGGCGCGCCTCAGAGCCGGATACGCCTCCTCTACGTGGCCAAGTACCTGGCCCTGTCAGCAGCGGGAGCAACCGTTGGCTACGCGGCGGGCCAGCCCCTGGCCGCGGCGCTGGAGGCCCCGACGACCCTCTACCTGGGCACGCCGCCCCGGACCGCCTGGAGCGTGGGGCTTCCCATCCTCATGGTTCTGGTTCTGGCCGCGGTCATCATCGGCTTCACGTGGCTGTCCCTGCGACGCATCGGGCGCATCTCGGCGATCGAGGCCCTGCGCAGCGGCACCAGTGCCTCCCTGCGCCCGCGCCGGCAGCGCTGGAGGCTGACGAGGCTGCGCCGCCTTCCGGTCCAGGCGTGGCTCGGCGCACGTGAGGCGCTGCGCCCCTCCAACGCGCTGCTGCTCGGCGTCCTGGCGCTGTGCACCTTCACCATGGTGCTGCCGACGAACGTCTCCACCACCCTGAGCAACCCGCAGATCGCCACCTACCTGGGAGCGGGCCAGGCGGATCTGCGTATCGACGTGCGCACCGGAGTCCAGGACCTGGCCACCGTGGAGAAGACGGTCGACTCCGACCCCCGTGTCAGCCGGCACGCCACGGTGCTGCGCCGCAACTACAAGATGTCCACGAGCGCCGGTACCTGGGAGACGGTGCTCATCGATATCGGGGACCACGAGGCCTTCCCCATGAAGTACGTCTCCGGGCACGGCCCCACCACGGACAACGAGGTCTCCCTGTCCTACAGCCAGGCCCAGACCACGGGCGCCAAGGAGGGATCCACCGTCACCGTGCAGACCACCGACGGGAACAAGGACCTCACGGTCACGGGCGTCTACCAGGACATCACCAACAACGGGCACACCGCCAAGGCCACCTTCGACGACGGCGCCCCCGCGCTGTGGCAGATCATCTACGCCAACGTCCGCTCCGCGGACCAGGCCAGTGCCGTCGCCCGCGACCTGAGCCAGGAGTATCCGGGAGTTCAGGCGATCGGCATGAGCCAGTACGCCTCCCAGTTCTTCGGGGCCACCAGCTCCCAGGTCCGTCTCATCACCATGATGTCCTGCGCCATCGCGCTGGGCCTGTCCTTCCTCATCACGGTGCTGTTCACCGTTCTGATCGTGTCGAGGGAAAGACCCCAGCTGGGCGTTCTCCTGGCAGTGGGCTGCACCCGGCGGGCCATCGCGGGGCAGTACCTCATTCGCTTCGGCGTCCTGGCCGTAACCGGGATCGCTCTGGGGCTCCTGGGCACCTTCACGGTGGGAGGTTCCGCGATCGGGGCGGTCATGGCCACTCGCGGGGCGCCTGACCTTCAGCTTCTACCCAACCTGTGGCTGGTGGGTCTGGTCCTGCCGGGGGCGCTGCTGGCCACTGTCATCGGCGCGGTCACCCTGGCCCTCAGGCGCCTGCGCACCATGCCCCTGTCCACGACCCTGACCACTGGCGAGTAAGGAGAGAGACGATGAGCAGCACCACCCCCTCGAGAGCCGCAGGTGCAGAGCCGGGACTGACTGCAGGAGGCGGGCAGCCGGCACTGCAGGCTCGGAGCCTGTCCAAGAGCTACCGCTCCCCCGTCCTGCGAGACCTCGACCTGGATATCGAGCAGGGGCAGTTCGTCGCCATCATGGGTCCCTCCGGGTCCGGGAAGTCCACGCTCCTTCACTGTCTGAGCGGCATGGACCGGCCTGACTCCGGCTTGGTGCTCCTGGGCGACACCGAGATCACCGCCTTGAGCGAGAAGGAGCTGGCCGCGTTGCGGCTGACGCGCTTCGGATTCGTCTTCCAGCAGGCCCACCTCATGACCACCCTGTGCCTGCTGGACAACATCGTCCTGCCCGGGTTCCTGGCGGGGCTGAGCCCTCGCGCCGAGATCACGGCGCGGGGCGAGGAGCTCATGGAGCGCATGGGGATCGCGGACCTGGCGGCCAGCGGCGTCACCGAGGTCTCCGGGGGCCAGCTCCAGCGCGCCGGTATCTGCCGGGCACTGATCAACGACCCCGGGATCGTCTTCGCCGACGAGCCCACCGGAGCGCTCAACTCGGCCACCGCGCTGCAGATCCTCGACCTGCTCGGGGACGTGCACGCCTCAGGAACCACCCTCGTCATGGTCACTCACGACGCCCAGGTGGCGGCCCGGGCAGACCGGATCCTGGTGCTCGTGGACGGGCGAATCGTGGAGGACCTCTTCCTGGGCCGCTACGAGGAGGCTGAGACCCCCTCGCGCCTGGCCGCGGTCACTGAGGCCCTCCAGCGCCGCAGCGTGTGACGACGGCCGGGCTCAGTGGCCGCCGCAGCCGCAGCCGCCACCGCTTGAGGCCGGGGCGGAGATGTCCCGCAGGCCCAGCAGGTTGCCGGCCTTGTGGCCGGGGGTGATGCCCTGCGGGGCGGCCCCGCCCAGCGCCGTCGTCACCGCCGAGGCGATGGCCACCGGATCGACGGCCTGAGGCGAGGACTGGGCAGAAGACTGCGAAGCGGTCTGAGCAGGTGCCTGCTGGTAGCCCTCTCCCAGGGGCTGGGTCACAGCCGGAGCAGCGGCGCGCTCGTCCTGCTCGCTCTGCTTGCCGTGGCCGCCGCAGCCGCAGCGGCATCCGGTGCCGGTCTGGCTCATTGTGTCTCCTTGAAAGAATGCTCACTCGTGGTGCCCGCTCACGCCGGAGGACCTGATGGCCTCCGCCCGTCACGCCCTAGGCCGGGTCCAGGACCAGGACCGGACGCGCGCGCGAGCCTTGAGGCGTTAACAGTGCCACGAGCCTCCCCTCGGGGGCGAATCCGGCGATGACGCGCCGCCCCGAGGTCCCCGTGGAGGCCAGCGGACCCCAGTGGCCCGCGGGCGCCTGGGTCCGCTCCAGGACCGAGATATCGAGGGGCTGCCCGAACCGCAGCCCGCGGGCCTCGGCCTCGGTGAGGGTCAGCTGCTCGAAGCAGCGTCGGGCCACCTCCTCCAGCGGGATCGTGGCGAGGCCGCGCGGGTGGGGGGAGTCGGCGTCGGCCTGGGTCTGTTCCGACAGGGCGGCGAGAGTCTGGGCCTCGTCCACGCCGAAGGGGCCGACGCCGGTGCGCCGCAGCGCGGTCAGGTGCGCACCGCACCCCAGGGCGCGCCCCAGATCCCGAGCCAGAGCACGCACGTAGGTTCCCGAGGAGCAGGCCACGGCGACGTCGAGGTCGACCACCTCGGTCTCGCCTCCGGCCCCGTCTGCTGTGGCGCCTTCCGCGGCACCTTGCGCTGCCGAGGAGATGACGTCGGCACGCGCCCGGCGGGGCTGGCCCGTGAGGCGCAGCTCGTGGATGGTGACGGGCCTGGCCTCCAGCTCGACGTCCTGTCCGTCGCGGATACGCTTGTAGGCGCGCACGCCGTCGACCTTGATGGCCGAGACGGCGCTGGGCACCTGCTGGATCTGTCCGGTCAGGACCGCCAGCGCCTTCCGCAGGCGCTCCTCGGTCAGGTCGTCCCTCCGGCAGCCGTGGGCCGTGGTGACCTCGCCCTCGGCGTCCTCGGTGGTGGTCTCCACCCCGAGGCGGATGGTGGCCTCGTAGGTCTTGTCCGCTCCCACCAGGTAGGTGAGGAACCGGGTGGCGCGCCCGATACCTAGAACCAGCAGGCCGGTGGCCATGGGGTCGAGGGTGCCGGCGTGGCCCACCTTGCGGGTGGCGGCCAGGCGCCGGGTGGCCCCGACGACGTCGTGGCTGGTCAGCCCCTGGGGCTTGTCCACCAGAAGGACCCCGTCGGGGGCCGTGACGGCGCCGCGGGCGACGTCGGGGCGGCGCCGACGCATGTCCTGGGTGCTGCCGCGCCCTGCCGGATCAGCCTGCTCGGAGACGTTCACAGGCCCTCGGCGTCCCGAGCCGGCTCCTGATCGGTCTTCTGCTCGTCATCCTCACCGGCCTCGACCGGTTCGGTGCCGTCGTCGTCGGCCTCGGTCGTATCCTCATCGTCGTGGCGGTAGGGGTCGGCCTCGCCCGCATAGGTGGCCCCCTCGGCGGCCTTGGCGATCTGGGCGTCGCGCACCCGGGCCTGCGCCAGGGCGTCCTCGAGGGTCTTGGCGGTGGTGGGCAGGGCGTCGAGCTGGAAGGTCAGCGACGGGGTCAGGCGGATCCCCAGGGCCTTTCCGACCTCGGAGCGGATGAGGCCCTTGGCCGAGCGCAGCGCCTTGGCCGTCTCCTGGCGTTCCTCGTCGCTGCCGTAGACGGTGTAGAAGATGGTCGCCTGCTGGAGGTCCCCGGTGACGCGGACGTCGGTGACGGTGACGAAGCCCAGGCGCGGGTCCTTGATGCGCCCCTGAAGGAGGCGGGCGACGGTCTCATGAATGCGGTCGGCGACCTTGCGGGCGCGGGCGGCGTCGGCCATGGCGGGGCTCCTTCACGTGCGGGGTCCGGGTCTATGAGGTCCGGTGCGCCTCACTATGCTACGCGGAGCGGTGGCGCGGCCACCGCAGCCATCCCCGAGCGCGAACGGATCAGGAACAGATCACAATGAGCTCCTCCCCCGGTGCGTCATCCATAGAGCCCGAGCCCTCGGCGGCGCCGGGTTCTCAGGCCGGTACCCGGGTGCCGGCGTCGGCCTCAGGGGCGCTCGACGGCACCGGGATGGCCCTGGTCATCGGCTGCTACGCCCTCTGGGGTGTTTTCCCCCTCTACTTCCGGCTGCTCGCGCAGGCCGGGAGCGTGGAGATCATCGGTCACCGGATCGTGTGGACCCTGTTCAGCTGCCTGCTGCTCGTCGCGGTGCGGCGCCGCTGGACGCAGCTGGCTCATGTGGTGCGTACGCCGCGCCTGCTGGGGGCGCTGACGGTCTTAGGCCTGCTGGTCTCGGTCAACTGGCTCGTCTACGTCTATGGCGTCAACACCGACCGAACGGCCGACGCCGCTCTGGGCTACTTCATCAATCCGCTGGTCACCGTGGCCCTCGCCTCGCTGGTGCTGCACGAGCGGCTGCGCCCCGCGCACCGGGTCTCGATCGTGCTGGCAAGCGCCGCCGTGGTGCTCCTGGTGATCCTGCAGGGCTCGCTGCCGTGGATCTCCCTGGCGCTGGCCTTCTCCTTCGGCCTGTACGGCCTGGTCAAGAAGCAGATCGGGGCGCAGGTGGATGCCCTCACCGGCCTGACGGTGGAGAGCACCGTCGTGACCCCCGCCGCTCTGTCCTACCTGGGATACCTGGCCTGGCAGGGGCACTCGGCCTGGCAGGCGCCACAGGCGGGCTGGTCGATCATGGCTCTGCTCATTGTGGCCGGGCCGGTGACGGCGGTGCCGCTGCTGCTCTTCGCCGCCGGGACTCGGCGTGTACCACTGTCGGTGGTGGGCATGAGCCAGTACATCGCCCCGATCATCCAGTTCCTCCTGGCCTGGGCCGTCTTCCACGAGCAGATCCCACCGGCCCGCTGGGCGGCGATGGTGCTGGTGTGGGTCGCGGTGGCCATCTTCATCGGTGACGCGGTCCACCAGCTTCTCCGCCGTCCTCGTCTGCGCCCGGCAGGCCGGCCTGGGACCCGAAACGCTCCAGGAGCGGACCGATGATGTCCATCGGCAGGGGGAAGACGACTGTGGAGTTCTGGTCGGCGCCGAGCTCCAGAAGGGTCTGCAGGTAGCGCAGCTGGAGGGAGGCCGGTGACTTCGAGAGCGTGTCCGCCGCCTGGCGCAGCTCCTCGGAGGCCTGGAGTTCACCGCGGGCGTTGATGATCTTGGCGCGGCGCTCACGCTCGGCCTCAGCACCGCGGGCCATGGCCCGCTGCATCTGCTCGGGGATCTCGACGTCCTTGATCTCGACGACGCTGACCCGCACGCCCCAGGGCTCGGTGAGCTTCTCGATGATGTCGCGCAGGTCGGCGTTCAAGGCGCTGCGATGCGCGAGCACAGTGTCCAGGTCTACCCGTCCGAGGACGGACCGCAGCGTGGTCTGGGCGATCTGGGAGGTGGCGATCGCGTAGTTCTCCACCTCCATGACGGCCTTGACCGGGTCGGTGACGTTGAACAGGACGACGGCGTTGACGCGCGCCGGCACGTTGTCCTCCGTAATGACCTCCTGGGGCGGGATGGTCAGGGTGACCACTCGGGTGTCCACCCGCACCAGTCGTTCGAGGAGGGGGATGACCAGGTGCAGACCGGGCTCGTAGACGGGCCGCAGGCGCCCCAGCCTGAAGACGATGCCCCGCTCGTACTGGGTGATGATCTTGAGCGAGAGCACCAGGGTCAGCAGCACAAGGACGATGAGTGCCGCGATGGCGGCGACAGGAGCAGTCATGGAGGATCCTTCACGAACGTGGGTTGAGCGGGACAGAGCATGGGCCGGGTCATCTGGTCTTGGTGTCGGTGGCCTCGTTCCACGCCGAGGACCAGGAGCGCCTGGCTCCGCCGCGAGCGTCTTCGCGCGCACCGTCCGAGCCCGGTTCGGCACCGGCAACCGGTACCCGTTTACGGGTGCGCAGGGCGGCCACGCGGCGCAGCTCGGGCTCACCGGAGGTCGCGAGCGAGCCGTCAGGCCTGCTGACGTCGTCGGACTGGGCGATGAAGGAGACGTGGATGGTCCGGCCCGATGCCGCCGCACGCGCCTGGGCGGTGGCGATCGCCTCGGCCGCCTCACGCACCGAGCGGTAGCCCGAGGGACGCGAGCCGATCGCGATCGGGACGGGCCCGGTTGAGCCGCTGCTCGCGGAGCGACGGGCCTCCTCGGCCTCCTGGTACTCCTGGGAGCCGACGTGCGGCAGGTGGGCCGGGGCGTTGTCCGGAGTGCTCCGCAGGTGGCGGGCCAGTGGCAGGACTCCGGTGACAATGACGATGACGGTTGTGGTGCCCAGGACGATGAGGTCACCGGTGGCGTGAAAAGCCACCATGAGAAGCAGCGGGATGAAGACGCCGACACAGGCGATGACCAGGCCCACGCCACGGTGGAAGCGTCCGGCGTCGGAGTAGGGCCACGGGTCGACGGGCCGGGTGATCTCCCTCGGGCCAGGAGTGGGTGAGCAGCTGTCCTTGGACGGGCAGCGCCCGCAGATCGCGTGGGCGCCCTCGTAGCGGATGACGCGCTTGTCCGGGTCGAAGGCCGTGGGCCACAGCCACTGGTCCTCGTGGCACCGCCAGCCGTCGACGTCGTCGTGGTAGACGAAGTCCGCGTGGCGCCAGGACATCGAGTGCCGGGCGCTGCGTGAGCCGAGGACGTCCACGCCCCACGCAACGGCCAGCATGATGAGCGCGTAGACGGCGACGAGCCACACGTTCAGATCGGGTGCGCCCATCAGTCGTTCAGTTCCGCGCGCTCGCCGCGCCAAGCCTTGCGCCCGCCCTTGATCTCCTCGTAGAGGGCGTCCTCGGTGAAGGTGTCCACCGTCCTTCCGCGACGCCAGCTCCTGAGCCCCAGGAAGGCGATGTAGAGGTAGGGCAGGACTCCGCCGATGATGAAGATGAGGTCTCCGGGCATCCGTCCCCACTCGATGATCGTGTTGACCGAGTTGGTGACGTAGATGAGCTGGCGGGCCTCGAAGTAGCCGGTCCCCACCGAGTAGCGCAGCTGGAGAATGCCCAGCGGCAGCAGGGTGGCGAAGCACATCCAGGCCAGGCCGATGTTGAGGCTCCAGAAGGAGGTCTTGGCGAGCTTGTCGGGCCACTTGTTGGCCGGCACCAGGTGGCGCAGGGCGAACATTCCCAGCGCCAGCGCCATGAAGCCGTAGACCCCCATCATGGATGCGTGGGCGTGGTTGGCCGTCAGCGCGGTGCCGATCTCGTAGTAGGACACGATGGGCAGGTTGACCAGGAAGCCGAAGACACCGGCTCCCAGGAAGTTCCAGAAGCCGACGGACATGAGGAACATGACCGCCCAGCGGTGCGGGAAGGGCCCCGCCTCCTTGCCGTGTCGGTTGGCACCGAGCTGCATGAAGGCCCAGGCCTCCACCGTCAGGAAGGTCAGGGGGATCACTTCGGCGGCTGAGAAGAAGGCGCCCAGGGCCATGTGCTCCACCGGTGTCCCGGAGAAGTAGAGGTGGTGCATGGTGCCGATGACGCCGCCGGCGGAGTACAGGATGATGTCCATGAAGATGATGCCCAGTGCGATCTTCTCCCGGACAACGCCCAGGAGGACGAACACGTAGGCGACCATGACGGTGGTGAACAGCTCGAGGAAGTCCTCAACCCACAGGTGAACCACCCAGAAGCGCCAGAACTCAGCGACGGTGACATGGGTGCCGGTGCGGGCCATCATCCCCACGGCGTAGAAGGCCGGGATCGCCAGGGCGGCGAACATGAACAGCCAGGGCATGTTGGCCACGTGCTCGTTGTTCAGGCGCCAGCGCATGGCGCGCCAGATGATGAACACCCAGATGAACAGGGCCACGGTGAGCAGGACCTGGAAGACGAAAGGCAGGTCGATGTACTCCCACTGCTGGGAGAACAGCGGTCCCTTGGCCCAGCTCAGACCGTGCTGGCTGGCGCCCTCGGCCAGGCAGGACAGAACGACGACGACCGTGGCCGCGATGAACAGGGCCCACACCAGGACGTGCTGCTTCCTCGGCTCGCGCCTGGCGATGAACGGCGTCAGGAACAAACCGGCCGCAAGCAGCCCGATGGCGGTCCAGAACAAGGAGAGCTGGACGTGCCAGGTGCGGGCCAGGGAGAAGGGCAGGAGCCGGCCCAGGTCGAGGCCGAAGAAGGACAGCACGTCGGCCCGGTAGTGCTCGGCCAGTGCCCCCAGGAGCGTCTGGACGAGGAACAGGGCGGCGATGGTGAACACGTACCAGGCCACCACCCTCTGCGACTTGGTCAGTCCGATCTCCTCGGGCTGTCGGAAGGACAGGGCCGGGGCCTCCTCCGAGTGCCAGCCGATCCTCTGGCTCCAGCGGCCGTAGATGGCGAACATGACCCCGGTTCCGCCGATGAGAACGATCAGTGAGATGACCGACCAGATCATGAGGTCACCGGTGGGCGCGTTGCCGACCAAGGACTCCGGGGGCCAGTTGTTCGTGTAGGAGTAGTCGAGCCCCGGGCGTTGCGCCGACGAGCCCCAGGCGGTCCAGCCGAAGAAGGCCGTCACCTGCTTGACCTCGGTGGGATCGGTGATGAGATCCGGCTTGAGACCATGGCTGTGGGCGTCGGGCCCGAACATCCTGGTGTAGTGGCCGACGGCGTCGTTGTAGGCCTTGACCTGCTCGTCAGTCCACACCAGGGTCCCCGTGGAGGGGTCGTAGCGGTTGGTTCGCAGCATCTCCTTGGTGGCGGTGGCCGGGTCGTCGACTCCCTGGGCGGCAAGCTGCTCCTTGACGCTCGTGGCCTCCATACGGAGGTACTCGGCGGTGAAGTCGGGGCCGAGGTAGCCGCCGTGCCCCAGGATGGAGCCGTACTCCATGAGGCCCCTGGCCTGGAAGAGCTTCTGCCCCTCGGTGATGTCCTGCGTCGTGAAGAGGGTCTCACCGCTCTCGGTGACCACCCTCTCCGGCTGGGGCATGGAGTTGGTGTAGGTGCGATAGGCCAGCAAGCCCATGACGGTGAATCCGAAGAGCATGACCAGGGCGACACCCTGGATCCATCCCTTGCCGATGAGGCGAGCGCGTCGGTTTGTCGCCCCTTCAGCCGCGGCAGCGGGTGACATGAGAATACCTCCATGTATCTCAGGAGACAGCGAACGTTTTCCACATCTGGCAGCCACCGTACAAGCACCACACCGCTCACCTACGGGACGAACCGGGACTAAACCGCCAACACGCCGACCAATCGGCAACATTTCATCAGATTTACGCCATATATATTCAACACGTAGAATCGACTGACAAGCGAGGAGTGCTCTATTTTGATAACGCATTGCTTTTCTATTTAAGTAAGCCTTCCTTACGTGACAGCTCTCATGCTGAAGATTCTCACGACTTGTTGTCACAAAATCCTGTATATAACCGAGAATCGGCGGTACAATAACTCCGCATGGCACGTTCTTGACCCCGTTCGTAAGGCACGACGATGTCCCTTCTGCCTCTAGCCGCACAGACCGCCAACGACGTCGCCCAGCAGTGCGTCGACACCGAGACCTTTCCGCTGTGGCTGCGCGTCACCCACTTCATCAACTTCCTCCTCATGGGCGTCCTCATCCGCTCCGGCATCGAGATCATTGCCTCGCACCCGCGCTTCTACTTCAAGGACCAGTGCGAGCCCGGCTCCGAGTGGATCCGGTTCACCAAGGACAAGGTGCCCCTTGAGGAGGGCGCCTTCACCGCTCGAGACGACCAGCGCGACCTCTCCCCGCTCGTCTCTCTGCCCGGCCGGGCCAAGATCGGACTGGGGCGCGCATGGCACGGAGTGGCCACGAGCTTCTGGCTGCTCAACGGCATCATCTACGTCGCCTTCCTCGTGGGCACCGGGGCCTGGCAGCGCCTGGTTCCGACAACGTGGAAGATCCTCCCCGACGCCTGGGACTCCCTGCTGACCTACGCACACCTGCGCACCCCGTCCCTGTGCGACTTCACCCCCTATGACAGCCTTCAGCAGCTGGGGTACTTCTTCATCGTCTTCATCGCCGCCCCGCTAATGATCGTGACGGGCCCGGTCATGTCTCCCGCCGTCGTCGGGCGCTTCCCCTGGTACGCCAAGATGTTCGGCGGACGCCAGGCCGCTCGCTCCCTGCACCTGATCGGCATGTTCACCTACCTGGGCTTCGCCATCGTCCACGTGGGTCTGGTGTTCATCGTGCACGCGCCCCACAACCTCACCCACCTCGTCTTCGGCTACTACGACCCCAGCCGTGTGGGCCAGGCCTATGTCACCGTCCTGGCAACGATCGTCGTCGTCGTGGCTCTCTGGATCGCCCTGTCCTACTGGACCCTGGCGGACCCGCGCCGCAGCCAGCGAATCCTGTGGGACGCCACGCGGGGAATCCGGCGGGTCACGGTTGACCGTTGCAGCTCGCAGCAGTCGGTCAAGAAGCCGTGGACGGAGAAGGACATCTCCTCGTTCCACTGGGTCAACACCCGCACCCCCTCGCGCGAGGAGTCCCCGGAGTACCAGGACCTGGCGGCGAACGACTTCGCCGACTTCCGCCTCGAGGTGGGCGGCCTGGTCTCGGCGCCGGCGTCCTTCTCCCTTGACGAGCTCAAGGAGATCTCCAGCCTGTCCCAGATCACTATGCACACCTGCATGCAGGGTTGGACCGGCATCGCCAAGTGGACGGGAATCCGGGTCCGGGATCTGCTGGCGCAGGTCGGCCAGATCGATCCCGAGGCCGGGTGGGTGATGTTCGAGTCCTTCGGCATGGCCCAGCACATGCACGACGGACGCCCGGTCGAGCCGTACTACACGTGCCTCTCGCTGGACATGGCGCTCGAGGATGACACGATCCTGGCCTGGGACCGCAACGACAAGCCGCTCTCAGGCATGTTCGGCGCCCCGCTGCGTCTGCGCTGCGAGTCGAGCCACGGTTACAAGATGATCAAGTGGGTCCGGTCGGTGACGGTGATCCGCCACTACAGCGAAGTCGGGGACGGCATGGGCGGTACCCGCGAGGACTCCGGCTACCAGGAGGTCAGCGCGCGCATCTGACGACGCGCAGTCGCGCGGTTCACCTCGGTCAGTTCACAACGACGGCGGCCGGCCACCTCTCGTCGGGGGGCGGCGCGGGGGGGGGGGGTGGGGGCCGGGGCCCCGAGCGCGGGGGGGGGGGCCGCGGCCCCCGGGGGGAGGACGCGCCCCC